>NZ_JZIM01000002.1:0-398191 GCF_000963215.1 Xanthomonas sp. MUS 060
GCCGTCGTAGCCAGCACGTGGTCCGCTTTCGCATGTGGACTGTAGCGTTCGGCCATCCAGGATCACGGCGCTGGGCTGCCCCTGCTTGCCTTGCGCCACCCGCAAGATCGAACGCAAATCGTTGACCATGGCCTCAAAGCAGCCAGCCTGTAACCACCGTTGGGTTTGCTGGTAGACCGCCTCCCACGGTGGAAACTCGTGGGGAATCAAGCGCCAGGGCGCCCCGGCTCGCGCCATCCAGCGCAAAACTCGTGGGGAATCAAGCGCCAGGGCGCCCCGGCTCGCGCCATCCAGCGCAACGCGTTGAACATCAAGCGCAGGTCATACTTGCGCTGCCGTGCCTGCGGATCCATCAGCGTCAAGTAGGGTGCAGCGAAGGCCCATTCTTCATCGGATACGTCGGTCGGATAGGAGCGTGCTGGCTTCATCCGCTTACGATAGCCGCGAAAGCCTCAAGTTCATTCATAACACGCTCTAAACACGCTCTAGGATAGCTCGTGCGACGGATTGCGCCTGCTCGATCAGGTTGATTGTGCACGGCGGGTGGACTTCAATTCATCGCATCGTATTTTGATGGCGTGGCTGGCCATTATTTCGCGAAACCCGTAGAAATTTGCGAAAAACACATCGCTGCATACGCTGTTTTCGTGCGACGGATTGCGCCTGCTCGATCAGGTTGATTGTGCACGGCGGGTGGACTTCAATTCATCGCATCGTATTTTGATGGCGTGGCTGGCCATTATTTCGCGAAACCCGTAGAAATTTGCGAAAAACACATCGCTGCATACGCTGTTTTTACATTGCGTGCGCAGCGTATAAGGGTAACTAGTAAAACGACTGCGTCGTCGCTGGATGAGTGCAGATAGTTGTCAGAAGCCTCATTCTCCACTGTGCGCCGCAGTTCCTGCGCGCTGTCCCCGCCCACACGATAGCGACTCTGGGCGTTTTCTTAGTCACTCTGATTCTATTTTTAACCTTATTGCATCAATTGCATGGCCGCTGCTGTGCAGGTGCAAGACGTCCTGGTCAGTATGTCTGCTCAGGCTTATCGCGGAAAGGAGATTATCATGGTGCGTTTGAGATATTCACGATTACTGCTGCGTGTTGTGGCAGGCGTTGTTGCGTTGTCGGTGGCAGCTTCTGCGTCGGCCGCATGCTCGGATTTGCTCAGGCTGACACTGCCGTCCACGACGATCACCACCGCCGAGGATGTGCCCGCTGGTACTTTTACCGCTCCGGATGGCAGTGTGATCGATAAGCTGCCGGCGTTCTGTCGCGTCGTTGGAGTGGCGCGGCCTGTGGAGGATTCACAGATCGGGTTCGAGGTCTGGATACCGTCGTCGGGCTGGAACCAAAAATACCTGCAGGTCGGCACAGTCGTCTTTGCCGGGACCATTCAATATAAATCGCTCGGTTTCGCCTTGCGGCGTGGTTATGCGACCGCAACCACCGATGGCGGTCACACGGGATCGGTTGGCGATGCGTCGTTTGCGCTCGGTCACCCGCAGAAGATCATCGATTGGGGCTACCAGGCGCTGGCCGTCACAATCTCAAGTGGAAAGTCGGTGGTTTCCGCTTATACGCATAGCCCGCCGCGCTACTCGTACTTTTTCGGTGCTTCCAATGGCGGCCGCGATGCACTGATTGCGGCGCAGCGCTTTCCGCAGGCCTTTGACGGTGTCATCGCCGATGCGCCGTCCAATGCCTGGATCCACAACGCGTTCTCTTGGCTATGGTCGGAAGATGCCGAATTCGGTAGTTCGGCTGCAACCATTTCTGCTGCCAAGCTGCCGGCTATCCAGGCGGCGGCGCTCGCCCAATGCGATGCGAAAGACCACACTGCCGACGGTGTGGTCAATGATCCACGCAGATGCCACTTCGATCCTAGTGTGTTGTTGTGCTCAGGCGCCGAGACCGACAGTTGTCTCACCGCGCCGCAGATCCAGACCCTCTCGGCGATCCTGGACGGTCCGGTCGATCCGCAGACCGGTCAACGGATTTACTATGGATTTGAGCCGTTCGCCGTCGCCACTCCAGGGTTGTGGGACACGTATGTCACAGGCAACGCGGCTGTCCCCGGCGGCGGCCATTCGATCCTTGCCAACCAGTTCTTCGCGAACATGGTGTTCGGCAACGGTACTGCCTTCGACCATACGCAAGTGAATTTCGGAACCGATGTCGCCCGCGCCGAACGCACGCCGATCAACGGCCAGTCGCTTGCCAGCGTGATTGACGCTACTTCTCCCGATTTGAGCGGCTTTCGCGCGCGCAACGGTAAATTGATCCTTTACATTGGGTGGGAGGATTCGGTGATTCCGCCGCGTGGGGCGATCACCTATTACGAATCTGTCGTCGCCAAGCAAGGCTCGGACAATGGTCAGACCCAGAGCTCCGGCGGCGCTCTGGCGCAGACCCAGCAATTCTTCCGTCTGTTTCTGGTTCCAGGCATGGGCCACTTCACCGGTGGGCCTGGTACTTCTGCCTTCGGTGCGCTCTTTGGACCGCCAGGGTTAGCCATTGATCCCCAGCACGATGTGCTGTCCGCTTTGGAAGCATGGGTCGAACAAGGCGTCGCACCGGAGCGCATTGTTGCGGCAAAGTATGTCGATGACGATCCTGGCAAAGGCGTGGTCCGCACTCGGCCGCTGTGTCGCTATCCGCAATCCGCGCTCTGGATCGGTATGGGCAGCAGCAACGATGCGCAAAACTTCATCTGTGTGGACGGGCCGCGTGGTGCGTACCTTGATGGCGCCGCTGCGTCTGCGAGCGTGCTGTCGCACGGCCGATAGACGAACGCAACGCTCGCGTCTGTTGGGCGCGAGCGTTGGTGGTTGCACGTTCGGCCGAGTGTTTTCATTTCTTGGAAGCGGTTCGCCTTGTGTGGGCCTTGGCCGCAGGTATGGCGGCGCACACCTGCCGACGAGTAGGCCGCTGGCCTTACCTCGGGAGCAGCGGGTAAGCAAAGAGCTGGGCGCACGATGCGATCGCCGCGCCGCCGACGCAGGAGTCTTCCCCACGGCGCATCGGTGTTGCCCACACCGATGCTCGCTGCCCGATATGCCGCGACAAAGCCGTTTCGTGCTGGGCTAAGCGCTCGTTTGCGGCGCGTCTAGCCAGTTCATACCGGCCCAGGGAAAGCCCGTGTCATCGTCATCTGGTAACGTTGGCAATTGGCGAGTGTCAGTGACGCATGCGCGCCGGCTGTTGGACACGATGGTGATTCCCGATGGCGGAGCATCCTATTCACCGTGCTGCGCAAAAATTGCTTCAAGCGCCATCGGATCTTTCCGTTCGCCGTGCCTGCTGCGCAGAGGCAGTGCGGGGCAAAAGCGGTATAAGACCCTCTTGGTCGTGTCTTTTTTTCATGGATCACAATGAACTTCATTTCCACCCGTCATACCGCGCCACCCGTTTCGCTCAGCCAAGCCATCGCTGCCGGTCTGGCGCCCGATGGCGGCCTTTACGTCCCTGAGCGCCTGCCGCCAGCGAGGGCGTTGACGCCAGGCGCTCGCTTGGCCGAGACTGCGGCAGTGTTGCTGGCACCGTTCTTCGAAGGCGATGCGTTGGCGCCAGAATTGCCGACGCTTTGCGCCGAGGCATTCGATTTCGCTGCGCCGCTGCAAGCGCTGGCCACGCCGGGCGATCACGCCTTGGAGTTGTTCCATGGGCCGACCGCCGCGTTCAAGGACTTCGGCGCGCGCTTTCTTGCCGCCTGCCTGACGCGCTTGCGGCCCGATGCCACGACGCCGTTGACCATTCTGGTCGCCACCTCCGGCGATACCGGCGCCGCCGTCGCGGCCGCATTTCATCGCCAGCCTGGCTTGCGCGTGGTGGTGTTGTATCCGGATGGCCGCGTGTCGCCACGGCAGGCGCACCAGTTGGGTTGCTTCGGCGACAACATCCAGGCGCTGCGCGTGGCCGGTTCGTTCGACGATTGCCAGGCCCTGGTCAAGCAGGCCCTCAGCGATGCCACGTTGCAGGCGCAGGTGCCTCTGAGTTCGGCCAACAGCATCAGCCTGGGGCGGCTGTTGCCGCAGATGAGCTATTACGCGCACGCCGCGCTGACCCATTACGCCGCGCATGGGCAGTCTCTGAATCTGGTGGTGCCGACCGGCAATCTGGGCAATGCGCTGGCGGCGATTCTGGCGCGTGGTTTGGGTGTGCCGCTGGGCAAGATCGTGCTGGCGACCAACGCCAATCGTGTACTGCCGGAGTATTTCGCGGGTGCGGTATATGCGGCGCAATCCAGCATCGCCACGCTCGCCAATGCGATGGATGTCGGCGCACCAAGCAATTTCGAACGGTTACGGTGGTTGTATCGTGACGACGATGCGGCGTTGCGCGCACAGTTCCGGGCATATTCGGTAGACGATGCGCAGATCGGTCAGGTGATCGGTGAGCGCTTCCGGCGCTATGGCGAGGTGCATTGTCCGCATACCGCGACGGCGTTGCACGTGCTACAGCAGTTGCGTGCCGAGGCGGCGCAGGCCGATGCCGGCGATTGGGCCGTGGTGGCGACTGCGCATCCAGCCAAATTCGAGGCGGTGGTGGAGCCATTGATTGGACAGCCGGTGCCGGTGCCAGCGGCATTGGCCGAGTTGTTGCAGCGCCCGGCCTATGCCGAGCCGATCGCGCCGGACTATGCCACGCTACGTGCTCGCTTGCTGACGGGAGGATGACTCAGTAGTGCGCGCCTGTCTGCGGCGTGTTGGTGGGCGATGTGCAGCATGCATGGACTGCTACATGCGGCCTGTTGTGCTGTTTATCGCGCTTGTCTGCGCTGACATCGGCGTGGAGCATTGAATCGCCCGTTAAATGAGTCATGATCCCAGATGTTGGTGGTCAGCCACGGGCCCGGAACGCTGGTTCCGGTGATCGACGAGGTGCAAGAAATGCCAAGAGCGGTACCGGTGTGTGATTGAATTTTCGTGACACCTGTAAAATGCATGCTTCATCCGATAGTTGGATGCTTTATTTATTTCATTGGAGATGCGGGTGCGATATGAGGAAGTTCGTGAGAATTGGCTTCAAAAAATGGCCGCATTCTGTATTTGATCTTGCGCAATTTATTTAATTCATATTTTAAATGATTGGTTTATTTTCTTAAATTTATTTTTAATTTCGGTGTGATGAGCCGTAATTCCGAAACGTCTTGGGGTGGCTGCACGATAGTTATGGCTGGTAGCTGGCATTGGCCCCATGCCGCTTTGCCAGGCAGCGCTGCGCGTTTTGACAGTCGCGTACATCTGTGGCCGTGACCCTCGGCAGCATCACGCTCATGCGCAATGGTCATGGCCTCTTGTCCGTGGAGTTGGGGGCCGCTGAACATGCTGGATTGCCCCTTCTTCATGGGGTGGACGACGGGGACAGGTGGATGTCGTATGCCACTGCGGTCGTCCGCGCTCGGTGCGGCTAGAATTGGCGTCCCGCTCGTCGACCCAATTGCAGGAGTTCCGCTCGTGATCAAGCCCCGCACGCCGCCCGGCATCATGGAGTTGCTGCCGCGCGAGCAGATCGCGTTCCAGCGCATGCTGGACGTCATCCGCCGCAACTATGAGCGGTTCGGGTTCCTACCGGTGGAGACGCCGGTGTTCGAGTTGTCCGATGTGTTGCTGACCAAGTCCGGTGGCGAGACCGAGCGCCAAGTGTACTTCGTACAGTCCACCGGTGCGCTGGCCAATGCCGCCGCCGAAGGCGCGGAGGGGGGCATGCCGGAGCTGGCGTTGCGCTTCGATTTGACCGTGCCGCTGGCGCGCTACGTGGCCGAACACGAACACGAACTGAGCTTCCCCTTCCGCCGCTATCAGATGCAGCGCGTGTACCGTGGCGAGCGCGCCCAGCGCGGACGTTTCCGCGAGTTCTACCAGTGCGACATCGACGTGATCGGCAAGGACGCGCTGAGCATCCGCTACGACGCCGAGGTGTTGGCGGTGATCCACGCGGTGTTCGCCGAGTTGGGCATCGGCGCCTTCGCGGTGCAGTTGAACAATCGCAAGCTGATGCGAGGTTTTTTCGAGAGCCTGGGTGTGGCCGAGGGCGAGCGTCAATTGGCGGTGTTGCGCGAGGTCGACAAGCTGGACAAGCGCGGTGCCGACTACGTGCGGCAGACCCTGACTGGCGAGGGGTTCGGTATTCCGGCTGCGCAGGTCGAGCGGATTCTGCAATTCGTCGCGGTGCGTTCCAATGGTCATGACGATGCGTTGGCGCGGCTGGAAGCGCTGGAGGCGCTGGCCGACGCCAGCCCGACCCTGCGCGAGGGGGCGGCCGAGTTGCGCGATGTGCTGACGTTGGTCAAGGCGCTGGGCGTGCCGGAGCGCGCGTATTGCCTGAACTTCTCCATCGCCCGTGGCCTGGACTACTACACCGGCACCGTCTACGAGACCTTGTTGACCGATTACCCGCAGATCGGCTCGATTTGCTCGGGCGGGCGTTACGAGGATCTTGCCAGTCACTACAGCAAGTCCAAGCTGCCTGGCGTGGGTATCTCCATCGGCCTGACCCGCTTGTTCTGGCAACTGCGCGAAGCCGGGTTGATCGAAGGCATCGCTTCCAGCAGCGTGCAGGCCATGGTCGCGCTGATGGATGAGGCGATGTTGGCCGATGCGTTGGATATCGCCCGACGTTTGCGCGTGGGTGGGATCAACACCGAGGTACAGATGGAGCCGAAGAAGGTCGGTAAGCAGTTTCAGTACGCTGCCCGCGCCGGAATCCGCTTCGTGGTGCTGGCGGGCGAGGACGAATTGGCGCGAGGAGTGGTCGCGGTCAAGGACTTGCTGCGCGAGCAGCAGTTCGAGATCGCCCGCGAGGATCTGGCCAGCGCACTGTTGGTGGAGTTGGAGCAGGCCAAAGTCATGGCGTGAGCCGCACGCGGGCTGTGCCGTGCGCTGTCGCCGCCGCGCAGGCGCGGCGCGCGGTGTCGTGTACGGGGATTACGGCAGCAGTCCAGCGTGTTGCAGCATGCGTTTGAGGGCGCGCCGTTGCGCGTGGTCGTCGTTGGGCCAGCCCTGTAATTGCGTTTGCACGCGTCCGTCGCGTACCAGGAAAAAGGTCGGCATGGCCCAGGGGTGTGGCAGCAGCGGCCATTCTGCCGCTGCGTAAATCGGATGCAGTGGCATCTGTGGATGGCGCTGGTTCCAGTTGCGTAGCGCGCTCATATCCTCCGCGCCCGGTGGGTTGCTCAGCCATAGTGCATGGCGGCGGAAGGCCGGGCCGAGTTCGGGGTCGTTGGCGATGGCGCGTGCGGCATCGTCTGACAAGTGGCAGCCGGCGGTAATCAGAATCCGGGGAGTGCGTAGGTCGATGCGTTGCCGCCGCAAGGTCGTGCCGTCGGTATCCAGCGACCAGAGTGTCGGGCCATGTGCGCCGGGACCCAGTCGGTCGTCGAAGTGCAGCCAGTGCGGCCAGTCGGCGCTGCCACCGTTCGCCAGCAGACGGCGCGCGTCTTCGGTGCGATGGGCGAGCAGTAGTGCGTTGCCGGCGGCATCCAGTTGCGCGGCGTCGGCCTGGCCGCGATCGCGTAACAGTTCAAGTGTGTCCAGTTGCGCTTGCAGCCCCGCGGGTGTGGGGCGCACGAGGTAGGTCGCGACGATGGCGCGGTACAGCAGGGTGAGCGAGGCGTTGTCCAGTTGTGCCGCAGCGCTACGGTCGAAAGCTTCGGGCAGGGCGGCGCGTAGCGATGGCCAGGGATCCTCGCGTTCGGCTTGTCGCTGGCGCAGGATGCGGTTGTATCCGTTGTAGCGGCGTTCCAGGGTGCTGATTGTGGCGGTGGTGTCTGCGGCGCGTGCGTGTTTCGCCCAGTTGGTCAGGGTGTCTGCATACTGCTCGGCGCCGAACAGGGCGAGCAGGGCGCGCCCTTGTTCGCGCGTGAGTTGCGGTAGATCAGTCGTCTCGAACCCGCTCAGGCCGTTGCGGCCGAACACCAGCCCGTCGATGAAGCGCTCGCGTGCGCCAGGGGTGAGTGCGTCCAGGGGTGTGGGTTCGCTCGCATGCGTGCGTAGGTAGGTATCCAGTTGCGCCTGGGAGTGGATCGGGAGCTGGTTCGTCGCCATGCCATTGGCGGTGGCGACAGCCATGGTCGCTGGCGGTGTGGCCGACGGCGTCGCATCCGCGAGTGCGTTCGTCGATAGCAGCAGTGCCAAGGATGTAAGCAGAGGAGGCTGCATGGATATTGCCGTGGTGGCTGTCTTGGCGATGCTAGCGATTCCAAGATGCCGGCGCCACTCATCGGGGGCAGTTGCCTGCGTGGAGAGCAGGTCTGCGTAATCGGTCGACGCTTGACGTTTGTGTTAGCACGCTATTACATTAGCGCAATGAAACAGCGTCCCATCCCCGTAGCAGGCCGTGACACCGACGCCGCGTTCAAGACACTGGCGCGCACGCTTGCCCAGCTTGACAAGCCGCAGGACGTCGCTGCGTTCCTGCGGGACCTGTGCACGCCGGCCGAACTGGAGGCGATGGCAGACCGTTGGCGCGTGGTGCCGTTGCTGCTCAAGGGACTGCCCTACCGCGAAATCCATGAGCTGACCCAAGTCAGCGTGACCACCATCGGTCGCGTTGCGCGGACCCTCGAATACGGCGCTGGCGGCTATGCCGTCGCGCTACGCCGGCAGACGCCGCGCCCTTCCGCTTCCCACTGAGATGCCCTGATGAGTGCTTCCCTGGCAGCGCCGGCACGCGACCGGCTGCGTATTGCGATCCAGAAAAGCGGCCGCCTGGCCGAGCCGGCACGCGCGGTACTGGCCGCTTGCGGACTGAGCTGGCGCGAGAGTCGCGACAAGTTGTTCTGCTACGGCGAGTCGTTGCCGGTGGATCTGCTGCTGGTGCGCGACGACGATATTCCTGGGCTGATCGCCGATGGCGTGTGCGACTTCGGCATCGTCGGTCGTAACGAACTGGAGGAGCAGGCCGGCGAACGTCGTCGCAATGGTCTACCCGAAGCCTACCGTGCGTTGCGCGGGCTGCACTTCGGCCAATGCCGATTGATGCTGGCGGTGCCGGAGCAGTGGGAATGGAGTGGCCCGCAGCAGGTGCAGGGCAAGCGGATCGCCACCAGTTATCCGGCGGTGCTGGCCGACTGGCTTCAGGCGCGCGGTATCCAGGCGCAAGTGGTGGAACTGTCCGGCTCGGTGGAGATCGCGCCGCGCCTGGGCACCGCCGACTTGATCTGCGATCTGGTGTCCAGCGGCGCGACCCTTGCGTAGCGCGCTCATATCCTCCGCGCCCGGTGGGTTGCTCAGCCATAGTGCATGGCGGCGGAAGGCCGGGCCGAGTTCGGGGTCGTTGGCGATGGCGCGTGCGGCATCGTCTGACAAGTGGCAGCCGGCGGTAATCAGAATCCGGGGAGTGCGTAGGTCGATGCGTTGCCGCCGCAAGGTCGTGCCGTCGGTATCCAGCGACCAGAGTGTCGGGCCATGTGCGCCGGGACCCAGTCGGTCGTCGAAGTGCAGCCAGTGCGGCCAGTCGGCGCTGCCACCGTTCGCCAGCAGACGGCGCGCGTCTTCGGTGCGATGGGCGAGCAGTAGTGCGTTGCCGGCGGCATCCAGTTGCGCGGCGTCGGCCTGGCCGCGATCGCGTAACAGTTCAAGTGTGTCCAGTTGCGCTTGCAGCCCCGCGGGTGTGGGGCGCACGAGGTAGGTCGCGACGATGGCGCGGTACAGCAGGGTGAGCGAGGCGTTGTCCAGTTGTGCCGCAGCGCTACGGTCGAAAGCTTCGGGCAGGGCGGCGCGTAGCGATGGCCAGGGATCCTCGCGTTCGGCTTGTCGCTGGCGCAGGATGCGGTTGTATCCGTTGTAGCGGCGTTCCAGGGTGCTGATTGTGGCGGTGGTGTCTGCGGCGCGTGCGTGTTTCGCCCAGTTGGTCAGGGTGTCTGCATACTGCTCGGCGCCGAACAGGGCGAGCAGGGCGCGCCCTTGTTCGCGCGTGAGTTGCGGTAGATCAGTCGTCTCGAACCCGCTCAGGCCGTTGCGGCCGAACACCAGCCCGTCGATGAAGCGCTCGCGTGCGCCAGGGGTGAGTGCGTCCAGGGGTGTGGGTTCGCTCGCATGCGTGCGTAGGTAGGTATCCAGTTGCGCCTGGGAGTGGATCGGGAGCTGGTTCGTCGCCATGCCATTGGCGGTGGCGACAGCCATGGTCGCTGGCGGTGTGGCCGACGGCGTCGCATCCGCGAGTGCGTTCGTCGATAGCAGCAGTGCCAAGGATGTAAGCAGAGGAGGCTGCATGGATATTGCCGTGGTGGCTGTCTTGGCGATGCTAGCGATTCCAAGATGCCGGCGCCACTCATCGGGGGCAGTTGCCTGCGTGGAGAGCAGGTCTGCGTAATCGGTCGACGCTTGACGTTTGTGTTAGCACGCTATTACATTAGCGCAATGAAACAGCGTCCCATCCCCGTAGCAGGCCGTGACACCGACGCCGCGTTCAAGACACTGGCGCGCACGCTTGCCCAGCTTGACAAGCCGCAGGACGTCGCTGCGTTCCTGCGGGACCTGTGCACGCCGGCCGAACTGGAGGCGATGGCAGACCGTTGGCGCGTGGTGCCGTTGCTGCTCAAGGGACTGCCCTACCGCGAAATCCATGAGCTGACCCAAGTCAGCGTGACCACCATCGGTCGCGTTGCGCGGACCCTCGAATACGGCGCTGGCGGCTATGCCGTCGCGCTACGCCGGCAGACGCCGCGCCCTTCCGCTTCCCACTGAGATGCCCTGATGAGTGCTTCCCTGGCAGCGCCGGCACGCGACCGGCTGCGTATTGCGATCCAGAAAAGCGGCCGCCTGGCCGAGCCGGCACGCGCGGTACTGGCCGCTTGCGGACTGAGCTGGCGCGAGAGTCGCGACAAGTTGTTCTGCTACGGCGAGTCGTTGCCGGTGGATCTGCTGCTGGTGCGCGACGACGATATTCCTGGGCTGATCGCCGATGGCGTGTGCGACTTCGGCATCGTCGGTCGTAACGAACTGGAGGAGCAGGCCGGCGAACGTCGTCGCAATGGTCTACCCGAAGCCTACCGTGCGTTGCGCGGGCTGCACTTCGGCCAATGCCGATTGATGCTGGCGGTGCCGGAGCAGTGGGAATGGAGTGGCCCGCAGCAGGTGCAGGGCAAGCGGATCGCCACCAGTTATCCGGCGGTGCTGGCCGACTGGCTTCAGGCGCGCGGTATCCAGGCGCAAGTGGTGGAACTGTCCGGCTCGGTGGAGATCGCGCCGCGCCTGGGCACCGCCGACTTGATCTGCGATCTGGTGTCCAGCGGCGCGACCCTGGCCGCCAACCAGCTCAAGGCGGTGGAAACCTTGCTGGACAGCGAGGCGGTGCTGGCTGGGCCGGTGCGCGAGCCGGCCGACGCACGCGCTGGGCTGGCAGCGATGTTGCTGCGCCGGCTCGACGGCGTCCTCAAGTTGCGCGATAGCAAATTGCTGATGTTCCGTGCCGCACGTGACCGGGTGGCCGACCTGACCCGGCTGCTGCCGGATGCCGACCCCTTGGTGCAGTTGCCCAGCGATGTGGATGGGCCATTGCAGTTGCAGACGATGTGTCATGGCGCGATCACCTGGCAGCGCATGGAAGAATTGGAGCGTGCGGGGGCGCAGGGTTTAATGGTGTTGACAGTGGAGCGCTCGCTCGCATGAATCGATTGGATTGGAATGCGCTCGACGCGCAGGGCCGCACGCAGGCGTTGACCCGGCCAGTGCAGGCCGTTGCCGCGCAGACCCGCGCGACAGTGGCGCAATTGCTCGAACAGGTGCGCGCGCATGGCGATGAGGCGTTGCGAGAAATCACCGCGCGTTTGGACGGGGTGGTGCTGCAACAGTTCGAGGTTGGTGCCGACGAATTCCTCGCGGCCGAGGCGGCGGTACCTGCGCCGTTACGCGAGGCGATGCTGCAGGCGGCGACGCGCATCACCGCCTTCCACCGTGCCGGTGTGGCTCAACCGTATGCGGTGGAGACCGCGCCAGGTGTCGTCTGCGAGCGGATGGTGCGGCCGATTGGTCGGGTCGGCCTGTATGTGCCGGCCGGCAGCGCGCCATTGCCGTCCACGGCGTTGATGCTGTGTGTGCCGGCGGCGTTGGCCGGTTGCCGCGAGGTGGTGCTGTGCACGCCGCCGCGTGCCGATGGCTCGGCGGATCCGGCGGTGCTGGTCGCCGCGCGTCTGAGCGGCGTGGACCGCGTGTTCAAGCTCGGCGGCGCGCAGGCCATTGCCGCGATGGGCTTCGGCACGGCGTCGGTGCCGTCGTGCGACAAGTTGTTCGGCCCAGGCAACAGCTACGTCACCGAGGCCAAGCGGCAGGTGGCGCAAGCTGGCGCGGCGGCGATCGACATGCCGGCCGGCCCGTCGGAGGTGCTGGTGATTGCCGATGCCGGTGCCGATCCGGCGTTCGTCGCCGCCGATTTGTTGTCGCAGGCCGAACACGGTGCCGATTCCCAGGTCGTGCTGTTGTCCGACAGCGCCGCGCTGATCGATGCGGTGGAGAACGAGCTGGAGCGGCAATTGGCGACGCTGCCGCGCGCGGCGATTGCCCGCCAAGCGCTGGCCGCGTCGCGGCTGATCCAGGTCGATACGCTCGAAGATGCCTTCGCGATCAGCAATCGCTATGCGCCCGAGCACCTGATTCTGGCGCTGCGCACACCGCGCGATTGGTTGGAGCGGGTCGAAGTGGCCGGCTCGGTGTTCCTTGGCGATTACACCCCCGAGGCGCTGGGCGACTACTGCAGCGGTACCAATCATGTGCTGCCGACCAGCGGCGCGGCGCGTGCTTATAGCGGAGTCAGCGTCGCCAGTTTTCAGAATTTCGTCAGTGTGCAGAGCGCCAGTCAGGCCGGTATCGCCGCCATTGGTGCCTGCGCGGTGCTGATGGCGCGTGCCGAAGGCCTGGACGCGCATGCCAACGCGGTGGCGTTACGCATGGAGAAGGCGGGATGAGCGCCTCCACCGATTCCGCCGCGCTGCTGACACTGGTGCGCGCAGACCTGCGCGACTTCGCGGGCTATTCCTCGGCACGCAGCAGCGCAGTGCAGGGCGATGTGTGGCTCAACGCCAACGAGTCGGCCTGGGCCAACCTGGCCGACCGCGATGCCGACAACCGCCGTTATCCGGACCCGCAGCCGCCGCAGTTGCGCGCCGCGCTGGCCGCGCTGTACGGCTGTGCGCCGGAGCAATTGCTGCTCGGTCGCGGTAGCGACGAGGCGATCGACTTGCTGCTGCGTGCGCTATGCGAGCCGGGTCGCGACGCGATTGTCATCACGCCGCCCGTGTTCGGCATGTATGCGGTATGCGCCCGCATGCAGAATGCGCGCGTGGTCGAGGTGCCGCTGTGCGATACAGCGGATGGATTGTGTGTTGATCTCGACGCGGTGGTGGATGCGGCACTGAGTCAGAGAGTCAAGCTGGTGTTCCTGTGTTCGCCGGGCAATCCGGGCGGCGCGGCCATCGCGCTGGCCGACATCGCCCGTGCCGCGCAACGCCTGCAGGATCGTGCCTTATTGGTGGTTGACGAAGCCTACGGTGAGTTTTCCGATCGATCAGCCCTCGGCGACCACGTTGTTGGCGCATCAGCCGAATGTGGCGGTGTTGCGGACCTTGTCCAAGGCGCACGCGCTGGCGGCGGCGCGGATCGGCTGCGTGATCGCCGATCCAGCGCTGATTGCGGTGCTGCGGCGTTGCCAGGCGCCGTATCCAATCCCGGCGCCGTGCCTGCACCTGGCGTTGGCCGCGTTGCAGCCCGAGCCGCTGCGGCAGACCGCGCTGCGCGTGGCCGAGGTGCGCCAGGAGCGCGTACGCATGCAGACCGCGCTGGCCGCGTTGCCGGGGGTGCGTCGGGTCTATCCGTCGCAGGGCAACTTCCTGCTGCTGCGTTTGGACGATGCAGAAGGTGCGTTTCAGGCCTTGTTGGAGGCCGGTGTGGTGGTGCGCGATCAGCGCGGCGCGGTCGGGTTGGGCGATGCCTTGCGTATTACCCTCGGCACGCCGGAACAGAATCGACGCGTCCTCGATGCCCTGCGGGCGTGGAGGGCGGCGGCATGACCCCGATCCTGTTCGTGGACCGCGACGGTACGCTGATCGAGGAGCCGGCCGATTTCCAGATCGACGCCTACGAGAAGCTGCGCTTCGTGCAGGGTGTGATCCCGGCGCTGCTGAAGCTGCGCGACGCCGGCTATCAGTTCGTCATCGTCACCAATCAGGATGGCTTGGGCAGCGCGACATATCCGCAGGCCGCGTTCGATGGCCCGAACGACTTGATGCTGCAGATCTTCGCCAGCCAGGGTATTGCATTTCGCGAGGTGTTGATCGACCGCAGTTGGCCGGCTGACAACGCGCCCACGCGCAAGCCCGGCATCGGCTTGATGCTGCCGTACTTGCAGGATCGCAGCATCGACTGGGCACGCTCGGCGATGGTCGGCGACCGCGTGACCGATATCCAGTTCGCGGAAAATCTGCGGATTCGTGGCTTTCAGTTGCGCACCGCGCAATTTGGCGGCGATTGGGATTGGGCCGGCATCGCCCACGCATTGGCCGACGCGCCGCGCCGCGCCACAGTGCAGCGCGACACCAAGGAAACACGGATCGCGGTGGCGCTGGATCTGGACTTGGTGCGCGATCCGCACTGTGCCACCGGCCTGCCGTTTTTCGACCATATGCTCGAACAGATCGGCAAGCACGGCGGCTTTGCCCTGGACGTGAGTGCCAAGGGCGACCTGCACATCGACGAACACCACACCATCGAGGACACCGGTCTGGCGCTGGGGCAAGCCTTGCGCCAGGCATTGGGTGACAAGCGTGGCATCGGTCGCTATGGCTTCACTTTGCCGATGGACGAGACCCTGGCCAGCGCCGCACTGGACTTCAGCGGGCGTCCTTATTTCGTGTTCGAAGGTGAATTCAAGCGCGAGCGGGTCGGCGACATGCCCACCGAGCTGGTGCCGCATTTCTTCCGCTCGCTGTGCGATGCGGCAGGTTTGAATCTGCATCTGAGCGTGCGTGGCGACAACGATCATCACAAGGTGGAGGCGTGCTTCAAGGCCCTGGCGCGTGCGCTGCGCCAAGCTGTGCGCCGCGATGGCGCGGCGCTGCCCTCGACCAAGGGTGTGCTGTGAGCGCGCGTGTGACGCCAGTGCGGCGCACCCAGCGCGGCACGCGGGCGAGGACAAGGCGATGAGCGCGTTGGCCTTGATCGACGCGGGCGGCGCCAACCTCGGCTCGGTGCGTTATGCGTTGGAGCGGCTGGGTGTGGAGCCGCAACTGGTGCGCGATGCGGCGGGTCTGCAGGGCGCGGAGCGGGTGATCCTGCCCGGCGTCGGCGCCGCGCCGCAGGCGATGGAACGGCTACGCGCGCAGGGCTTGATCGAGCCGCTGCGCATGCTGCAGGTGCCGTTGCTCGGTATCTGTCTGGGCATGCAGTTGCTGTTCGAACATTCGGAAGAGGGCGAAGTCGATTGTCTGGGCGTACTCGCTGGCGTGGTCCGGCGCATGCCGCCGGCGCCGGGTATCCGGGTGCCGCACATGGGCTGGAACTGCTTACTGCCGCTGGGGCCATCGCCGCTGCTGGAGGGCCTTCCGGCTCGGGCCAGCGCCTATTTCGTGCATGGTTATGCGGCGCCGGTCACTGCCGACACGGTGGCCGCCTGCGACCATGGCGGCCTGTTCAGCGCGGTGGTGCAACATGGGCGTCGTTGTGGCGCGCAGTTTCATCCCGAGCGTTCTGCTGACACCGGCGCACGCATCCTGCGCAATTTTCTTGAGACTGATTTCCCATGAGCTTCCTCGTCTATCCCGCGCTGGATATCCGCGATGGCCGCGTGGTGCGGCTTGCGCAGGGCGACTATGCCCGCGAGACCCACTATGGCGATGATCCACTGCGCCGCGCCAAGGCGTATGCCGACGCTGGCGCGCAGTGGCTGCATCTGGTCGATCTGGATGCCGCGCGCGCCGGTGGTTACACCCTCGCGCCGTTATTGGAGCGCATCCGCGCCCAGACCGGGTTGCAGGTGCAGACCGGCGGTGGCGTGCGCTCGCGTGCCGACGTGCAGCACATGCTCGATGCCGGCGCCACCCGCGTGGTGATCGGCTCGCTGGCGGTGCGCGACCGCGAGTCGGTGCTGGAATGGCTGGCCGAGTTCGGGCCCGCGCGCATCACCGTGGCGCTGGACACGCGGCAGGATGCAAAAAAAGTATGGCGATTGCCGGTGCTCGGCTGGACCGAGACCTCCTCGCTCACCCTGGATGCGTTGGCGAGCGAGTACGCGGCTGCGGGGTTGGCTCATCTGCTGTGCACCGACATCGCCCGCGACGGCATGCTGTCCGGACCGAATCTGGCGCTGTATGCGCACTTGCGTCAGATCGCGCCGGACGTGGCCGTGCAGGCCTCCGGCGGCGTCCGCAATGCCGCCGATGTGCGCGCAACGCGCGAGATCGGCTGTGCCGGTGTGGTGCTGGGCAAATCGTTGCTGGAGGGGCGCTTGCGCTTGGATGAGGCGTTGGCATGCTGAGCCGGCGCATCATTCCGTGCCTGGACGTGCGCGATGGTCGTGTGGTCAAGGGGGTCAAATTTCGCGATCACGTGGACATGGGGGATATCGCAGAACTCGCATTGCGCTATCGCGACCAGGGGGCCGATGAATTGGTCTTCTATGACATCGGCGCCAGCCCGGAAGGACGCTCGGTGGATTACGCCTGGGTCGAGCGCGTGGCGCGGCTGTTGGACATCCCGTTCTGCGTCGCCGGTGGCATCCGCGATGTCGCCACGGCGCGTGCGGTGCTGCATGCCGGCGCCGACAAGATTTCGATCAATTCGCCAGCGCTGGAACGCCCCGCGCTGATCGCTGAATTGGCCGATGCGTTTGGCGTGCAGTGCGTGGTGGTCGGCATCGATTCGATTCGCGAGGACGATGGCCAGTGGCGGGTGCGCCGTTTCACAGGCGATCCCGACAAGACCCAGGCGCTGCGCATGCGCACGCTGGACTGGGTGGTCGAAGCGCAGCGGCTGGGCGCTGGCGAGATCGTGCTCAATTGCATGGACAACGATGGCGTGCGTCGCGGCTACGACATCGCGCAGTTGTACGAGGTGCGCGCACTGTGCAAGGTGCCGCTGGTCGCTTCCGGTGGTGCTGGGCAGATGCAGCACTTCGCCGAGGTGTTCGAGCGCGCCGACGTGGATGCCGCGCTGGCCGCCAGCGTGTTTCACAGCGGCGCCATTCCCATTCCCGAACTCAAGCGCTTCCTGCGCGAACGTCAAATCGAGGTGCGCGATGGCGCATGAACATGCGCAACAAACAGCCGTCGTCGACGACGCGGCGCTGGATTGGAACAAGAGCGACGGCCTGCTGCCGGTGGTGGTACAGGACGCGGCCACCCTGCGCGTGCTGATGCTGGGCTACATGAACCAGGAGGCGCTGGCGGTGACCCGCCGCAGCGGCTTGGTCACTTTTTACAGTCGCAGCAAGCAGCGGTTGTGGACCAAGGGCGAAGGTTCGGGCCACACGCTGGAGCTGGTCGCGATCGATACCGATTGCGATTACGACACCTTGCTGGTGCTGGCGCATCCGCGTGGGCCGACCTGTCATCTTGGCCGCACCAGTTGCTTCCCGCAGGCACCGGGGCAATTCCTGGGCGCGCTGGATCGGCTGGTCGCGCAGCGCGAAAGCGAGCGGCCGCCTGGCAGTTACACCACCACGCTGTTCGAGCAGGGCACCCGGCGCATCGCGCAGAAGGTCGGCGAGGAGGGCGTGGAGACTGCACTGGCCGGTGTGGTGCAGGACGATGCCGAGTTACTCGGTGAATCGGCCGATCTGCTGTATCACCTGACCGTGTTGCTGCGCGCACGCGGTCTGGCGCTTGCCGACGCGGTCGCGGTGCTGGAGGCGCGGCACCGCTGAGGTAGGTCGTCGCTTTTTAGTCCCTGCCAGCCGCTTGCAAATGCCGGCTTATGGGTTGGCGTGATCGCCGACGTCGCGCTTTTCGTAGGCGTTGACGATGCGCGCGACCAGCGGATGCCTGACCACGTCGCGCGCCTCGAAAAAGGTGAACCCGACCCCGTCCACTTGGTCCAACACCTCGATCGCATCGCGCAGGCCGGACTTGACGTGCTTGGGCAGGTCGATCTGGGTCAGATCGCCGGTGATCACGGCGGTGCTGCCGAAGCCAAGACGGGTCAGGAACATCTTCATCTGTTCGATGGTGGTGTTCTGCGCCTCGTCCAAAATGACGTAGGCGTCGTTGAGCGTGCGTCCGCGCATGTAGGCCAGCGGTGCGATCTCGATGACGTTCTTTTCCAGCAACTTCACGACCTTGTCCACGCCGAGCATTTCGTATAGCGCGTCGTAAAGCGGGCGCAGATACGGATCCACTTTCTGGCTCAGGTCGCCGGGCAGGAAGCCGAGCTTCTCGCCGGCCTCCACTGCCGGGCGCACCAGGATCAAGCGCTGCACGCGCGACTCGTTCAATGCTTCCACCGCACTGGCGACGGCCAGGAAGGTCTTGCCGGTGCCGGCCGGGCCGATGCCGAAATTGATGTCGTGGGTGGCGATCTGGTGCAGGTACTTGGCCTGATTGGCGCCACGCCCGCGCACCGTGCCGCGCTTGACCTTGATCGCCACGTCCTGCGGTTGATAGGCGCGCTGGGCGATCTGATCGACGTTGGCCTGGTTCAGGCGCAGATGAATCTGCTGGTCGTCGAACATCACGCTGTCGGCCTCGGCGTAGAGTGCCTGCAGCAATTGTTCGGCGGAAGCTACGGCCGTTTCCGGACCGCTCACCCGGTAGACGTTGCCACGGTTGGAAATCTCCACGCCCAGGCGCAGTTCGATCTGCCGCAGATGTGCATCGAAAGGCCCGGCCAGGTTAGCCAGCCGCTCGCTGTCGGCGGGGTCCAGGGTGAAGTCGCGGTATGCGGATGGTGTGGTCATTGCGATATTGAGGCGGCAGCGCATGCGCTGTGCGCGTTGTTCGTTGCCTGGGAGTCAAGCCTAACGCGCACGGTCATCAAGGACCAGCGCATGTGGCGGCTTTGCGAGCGTTCAAACTATGTCTGCGACCACGCGTCCGCGCAGCGAGTTGCTCAGCGCTTCGGTGATCGTCACCTCGACGAATTGCCCAATCAGACGCGGATGTCCTGGGAAATTCACCGAGCGCATGTTTTCGGTCTTGCCGGTCAGTTCGGTCGGGTTCTTTTTCGATGGGCCTTCGACCAGCACCGTCTGCACGCTGCCGATCATGCTGCGCGAAATCTGCTGCGCGTGGGCGGTGATGTGCGCTTGCAGCCGTGCCAGCCGCGCATGCTTGACTGCTTCGGGAGTGTCGTCTTGCAGGTCGGCGGCGGGTGTGCCCGGACGTCGCGAATAGATAAAGGAAAAGCTCTGGTCGAAGCCGACGTCTTCGATCAGTTTCATGGTCTTGTCGAAATCGGCGTCGGTCTCGCCGGGGAAGCCGACGATGAAGTCCGAGCTGATGGCGATGTCCGGACGCACCTGGCGCAATTTGCGGATCTTCTGCTTGAATTCCAGTGCGGTGTAGCCGCGCTTCATCGCACTGAGGATACGGTCGCTGCCAGCTTGCACCGGCAAGTGCAGATAGTTGGCCAGTTGCGGCACGTCGCGGTAGGCGTCCACCAGCGAGTCGCTGAACTCCAACGGGTGCGAGGTGGTGAAGCGGATGCGACCGATGCCTTCGATCTGCGCGATGCTGCGGATCAGCAGGCCAAGATCGGCGTGTTGCGGGTCTTCGCCGGCGTCGGCGTCGGCATATGGGCCGCGGTAGGCGTTGACGTTTTGGCCGAGCAGGTTGATTTCGCGCACGCCTTGCGCGGCCAGTTGCGCCACTTCCACCAGCACGTCTTCGAACGGCCGGCTGATCTCCTCGCCGCGGGTGTAGGGCACCACGCAGAACGAGCAATATTTGGAGCAGCCTTCCATGATCGACACGAATGCCGAGGGCCCTTCGGCGCGCGGCTCGGGCAGCCGGTCGAACTTCTCGACCTCGGGAAAGCTGATGTCCACCTGCGATTGCCCGGAGGCGCGTCGAGCGCGGATCAGTTCGGGCAGCCGATGCAGGGTCTGCGGGCCAAACACCAGGTCCACGTAGGGCGCGCGCTTGACGATCGCTTCGCCCTCCTGCGACGCCACGCACCCACCCACACCGATGATCACCTGTTTGCCACCTGCCTTCAGTGCTTTCCAGCGGCCGAGCTGGCTGAACACCTTTTCCTGCGCCTTCTCGCGGATCGAGCAGGTGTTGACCAGGACCACGTCGGCTTCTTCGGGGTTGTCGGTCAGCTCTAGCCCTTCGGCGGCGGCGAGGACGTCGGCCATCTTGGCCGAGTCGTACTCGTTCATCTGGCAACCGTGGGTCTTGATGTACAGCTTGCCGCGCGCTGGCGACGGCGAGGCGGGGGTGCCGGTGGAGGGCAGGGGATGCAGGACAGTCCCGGGCATGGCGCTGAATCCAGGCGGGTGGAAAGGTAGCCGACTAGTTTACCCGCGTCAGCGCATCTGCGCAGGCGCTCGGTGGGTTGCTCCGTGCGCCCCACGTGTCCGTGCACTGATTGCAGCCTGCCGGATGCTCGAACGTTGCATATTCGGGCGCGGAAGTGGGGTCGAGCGGGTGTGCGGCACCAAGCCCAGGCGCTTCCAGGATAAAACCACGGCTGCGGTCTCAGGCGCTGGTGGGCGTGGCGCAGTCAGCGGGGGGGCTGGGAAGGATGTCATCTCGGCCCAGTCGTGCGGACTTGGCAATCGGCGGGGAAGTTGGGACACTGCCGTCATGAAGGGGATGCTGTGGCTTCTGGTGCTGGTCATCGCCACGCTGTCGGCTGCGCCGGCCAGTGCGGGTACCGTATACAAGTGCATCGGTGGCGACGGTGTCACCAGCTACGGTAATAAGCGCGTGTCCGGTGGCGATTGCAGTGTGATCGATCACTATATGCCCGAACGCCGTGCTGCGCAGGCCGCGTCGGTCCCGGCCAAGGCGGCCGCCGAGCGCCCGCCTGCCCATCGTGTCGTCGCCTTGGCGGCTCCGTCGGTCGGCGTCCAAGCCCCCCAAGCTAACGTTCCGGTCGCCGCGCCAGCGTCAGCCACGTCCACGATGGTCCCGACGCGCGCGACTTCGGTCGCTGGTGCTCTACCGCGCCGGCTGGTCAGCGGTCAGCTTTACTCTTACATGCAAGATGGCGTGCGCCATTACACCAGCGCGCGGCCAACCCAGCTCGCCAGTCTCGGTACGCTGCGCACGATCCACTACAGCTTCATGGAGACCTGCTACGCCTGCGCCAACACCGGGGTGAACTTCGGCGCGGTGCGCCTGAACACGACCGCCTACCAGAGCGAGATCGCCGCTGCCGCACGCGAATATGGCGTCGAGGAGGCGGTGGTGCGTGCCATCATTCATGCCGAATCGGCCTACAACCCCATGGCGCTCAGTCGTGCCGGGGCGCAGGGTTTGATGCAGTTGATGCCGATGACGGCGCGTCGTTTCGGGGTGGGCGATGCGTTCGATGCGGCGCAAAACATCCGTGGCGGTGTGCAATATCTGGCGTGGTTGTTGAAGCGTTTCAATGGCAACCTGAGCTTGGCCGCGGCCGGCTATAACGCCGGCGAGGGCGCGGTAGACAAACACGGCGGTGTGCCGCCGTATAGTGAGACGCAGCTCTATGTACAGCGGGTCGGCGTGCTCGCCGAACGCTACCGTGGCGCGGGTTCGCCCGCGCATTGACCCTGTTGACGCCCATGGCGCGCGGATGTGCCGCCTGCATTGTCGGCGGATTAAGGGTTCCGCTACACTGCGGTGAATTCGATGCAACTCGATCCCCACCGAGTTGCTGGCAGCCTCACGCTACCCAATCACAGATCGGAGTGCCGAATGGCCAACGATGGGGTTAACGATTCGGTTAATACAGGGCGTCGTCGCTTCCTCACCGCCACCACCGCCGTCGTGGGCGCGTTTGGTGCGGGATGCGTCGCGGTTCCTTTCATCAAATCCTGGGAGCCGAGTGCCAAGGCCAAGCTGGCCGGGGCGCCGATCACGGCCGACATCAGCGCGTTGCAGGAGGGCCAGCGGCTGATCCTGGAATGGCGCGGTCAGCCCATCTGGATCGTCAAGCGCTCCAAGGCGATGCTCGACGCGCTGCCATCCCTGGATGGCCGGCTCAAAGATCCCAAGTGCCAGAACAAGGATCAGCAGCCCGATTACGTGCTGAAAAACCCCGACTACCGCTCGATCAAGCCGGATATCTCGGTGTTGGTCGGCCTGTGTACCCACCTGGGCTGCTCGCCGGAGATGGTCGCCGAGATTCGCCCCGAGCCTTACGATCCAGACTGGAAGGGTGGCTATTTCTGCCCTTGCCACAAGTCGCGTTTCGACATGTCCGGGCGCGTGTTCCAGGGTGTGCCGGCGCCGATCAACCTATTGGTGCCGCCGCACCATTACCAGGACGACAACACGCTGGTCATCGGTGTGGACCCGAGTGCGTCCGCGAAAGGAGGGGCGTAAGTCATGAGCGACAATCTCCTTACTCGCACTGCGGGCAGTGTGTTCGATTGGGTCAACGAGCGCGCCCCTGGGCTGATGCCGTTCTACCGCAAGCACATCGCCGAGTACTACGCGCCGAAAAATTTCAACCTCTGGTATTACTTCGGTTCGCTGGCGTTGGTGGTGCTGGTGAATCAGATCGTCACCGGCATTTTCCTGACGATGCACTACAAGACCAGCGCGGCCGAGGCGTTCAACTCGGTCGAGTACATCATGCGTGACGTGGATTGGGGCTGGCTGATCCGCTACATGCACTCCACCGGTGCTTCGCTGTTCTTCATCGTGGTCTATCTGCACATGTTCCGCGGGCTGATGTACGGCAGCTACAAGAAGCCGCGCGAACTGGTCTGGATCCTGGGCATGCTGATCTACCTGGTGCTGATGGCCGAAGCCTTCATGGGTTACGTGCTGCCCTGGGGGCAGATGTCGTTCTGGGGCGCCAAGGTCATCATCTCGCTGTTCGGCGCGATCCCGGTGATCGGCAACGGCCTGACCGAGTGGATCATGGGCGACTATCTGCCGTCGGACGCCACCCTCAACCGGTTCTTCGCCCTGCACGTGATCGCGCTGCCGCTGGTGCTGTTGCTGATGGTGGTGCTGCACCTGGGGGCGCTGCACGAAGTCGGCTCCAACAACCCCGATGGGGTGGAGATCAAGAAAGGCCCCAAGGGCAACCGTTGGGATCCGAACAAGCCGGCCGACGGTATCCCGTTCCACCCGTACTACACGGTCAAGGACATGGTCGGGGTCGGTTTCCTGCTCATGATCGGCGCCTTCATCATTTTCTTCGCCCCGGCTTTTGGTGGGTTGTTCCTGGAGCACGACAACTTCACCGAGGCCAACCGCCTGGTCACGCCGGAGCACATCAAGCCGGTCTGGTACTACACCCCGTACTACGCGATGTTGCGGGTGGTGCCGAACAAGCTCGGAGGCGTGCTGGTGATGTTCTCGGCGATTGCGATCCTGTTCCTGGTGCCGTGGCTGGATCGGGCCAAGGTCAAGTCGATTCGCTACCGTGGCTGGATCTCGCGGGTGATGCTGGCGGTGCTGGCGGTGTGTTTCGTGTGGTTGGGTGTGATCGGCTCTGGTCCCGGCACCGAGATCATCGAGACCTACATCGGCCGTGTGCTGACGCTGCTGTACTTCCTTTTTTTCCTGACCATGCCGATCTGGACCACGCTGGATCGCACCAAGCCGGTGCCGGAGCGGGTGAGCAGCCATGACTAAGCGCCTGATCGCTTTCTTCGCCTGCCTCGCTTGCATGTGCGTGCTGTCCGCCTCTGCCTTGGCCAGCGAGGGGGGCGCCACCTTGCAGGCGGGTAACGATCTTGGCGACCGCGCTTCGCTGCAGCGTGGCGCCAAGATGTTCATGAACTATTGTTCCGGCTGCCACTCGCTGAAGTACCTGCGTTACTCGCGCATGGCCGAGGATCTTGGCCTGAGCGAAGATGAGGTGATGCACAATCTCAACTTCACCGGGGCCAAGGTCGGCGAACACATCGAGGCGGCGATGCCGCACGAGGCCGCGGCCAAGTGGTTCGGCAAGGCTCCTCCGGATCTGAGTCTGATTGCCCGCGTGCGTGGCACCGACTGGGTCTATACCTATCTCAAGTCGTTCTACCTTGACCAGTCCCGCCCGTTGGGCTGGAACAACAGCCTGTTCGCCAACGCCTCCATGCCCAATCCGCTGTGGGAGCTACAAGGCTTGCAGCAGCCGGTTTACGGCAAGGCCTCGCAGCCGGGTGTGGACAAACCGGTGGAGCGCCTGCAACTGGCGTCCCCGGGCAAACAGACCCCCGCCGAGTTCGACCAGACCGTGCGTGACATCAGCAACTTCCTCGAATACGCTGGCGAGCCTGCAGCGCTGAAACGGCAGCGTCTGGGCGTGTGGGTGGTCCTGTTCCTGGCCTTGCTCACCTTCCTGGCCTATTTGCTGAAGAAGGAATACTGGAAGGACGTGCATTGAACGCTTTCGATGCCGTCTACACGCCTGCTGCACCGTTGCTGAGTGATTTCCCTGTTCATGCTATTGGCTTTTCTGGGCGAGGGTTGCACACTCAGGGGCCGTGGCGACCGTTCGCAAGGTGCGGACGGCGTCGATGCGGCCGGCGGATACCGGTCGTCGGAGAGCCTTGAATGGCGGTGAGTTTGCGCATGCGAAATACCTTGACCTTGTTTTCCTCCACCGATGATGTGCTGTGCCACCGTGTTCGTCTGGTGCTCGCGGCCAAAGGCGTCACCTACGATTTCGTGGCGGTTGATCCGCAAAATCCGCCGGAAGACCTGATCGATCTCAATCCCTACCACTCCGTGCCGACGCTGGTCGAGCGCGAGTTGGTGCTGTACGCCGCCTCGGTGGTCAGCGAGTATCTCGACGAGCGCTATCCGCATCCGCCGTTGATGCCGGTCGATCCGCTCTCGCGTGCGCGCTTGCGCCTGGCGATGTTGCGCATCGAACACGATTGGGTGCCGCAAGTGCAGGCGATCCAGCTTGGCAACAAATCCCAGGCCGAAGCCGGCCGCAAGCGCCTGAAGGAGCTGTTGACCGCCTCGGTGCCACTGTTCAAGGCCAGCAAATTCTTTCTCAATCCGGAAATGAGTCTGGCCGATTGCGCGATGGCACCGATCATCTGGCGCCTGCAGGCGCTGGATATCCCGTTGCCGAAGGATGGCAAGGCGATCGAAGACTACGGCAACCGCATCTTCCGCAATCCCGGTTTCATCCGCAGCCTGACGGATCAGGAAAAGAAACTGCGCGATCTGCCAGCGTGATGCCTGTCTGCTTGGTGGGCTCGCTGTCTTTCCAGATGCGTCGGTGTGACGTGTCGGCGCGTAGAATTGTCGTATGAGCGAAGAGACTTACCGCATGACCAGCCATCGCCCGTACCTGTTGCGGGCGCTGGTGGAGTGGATCAACGACAATGGCATGACCCCCCACGTATTGGTGGATGCTGGCTTGCCTGGTGTGCAGGTGCCGCCGAGTGCGGTCAAGGATGGCAGGGTGGTGCTGAACATCGCCGAGCGCGCGGTGGTGCGCCTGCAGATCGACAACGATGGAGTCAGCTTCACCGCTCGATTTGGCGGTGTCAGCTATCCGGTCCAGGTGCCGATGGCGGCGGTGCTGGCAGTCTATGCGCGCGAAACCGGGCAGGGCATGGCGCTGCCGGACGATATCCATGGTCCGGGCGAGCCGCCCGACGGCGATACGCCACCGCCACCGCCACCGCGTCGTGGCAGTTCCGACGAAGCCGGTAAACGCCCGCGTTTGCGCGTGGTGAAGTAGGACTGGCCTCCGGGCGAGCGCTTGCCGCTCGCCATCGTGCCGTTTTCTTGGGCGGGCTGTGTGCAGTCGGTCGTGCGCATGGTGTCGCCAGGAGCGCACGACGATTGCTGCGCATGCCGGCCGCGTTGTCGGCTGCGTGCGCTATGGCTGCGTTCGATACGGTTGCTGCGACTCGGAGCGGGCCTGCGTCACCCGTTGCGCGCATGACCGGCTGCGTTGGATCGTCATTGGTGTGGTGCTCGTGCCTCATGCAGCGCGGTGACGCTGGCGACAGATGGCCCGGCGAAAGTAATCAGTCGATCCCCGAGCAGCACCAGACGGCCGCTGTGTCGGTCCACGCCGTCGCAGGAATAGTCGAAGCGGAAGCTACGCTCGAAGCCGAGCCAGCCGTTGGGCAGTCGTCGTAGGCGCAGGCCCGTGCCGTGCACGCTTTGGTCGAGCCATTGCACATCGGCGGCTTTGCAGGCGTTGCGGCCGAGGACTTCGGCGCGTTCGGCGGCGGCGCGCGAGGCGTTCCAGAACGCGAACACGGCAGCACCGACAATCATCAGTAGGATCAGACTAGGCATGCGGCCACTGTAACCAGACCTCGGACAAGAGGGCAATCTTGATCGCCAGAGATCGGGATGTGGCGTTGTTGTTTGTCTGTTGCGGCGGCTGGTTGTGCAAATCCGTCGCCCTGCCTGCACACGAGCTAGCGCCTTACTGCGGGGGGTGGACCCAGCTTGAGCGAAAGATCCACCGCCTGCACGTGCTTGGTCAGCGCACCGATGGAGATGCAGTCCACGCCGTCTTCGGCGATTGCACGTACCGCGTCCAGATCCACGCCGCCGGAGACTTCCAGCGGGATGCCGCGCTGATGAAACTCGGTGCTGGCAATCGCCACGGCGGCGCGGCGTTGTTCCGGGGTGAAGTCGTCTAGCAAAATACGCTCGCAACCGGCGCCGAGGGCTTCGCGGAGTTCATCCAGGGTTTCCACCTCGACCACCAGGGGCAACTGCGGCCACTGCGCGCGTGCCGCGGCCACCGCCGCGCTCAACGAGCCGGCGGCATGGATGTGGTTTTCCTTCAGCATCACCGTGTCGTACAAGCCGATGCGGTGGTTGTCGCCGCCACCGCAACGCACCGCGTACTTCTGCGCCAGACGCAGACCGGGCAGGGTCTTGCGGGTATCCAGGATGCGCGCGCCGGTGCCGGCGACCGCGGCCACGTAGGCGGCGGTGACGGTGGCGGTGGCGGACAGGGTCTGGAGAAAATTCAGCGAGGCGCGCTCGGCGCTGACCAGGGCGCGGCTGCGCCCGTGCAATACCGCCAAGACGGTGCCTGCTGCCACGCGTTCGCCTTCGGCCACGCGCCACTGGATCCTGACCTGCGGATCGAGCGCGCGGTGACAGGCGTCGAACCAGGGCCGGCCAGCGATCACCGCCTCCTGCTTGCACAGCAGATAGGCGCTGTCGGCGCGGTCGGGTAGCAAGGCGGCGGTGGCGTCGCCGCTGCCGAGGTCCTCGGCCAGTGCGCGCGCTACATCCGCGTCGATCAGTTCCTGTGCTGGCGCCTGTGGCGACGCGGTGTCGTGGCTCATTTGGTCGGGAAGTCGGCGAGCTGCGTCGTGGCAATCGCCTCTTCAGACAGCAGCACCGGGATGCCGTCCTCGACGCGGAACACCTGTTTGCGATCACGCGTGACCAGGGCTTCGCGCAGCGATTGGCTCTGTGGGCTACCGTCGGCGCGCTTGACCTCGCCAGCGGCGATGGCGCGATTCAGTGCTTCCAGGCCGCGCGTCTCCAGCATCGCCAGCGGTTGGCGGGTGTCGGGCGAGCACAGCAGGTCGAGGAGTTTGCGGTCCATCCGGTCTTCGTCTTGCGTGGAAGGCGGCTAGAATACGTCTTTAATGCAGGGGATGGCCATGGCCTCCAGACAAACCACGCCGCTCGTCGGCATCGTGATGGGTTCCCGCTCCGATTGGGAGACCATGCAGCACGCAGCGGAAAAGCTCGATGCGTTGGGTGTACCCCATGAGGTGAAGGTCGTGTCGGCGCATCGCACGCCGGATGTGCTGTTCGCCTATGCCGAGGCGGCGGCGGCGCGTGGGTTGCGGGCGATCATTGCCGGTGCCGGAGGCGCGGCGCACCTGCCGGGCATGCTCGCGGCGAAGACGGCGGTGCCGGTGTTGGGCGTGCCGGTGCAGTCCAAGGCGCTCAATGGCATGGATTCTTTGTTGTCGATCGTGCAGATGCCGGCGGGTATTCCGGTGGCTACCTTCGCCATCGGCAATGCCGGCGCGGCCAATGCCGCGCTGTTCGCCGCGGCGATGTTGGCGGCCGAGCACGGCGATGTCGCCACGGCGCTGAGCGCGTTTCGCCAGCGCCAGACAGAAGACGTGATGGCCAAGGACGATCCGCGCCAATGACGACGGTCGGTATTCTGGGAGCAGGGCAGTTGGCTCGGATGCTGGCGATTGCTGGCGCGCCACTGGGCCTGCGCTTTGCCATGCTGGATACGGTGGCCGACGCTTGCGCCGGCCAGGTCGCGCCGCTGCAGGTTGGCGATTACCGCGACGCGACGGCGCTGGCCGCTTTCGCCGCCAAGGTGGATCTGGCGACCTTCGATTTCGAAAACGTGCCGGCCAGCAGCGCCGAGTGGCTGGCGGGGCAGGTGCCGGTCTTCCCCAGTCCGGACGCGTTGGCCGTGGCGCAGGACCGTTTGGCCGAGAAGACCTTGTTCCGCGAACTGGGCATCCCGGTGCCCGCGTTTGCTCCGGTCGATACCCGCGAGGAGCTGGATGCGGCACTGGCTCTGGTCGGCACGCCGTGCATTCTCAAGACCCGCCGTCTTGGCTACGACGGCAAGGGGCAGTTCCGCATCGCCTCCGTGGCCGATGCCGATGCGGCCTGGGCGGCCTTGGGCGCGCAGGCGTCGAGCGTCGGTTTGATCGCCGAGGCGTTCGTGCCGTTCCAGCGCGAGATCAGCGTGGTGGCGGTACGTGGTCGCGATGGCGAATTCCGCACCTGGCCGCTGACCGAGAATTGGCATGTCCAAGGTGTGCTGTCGGCCAGTTTGGCCCCGGCGCAGGCCGATGCCGCGTTGGAGCAGTCCGCCGTCGCGCATGCGCGGGCTTTGGCCGAGCGCCTGCAGTACGTCGGCGTGTTCGCGCTGGAGTTGTTCTGCCGCGATGGGGTGTTGCTCGCCAACGAGATGGCGCCGCGCGTACACAACTCCGGCCACTGGACCATCGAAGGCGCCGAGACCTCGCAATTTGAGAACCATCTGCGCGCTGTGCTGGGCTTGCCGCTTGGGTCCACGCGCATGTGCGGCCATGCCTGCATGCTCAACTGGATTGGCGCGATGCCCGATGCCGCGCCGGTGCTGGCCCAGCCCGGTGGGCATTGGCACGACTACGGCAAGGAGTCGCGCGAGGGCCGCAAGGTCGGCCATGCCACGCTACGCGAGGAGACGGCCGAGGCGCTCGCGCAGGCGCTGCAGACGGTCGGTGTGCAATTGCAACGTCAGGCGCAGGTCGCCCCGGTGATCGCTGCGCTGCGTGGGCAGCGCTGATGCAGCGGCATCGCTGTCGATGCGTGTCCCGGTGCAGTGATGCTTGTGCGATATCGGCGTGCCACTACTGCCGACATCGCCGGTGCGATCTCAGCGCAGGTTGTTGGAGACAAATTCCCAGTTGACCAGCTTCCAAAATGCCTCCAGGTAGCGTGCGCGGTCGCCGGGGTAATCGATGACGTAGGCGTGTTCCCACATGTCGCAGGCCAGCAGCGGGACATCCTGGCCCGTCAACGGTGATACCCCATTGGCGGTGACGACCACGGCCAAGTTGTCGTCCGGGCGTTGCACCAGCCAGACCCAGCCCGAGCCGAACACGTTCAGCGCCATGCGGGTGAACTCGGCCTTGAAGCTGGCGATGTCGCCGAAGCGCTTGGTCAGCAGTTCGCCAAGCGCTCCACTGGGCTCGCCGCCGCCGCGCGGGCGCAGGCCGCGCCAGTAGAACGCATGATTCCAGACCTCGGCGGCTTCTTCGAACAGGCGACCCTGGGCGCGCCGCAGCAGATCCTCCAGCGGCAAATCCGCCAATTCGCTGCCGGCGATGCGTGCATTGAGCCGCTCCACCAGGTTGCGCTGGTGTTGGCCGTGATGATGGTCCAGTGTCGCCACCGAAAGATGCGGCGTCAGTGCGCTGTAGTCGTAGGGCAGCGGGGCGAGTTCGATGGCCATGGATCCTCGGTGGCAGGGTGCGCGTGTTTCGGTACGATCACGCGCAGGGCTTACACTATGCGGCGATGCGAAAGTCTAGTCGACCGTCGAGGTCGTTCTTTTGCCCCAGAGCAGCAGGAGGAGAACCCGCAATGCAGGTGATGGAGCGCATCCAGGCCGATGTTGAACGGCATCCGATTGTGTTGTTCATGAAGGGGACGCCGCAGTATCCGATGTGCGGTTTCTCCAGTCGTGCGTTGCAGGCGTTGCTGGTCGCCGGCGCCGACCGGTTGCATACGATCAATGTGCTCGATGAACCGGAAATCCGCGCCAATCTGCCTCGGTATTCGAATTGGCCGACTTTCCCGCAGTTGTTCATCCATGGCGAATTGATTGGCGGTTGTGACATCACCCTGGAGTTGTTCGAGTCCGGTGAGTTGCAGCGCATTGTGACCGAGGCATACCTGTCGTGATGCAGGCGGTGGTGCCGCAGGCCGGCGCGCTGGCCCAGCGGGTGGTATTGATCACCGGCGCGGCCGGTGGTCTGGGGAGCGCTGCGGCCCTGGCCTGCGCCCAGGCCGGGGCCGTCGTCGTCCTGCTCGGCCACAAGCCCGCACGGCTGAACCGGGTTTACGATGCGGTCGCGGCAGTCGCCGCGGCACCGTTGCTGTATCCCTTGGACCTGCTCGGGGCCACGCCGCAGGACTATGCGACCCTGGCCGAACGCCTGCAGGCGGAGTTGGGGCGTCTGGATGGACTGCTGCATTGCGCGGCCGATTTCATCGGCCTCACGCCGTTCGAGCATGCCGATCCGGCGCACTTCGCGCGTGCCATTCACGTTGGGCTGACGGCTCCTGCCTGGTTGACCCAGGCCTGCCTGCCACTGCTGCGACAGGCGCCGGATGCGGCCATCGTGTTCGCATTGGACGACCCGGCGCGTGTCGGCCAAGCCTACTGGGGCGGCTACGGCGCGGCCCAGTACGGACGTCGCGGTCTGCTGGCGAGTCTGCAGGGCGAGCTGGCTGCCTCGCGCGTGCGTGTGGCCGGGTTGCAGCCTGGCCCGATGCGCACAGCGTTGCGCGCGCGCGCTTATACCCATCACGAAGACCTCGATGCGGTCGATCCGGCACGTTACGCTGCCGCTTGCGTGGATTTGCTATCTCCTGCCGGTGCAGTGCACTGCGGCACCATCTGGACTCCTGCGGTATGACCATTCTCTCGGCGGCACTGCTGTTATTCCTGATCCTCGATCCGCTGGGCAACATCCCGGTGTTCCTCAGTGTGCTCAAGCCGTTGTCGGGCAGGCGCCAGCGCATGGTGCTGGCACGCGAGTTGCTGATCGCCCTGATGGTGCTGATGGGGTTTCTGTGGGGGGGCAAGTACGCCCTGGAGGTGATGCATCTGCGCCGGGAGTCGGTGGCGATCGCCGGTGGCATCGTGCTGTTCCTGATCAGTATTCGCATGATCTTCCCGCGACCGGAAGGGCTAATGGGCGAGCTTCCCGATGGTGAACCTTTCATCGTGCCGCTGGCGATCCCGCTGGTGGCCGGCCCGTCGGGCATGGCGGCGGTGATGTTGATGGGCAGCAAAGAGCCGACGCGCCTGGACGAATGGAGCCTAGCGTTGATTTTGGCCTGGCTGGCCACTTCGGCGCTGCTGTTTTCCGCCACTATCTTGTACAAGCTGCTGGGTATGCGCGTATTGACCGCAGTCGAACGGTTGATGGGCATGTTGCTGGTGGCGATCTCGGTGCAGATGTTCCTGGATGGAATCAGTACCTATCTGAAATCGCCGCTTGTGGGTTGATCTCTCTCTCCGTATCCCGCATCCCGTATTAGCGCCGCGCGCTTGCCCGAGTGATAGGCGGCAAGAGCGTGCGTCAGGATCCCGCCGCGACGGCTGCGGCGGGCCACGAGTAGAACAGTATTGGTGTTTGGCCCGTGCGCGGCCCTGTGCGGCCACCGGCGCATTGCCTACCGACGTCAGCGAACAGCCAAATAAATGGCGGATACGCCCTTTTCATGTCCGTTCGTATCGAATTGTCGTGGTTCTGCAACACGCTTCTCGTACGATGTTAATCTAAAGTTAAACCTTGCGGGGGCAGCAAGGTTTAACGCCTCTTCACTACTCCCCTTGCCGTGCGCCCGCACCAGCACGGCGTGCTATGCGCATTTCGTCAAATTCCATTGAGGCTATTGCAATGATTCAACCCCGTCTGCGGATGTCCAAGCTCACTCTGGGCTTGGTCGCAGTTCTCTCTGCTGCGCCCGTATTCGCCCAGAGCACCTCCGCCAGTGTCGGTGGCCTGGTGACCCATGGCGGCCAGCCGGTCGTCGGTGCCGAGGTGACCATCACTCATGTTGAGTCGGGCACGGTCAGCCGGGCGGCCACCGATGCCAGCGGTCGCTACAATGCGCGCGGCTTGCGCGTTGGCGGCCCGTACACCATCACCATCACCAAGCCGGGCGAGGGCACCAAGACGGAAGATGGCCTGTACCTGGGCGTCAACCAGACCGCCAGCATCAATGCCGAGTTGACCGGCGACATGGCGGCACCGACCACGCTGGAGACGGTCAACGCCGTCGCCGTGGCGAGTGGCTCGGAAATGTTCAGCGCCACCAAGATGGGCGCCGGGACCAACGTCGGTCGCGAGCAGATCGAGGCGTTGCCGTCGATCAATGGCAACATCCAGGACTACATGCGTCTGGACCCGCGCGTGGCCTTCGTCGATCGCGCCTCCGGTACGATCAGCGCCGGTGGCCTGAACCCGCGCTACAACTCGATCAATATCGATGGCGTCTCGGCGAGCGACACGTTCGGCCTGGAAGGCAACAACATGACCACTCGGCGTCAGCCGGTGTCGATGGAGGCCATCGAAGCCATCGACGTCAACGTGTCCAACTACGACGTCAGTATCGCCAGTGCGGCCGGCGCCACCGTCAATGCGGTGACCAAGTCCGGGACCAACGACTTCCATGGTTCGCTCTACGGCTCCATGCGCGATGGCGACTGGTTCGGTAGAAATCCCGATGGCAGCAAGTTCAATGGTTTCAATAAAGAGGCCACCTACGGTGCGACCTTTGGTGGTCCGATCGTCAAGGACAAATTGTTTTTCTTTGCCAACTACGAGAAGTTCAAACAGGACGCGCCGGGCATCGATCTGGGTAGCACTGCATTGGGCAATGCCAACGCCAATTATGGCATGGCCGATGTGACCCGCGCGCAGCAGATCGCTAAAAATTATGGCTTCGACGCCGGTAGCTTGAACAGCAACGGCAACACCGACCTGAAGGAATACGCACTCAAGCTGGACTGGAATATCAGCGACAACCATCGCGCCAGCTTCCGCTATAGCAAGCTGGACCAGAGCAAGCTGCGTATCAACGGCGCTGGTAACCTCGGTGAGGCATCGCTGAGTTCTTACTGGTACCAGCACAACAAGAATGTCGAGAGTTACGTCGGTCAGTTGTTCAGCGATTGGTCGGAGAATTTCTCCACCGAGTTCAAGGTGTCTTACCGCGACTATTCCGCGATCCGTGTGGTCCCGACCAATGCGCCGAGCATCGCCGTGTACTTCGCTGGTTCGGTCGCCAACCCGACCGGCGATGTGCTGTACCTGGGTACAGAGACCAATTCGCAGGGCAATATCCTCACCACCAAGACCTGGAACTACTACGGTGCGGGTACGCTGACCCTGGATAACCACACCCTGAAGTTTGGCGTCGATGACAGCACCAACGACATCTACGACCTGTACGGTCGCAATAGCTGGGGCGTGTACAGCTTCTTCGGTCTGGACAATTTCGCCAGCGGCCGTTGGAGTTCCTACAAGCTCAACCAGGAGCGGACACCGGGTTCGATCGCGGCCAGCTACACCAACACCAACCTCGGCCTGTTCGTGCAGGACACCTGGTACGTCAATAGCAACCTGACCCTGACCCTGGGCCTGCGTGGCGACCGTCCCGGAGTCAGCCCGGATCCGGCCTACAACGCGGGTGCGCAGGCGGCATTCGGCTACGACAACAGCAAGATCTTCAGCAGCGGCTTCCTGATCCAGCCGCGTGTGGGCTTCAACTACACCTTCGACACCGAGCGCCCGACCCAGCTACGTGGCGGCGCAGGCCTGTTCCAGGGCGATGCGCCGGAGGTGTGGATCGCGAACAGTTATTCCAACACCGGTTTCAATTACAACGCCTACAGCTTCACCACCTACGATCCGCGCCTGCCGTTCAGCGCCAATAAGAACACCCAGCCGATTCCCACCACCCCCGGCTCGGCCACCCAGGGCGTGAGCTTCGTCGGCAAGGACTTCAAGCTGCCATCGCTGTACAAGGCCAACCTGGCGCTGGACCACGAACTGCCGTGGGAGGGCATCGTGGCGTCGGCCGAAGTGCTGGTGACCAAGGTCAAGCAGGGCCTGTACTACAAGAGCTTGAATATCGGCCCCGTCGTCGCCCCGGGTCAGGACCCGAGTCCGGCCTACTACGGTCCGGATGGCCGCGCGCTGTATTGGAATCCGTCGCAGACCGGCCGTCCGTGGGCCGCTGGCAATAATCGCTTCGGCCGCAACGCTGGCTACAGCGATGTGTATCTGATCGACAACACCGACAAGGGCAAGACGCAGCAGTTGACCTTGTCGCTGTCCAAGCCGTTCGGCGAAGGCGGCGATTGGTCCTGGAGCTTGGCATATACCTACACCCACGCGACCGAAGTCGGCTCGCTGACCAGCTCCACCGCCAGCTCGGGTTGGGGCAACCAGTACGCGTTCAACGCCAACTCCGAAACCGAAAGCAAATCGCGTTACGCGATCAAGGACCGTATTTCCGGCTCGTTGGACTGGAAGCACATGTTCTTCCGCGATTACGAAACGCGTGTCGGTCTGGTATACGAAGGCCGTAGTGGCCGTCCCTACAGCTATGTGTTCAACGGCGATGCCAACGGCGACGGCCGTTCGACCAACGACCTGTTCTACGTGCCGAAGGGTCCGGGCGACGTGCTGTTCGGTACGCTCAGCAATAACGGCACGTTCACCGCCAATCCGGCGATGCAAAAACAGTTCTTCGACTGGCTGGCGCAGAACCCGCAGTTGGCTAAGTACGCTGGTAGCTACGCCCCGGCCAATGGTTTCCGTTCCGCCTGGATCAACACGTTCGACGTGCGTATCAGTCAGCAGTTGCCTGGCCTGTTCAAGGGCCACAAGTCCGAGCTGTGGCTGGACATCCAGAACGTGGGCAATTTGCTGAACAAGAAGTGGGGCCGGATCTACGATTATGGCTTCTATGCCGATGCCCGAGGTGCCAACCTGCAGGGGATCTACAAAGGCAAGTACGTGTACAACACCCTGTACACCGATCAGCCGACGGCCGCCAATGCCGATGCCGATGGGTTCAACACCGGTGTGTCGCAATGGTCGCTGCAGTTGGGTTTCCGCTATCAGTTCTGATCGCGGCGCAAGCTGAAGCGCGGGAAACGGCCGGGGGGACTTGGCCGTTTTCTTTTTGTGTGGGCTGACGTTAAAGTCGCCCGCTCACCACAAACGACACGACATCCGATATGACGACCAGCAATACGGCGGCGCATACGCTGCCGGTAGTGGATGCGCGGATCTACCCGCGCGGCGGCCTGGACATTCTCTCGCGTGTGGAAGTGGCGCGCTTGCGCGATGCTTCCAGCGGCGGCCTGCACGAACTGTTGCGGCGTTGCGCGTTGGCGGTGCTGACCAGCGGTAGCGCTTCCGACGATCCCGGTGCCGCTGGCGATCTGTATCCGGATTTCGATATCCAGGTGCTGCAACGCGACCGTGGCGTGCGTATCGACCTGTTCAACGCCCCGGCAATGGCCTTCGTGGATGGCGAGATCATCAACGGCGTGGCCGAACTGTTGTTCGCCGTGGTTCGTGATTTGGCTTACATGTCTATCGAACTCGGTCCGGAATCGGCGTTCGACCTGCAATCCAGTGCAGGTATCACCAACGCGGTGTTCGGGCAGTTGCGTAACGCGCGCATTCTGCAGCCTGACGACCCGAAACTGGTGGTGTGCTGGGGCGGGCATTCGATTTCGCGCGAGGAATATCTGTACACCAAGCAAGTTGGCTACGAGCTGGGCCTGCGCGGGCTGGATATCTGCACTGGTTGCGGCCCGGGTGCGATGAAGGGGCCGATGAAGGGCGCCACCATCGCCCATGCGAAGCAACGCAAGCACGACAACCGCTACATCGGCCTCACCGAGCCGGGCATTATCGCTGCCGAATCGCCGAACCCGATCGTCAATCATCTGGTGATCCTGCCGGACATCGAGAAGCGTCTGGAGGCCTTCGTTCGCATCGGTCACGGCATCATCGTGTTTCCCGGTGGTGTTGGCACCGCCGAGGAGATCCTGTACCTGCTCGGGATCTTGATGCGCGAGGAAAACCATGGCTTGCCATTCCCACTGATCCTGACCGGCCCGGCCATCGCCGCGCCGTACTTCGCGCAGATCGACCGGTTTCTACGTCTGACCCTGGGCGAGGCCGCCACCTCCCGCTACGAGATCGTGGTCGGTGATCCGGTGACGGTGGCGCGGAAGATGGCCGCTGGTATCCAGCAGGTCCGCGCGCACCGTAAGGAGCACAAGGACGCGTATTACTTCAACTGGTCGTTGCATATTCCACTGGAGTACCAGCGTCCGTTCGAGCCGACGCACGCGGCAATGGCGGCCCTCGATCTGCACCATGGCCGGCCGCCGCATGTACTGGCGGCGGACTTGCGCCGCGCGTTTTCTGGCATCGTCGCCGGCAACGTCAAGCAAGACGGTGTCCGTCGCATCGAACAGCATGGTCCGTTCGAAATTCATGGCGATGCGGACATGATGCAGGCCTTGGACGCGCTGCTGCGTGCGTTCGTCGAGCAGCGCCGGATGAAGATCTCCGGGGAATACCAGCCTTGCTACCGGGTCATGACCTGAGCGCGATGCGGATCGTGGCGACGAAGCTGTCGCCATCGCTGGCGGTGCGTAGCGAGGCGCCTTGCATACTCTCCAGCCGGGTACGCAAGGCCGATAGGCCAACGCGGTGGCCGCGCTGGAGATGCCGCGCCGCGCCGCTGGGGGGCAGGGTATTGCGGATGTTGATTTCAAGCGCGTCGCTGCGTTCGTCGATGGCGATGCCGATTTCGCCGCCCTCTGCGGTGCATTCGATGCCGTGGTGAACCGCGTTCTCCAGTAGCGGTTGCAGCGACAATCGCGGAATCCGTATCGGCGCAATGGCGTCGGGCAGGGTCCAGTGCACGCGCAGGCGCGGGCCGAAACGGATGGCTTCGATATCCAGGTAACGCTTTGCTAGATCGATCTCGTCTTGCAGGTCGACCAGGTCGGGGCGCGCCAGCGCGGCGCGGAACAGGTCCGACAAATCCATCAGCAGTTGTTCCACCTGTTGGGGTTGCCGATGCACCAGCATCACCGCGGTGTTGAGTGTGTTGAACAGAAAGTGCGGCTGGACTCGCGCGGTGAGCGCGTCGATCTCGGCCTGCTTGGCGCGTTCCACCAACTGTTTGATGCGCACATGATTGTGCAACGCGGCCATACCGAGCAGGCCGATCAGCAACGCGATGCCCGATAGCTGCAGCGATAGGGTCAGCCATGACCCGGTAGAGAGTTGCCAATAATCGCCGAAGGTCGACAGGACCAAACCGCTGATGAGCCAGGTCAGCACCTGCATCAGGCACAGCGTTGCGGTGGTGATCGCCAGAAATCCGCGTGTTGCCAGGGTTCGGCGCAACAGCAGCAGACTGGCCAGGGTGAGTAGCGCGATCCACTGGATGCCCAGCGACGCCAGACCGAAATACACCCAGCGATTGCTGGCCGTGCTTGTGCCTGGGAACGGGGTCAGTGCCAGAATGGCCGCAATGCACTCGCCGGCCATTACGATCCAGATCAAGGTGGACGGCTGCTTGAGGACCTGCAACTGATCGTTGGAATAGGCGGAGGCGGGCATCGTGGGGTGGCGGGATGAGAACTGAGGCACATCATGCCTGCTGCCTTTGTCCAGCGCAGCGGCCGTCTACCCCTGAATTCCTGCCATTCGTCGGTAATGGCTGGCGGATCAGCAGCCCCGTCGCTAGCGTTAGCCTGGGGAAGCAATGGGGGATCTATGGCTGGTCATGGGAAGCGTGCGCTTGTCGAGCCGGTGCGGCCGTTTGGTTTCACGGTGGTCGAATTGATGGTGACCATCGCCATCCTGGCGATCCTGGTGGCGCTGGCGGTGCCCAGCTTTACCGCGCTGATGCGCAGCAACCGCCTGACCAGTAACGCCAACGAACTGGTGGCCGCGCTGCAGTTGACCCGTTCGGAGGCGGTTCGCCTGAACGGCGGTGTGAGCCTGTGCCGCAGTGATGATGGCAGAGTCTGCGCCGCCGGCGGCAACTGGGCCGGATTCTTGATCGTCACCCGCGATGGCACCGTCTTGCGCACGAGTACGTTGCGCGCTGGCTTGGTCGTGCAAAGCGCAGCGCTCGACGCTCTGGGTGACAGCCTGACCTTCGGAGCCGACGGCATCGCTCGCGACGGCGCCGGCAATCCGCTGAATATGGTCATCGCGGTGTGTATGCCGGTGGTCAACCCCACCAGTCCACCCGACAACATCAGGAATGTGGAGATGGTTGGTGGTAGCCGTATCCGGGTTCAGTCGGCGAGTGATAAAGGCACGTGCAACACCACCGGCTAAGCCGGTTTCGGCAAGCGGAGAGACGATGAAACGGTTCGACAGCGGTAGACACATGGCAGGCGTCACCCTCATCGAGGTCATGATCTCGGTGCTGATTCTTGGCGTGGGCATGCTGGGGGTGGCGGCCATGCAGACCACTGCACTGCGCAACAACCAGAGCGCGCTGCAGCGCAGCCAGATCGTGATGGAAACCTATACGATCCTGGACGCGATGCGTGCCAACCGTGCTGCGGCAATAAAGGGGAGCTACAACACCACCGGCATGTTGTGCAACGCGCCTAAAGTCACCGATCTCATCTCCGGCGATCAGGCAATGTGGCTCAACGGCTTGAAGGCCGCGATCAGCGGCGCTACTGCTGCAGCTGGGGATAACACGACCTGCGGCACTATTGCCTGCTTACCGAATAAAATGGGCATAGTCATTTGCACGATCACCGTGCAATGGGACGACAGCCGCGCCAAGAACGCGGGGGGCGTTAACAGCAGTGCGCCCCAGGCATTAGCAACGGTGACCGAACTGTGAAGCCTCTTTTTACCCATACGCGACCGCGCCGCCAGTCGGGTTTCAACCTGATCGAATTGATGATTTCGATGCTGCTCGGCCTGCTGGTGGTCGGTGCGGCGATCGGTATCTTCATTTCCAACCGTAAGACCTACTCGGCGACCGAAGGCCTCAGCCGGATCCAGGAGGCCGCACGAACCGGCTTTGAAATGATGGCGCAGGACCTCCGCGAGGCCGGCGGCAATCAATGCGATTCCGGGCTGCCGGTGGTCAACGTGCTGAACAATCCCACCCAACAGTGGTTTACGAACTGGGCGCTGCCGTTGAGTGGCTACGAAAACAGCAGTCCGCCTGGTCTTACCACGACGGCGGGGACCGATGCGATCCAGATTCTCTCCGCTGGTACAGGGGGTGCCACCGTGATCCAACACGATCCGGTGGCCAATACCCTAATGCTCAACGCGGCGGCACCCGACCTACATGCCGGAGCGATCATGTTGCTGTGCGACCGCCAGCAGCTTGCGGTGCTGCAGGTCGCTACAGTTGCCGGCACAAACGTCACCTATGCGACGGGCGGGCTAAATAAGTGCACGCAATTGGGGCGTTTGCCGGGCGCTTGCGCTCCTGGCGTGAACAGCTACACGTTCGAGATGAATTCCATCCTCTCCGAACTGCGAGCGGTGCGCTGGTACGTTGCCACAGCCAGCTCGAAGGTTGGCACGTCGTTGTATCAACAGGTAATCGGTCCGGGTGGGGCGCCTGTCAATAATGAAATCGCCGAAGGCGTCACCGGCCTGCAGTTCATGTATTTGCTGAGCGGCGCTACCGCTTACGTCGATGCGAATGCGGTGGCCAACAACTGGGCCAATGTGGTCGCCGTGCGGATCGTCATGACCGTCAATTCCAACGACCCGGTGGCCGCGGGCCAGCAACCGGTGGCCCGCACCTTCAGCACGACCGTGAGCATCAGGAACCGGAACCCATGAACATCTCTCCGTCTCCAACCCGGCAAACCGGTATTTCTCTCATCGTCGTTCTGTTATTGCTGTTGATTATGACGTTGCTGGGGCTAGCGGTATTGCGCAGTACTCTGTTGCAGGAGCGCATGTCGTCCAATATGTACGACCGTAGTCTCGGCTTCCAGGCTGCCGAGAGCGCGCTGCGCGATGCCGAAAGCTTTATTCAGGCCAACGCTGCCAAGGGACAAACCGTCGGTTTCAATTGTTCCGGTGGCGTGACCGTATGCCCGGCAGTTCCCAACAATACCTATACCGACACTACAACTGGCGGTTGTGCGGCGGGCGCGCAGGAGTGCTGGGTGAACGGGACGGTGACCCCAATGGGGCAGGCGGGCCCGTCACAGTATTACATCCAGTATCTGGGGCAGCGCACCAGCCAAGATCAATTGGGTTTGGGGGGAAGTATCAACCAGAATCAATATGGCGGTACTGGTGGTACCTCGATGGAGAGCTACTACCGCGTCATCGCACGTAGTGTTAACCCAGCCTTGGCCAATGGCCGGGCCATCGTCGTGTTGCAGACCAATGTCACAGTCAAGTAAGGATCTCTGTATGACCAGTCGAGCAAAGAACGCGCGATGCCGGGACTGGCTCCTTGCGGTTGTGGCAGGCGTGTTGATCGGTACCGCCGGCGGTGCCGGCGCCGATGTGGATGTCTCGCAATCGCCGCTGTATCTGGGGAGCGCGGTGCCGGGAAATCTCGCATTCGTGGCGTCGACCGAGTACCCCACCGTCATCAGCAAGGCGAATCAGTCCGACGTCTATTCCCCCACGGTCAAGTTCGTTGGTTATTTCGATTCCAATAAGTGCTATCAATATAACTACAACGCCAATGACGAAACGGATCGTTATTTCTATCCGGTCAGCTTGATCAGTGGAAATAATTATGCCTGCCCAAGTTCTAGCAATCTATGGTCCGGTAATTTCCTGAACTGGGCCGCCACCCAGACCATCGATCCGTTCCGCTCGGCCTTGACCGGTGGTTACCGTTCGCGCGATACCATCACCGAAACCATTCTGGAAAAGGCGATTGCCGATCGACCGTCGACTGGCGATTTCCCGCGGCGTACGATTAGCAACAATCCGGGGCTTATCGCGGGTGGTACGCCTGCACGCTGGCAGAACTTCAATATGCAGATTGATGGCCTTGGCGACCAAATGTACTTCAGCAACAGCACCAACTTCAACAGTACCAACTTCAGCATCAGCAACCCTGGTACGCCAATTCCTTACAATCCAAGCGTCCATACGTTGAATGGAGCTAGTGTCAATCCCAGGGACGGTAAGCCATGCGGATTTTCTAGGGGGTGCGTCCCGGATTCGACCTTGATCTTCCAGGTGTCGATTCGGGTCAAGGTCTGCGATCCCACTCTGGGAACCAACTACCTGGAGAGTAATTGCGTTGCCTATCCGAGCCGCGGCTACAAGCCCGAAGGCTTGATTCAGGAGTATTCAAAGCGGGTTCGCTACAGTATCTTCGGCTACAAGGATGTGGATATCCAGCAGGGTCCCGGTGCTGACAGTGGGATCCTGCGCGCCAGGCAGAAGTTCGTTGGTCCCTATACCTACAATCCTGATAAAGGGACGCTTCTCAATGCGGCCAGCGAGTGGGATCCAAGCACCGGCATTATCTACCAAAATCCTGATGCTACCGATGCTGCGAACACCATTCCAGGCAATTCCAATCCCATCGTCAATAGCGGTGTGATCAATTATCTGAATAAATTCGGTCAGCTCAACACGGGCAAGAACGTCAAAACTTTCGACGATGTCAGCGAGCTTTACTACGCGGCCATCCGCTATTTCAAGAACCAGGGCAACATCGCGGCATATTCGGCATTGAGTGGTTCATCGTTGAACATGTACCAGCAAGCCGATGGGTTCCCGGTCATTACTAACTGGGATGATCCCATTGCCTACCGTTGTCAGGTCAATGTGATTTTGGGTATCGGCGATACCAATACCCACTACGATAAGAACTTGCCAGGCAACAATACCAACCTGCAAGGTGAGCCGCCCAAGCCGCCGGAAGTATCCAGCGACAACACCGTGAACGTGATGACGCGCATGACGCAAATCTGGCAGAAGGAGGGGTTCAGCCCTACTGATGCGGCGAACCGGGCCAAGTCCAGTTCATTCAACGATCCCTATGGTAACTCTGCCTACATCGCGGCGCTCGCCTACGACGCGCATACCAAGGATATGCGGCCTGACATGACGGGCATGCAGACCCTGTCCACGTATTGGGTGGACGCGGTGGAGTATGGCGACTATAAACCGCCGACGCAGAATCAGGCGCAGAATCAATATTGGTTGGCGGCCAAGTACGGTGGTTTTCAGGTGCCGCAAGGCTACGACCCGGATACCAATCTAGGCAAATTGGATGACTCCACATGGTGGGACGGAAGTTCCTACGTCAACGGGAATACTTCGTTCAAGCAGGCCAATAATTACTACGGTGTAGGTGACGCTTCAAAGATGCTGGCCAGCTTGCGCAATGCGTTCGAGCACATCTTTCAGCAAGTCGTAGGATCGTCGGCATCGCTTGCCAGCAATACCAGCAAGCTCGAAGCCGGTGCCAGAGTTTACCAATCCTTGTTCTACAGCGGCACCTGGCGTGGCGATGTGGTTGCCTACAACGTCAATCAGACCACCGGTGCACTGACCCAGGTATGGAGCGCGAGCGCGAATTTCCCGGCTTGGGATAGCCGTACGATCAAGTTCGCCAGCGCTGCGGGGCTCATGACCAACTTTGCCTCTGGCAATCTGACCGGTACACCGCTGGCATCCGCTACTAAAGCTCAGATCGATTATCTGCGGGGTGATCGTTCGCAAGAGAAAGGGAGTGGTAATGGCGGTACTTTACGTACACGTACTGGCATCATGGGTGACATTGTCGACTCGCAGCCAGTTTACGTTGGCGCGCCCAACCCTCAGCTCTACAGCGCCGCGAAATTCATCGGCGCCAGTAGTTATGCCGCTTTCGCTTCCAGTAAGTCCTCGCGCACACCGATGCTGTATGTGGGCGCCAATGACGGCATGCTGCATGCGTTCGATGCCACGTCGGGTGTCGAGAAATTTGCTTTCGTGCCGACGGCGGCGATGACCGGATTGCTAGATTATACCGATCCGAATTACCAGCATCGCTATTATGTCGATGGCGAGCTGACCGTATCGGATGTCTATATGGCTGGCAGCTGGCGCTCGGTTCTGGTTGGCACCATGGGGCGGGGTGGCAAGGGCATATTTGCACTGGATGTGACAGATCCCAATAACATTTCCTTACTCTGGGATAAGACCTCCGCGGATATCCCGGCGCTAGGCAATAATCTCGGCAAGCCGATTATTGGGCAGCTTGCCGATGGCCAGTGGTATGTGATGCTGGGCAACGGCCCGAATAATAGCGCCGATTCGGCCGCTCTGGTGCTGGTCAACGTGTTGACCGGCGCAGGGACTAGCATCGACACCAAGGCTACGGGTAGCAATGGCCTATCGCCGGTGCTGGCGTGGTCTTCCAACAATAATTTCATCATTGACCGAATTTATGCGGGCGATTTGCAAGGCAACATGTGGCGCTTCAGCATGAGTGGCGTTGCCGGCACCCCGAGTAAATTGTTCATTGCAACCTACGGGTCCACGGTGCAACCGATCACCGCAGCTCCGGCTGCTGCGAAGGATCCGGCTACAGGATTGAGCTGGGTGTTTTTCGGCACCGGCAAATATCTGTCCACTGCGGATTTGAGCAACAAAGATGTTCAGACCTGGTATGGGCTCATCGATCGTGGCAATACCATTTCCTCCAGCCGCTCTACGTTGAATCAGATCAATATCTTGCAAGAGGGCGTGGTCAACGGCTATCCGGTTCGGGTGATCGACGACAAGCCAGTGCCTGGACAAGATGGCTGGTACATGGACCTGCTGTCACCTCCAACGCCGCCGCAGACCAAGAGGATACCGCAGGGCGAGCGCATGGTGGTCTCCAACTTTTTCCAGGGCACGGCGTTGATCGGCACCACGCGTATTCCCGATTCCGGCGATGTGTGTAGTCCCAGTGGCAAGGGCTTCGTGATGGCGATCAATCCATTCACTGGTGGACGCTTGCCGCAATCGTTCTTCGATCTGGATGGCAGCGGTGGTTCCAGCAATGGCGATACACTCAATGGCGTTCCGGTCTCGGGCATCGGCTTGAACAGCAGTCCCAATAATCCGATCTTCATTGGTAATCAGATGCAGGTCGGCTTGGACAATGGCGGTACGACGACCCTTAGCACGAACAGCGCCGCGCTCGGTATGGCGCGCGTATCCTGGCGAGAAATTCAGAGGAAAGATTGATGCGACAGTTTTCTTTACCGGCACGGCGTCGGCAGTTCGGCTTCACCTTGATCGAGTTGATGATCGTTGTGGCAATCGTGGGCATTCTGGCGGGGATCGCCTTCGCCAGCTATCAGTGGTCCATCGTCAAGTCGCGGCGTGCGGCGGCGGAGGTCTGTCTGCAGCAGAATGCGCAGCTTATGGAGCGTTATTACACTGCGAATATGACCTACATAGGCGCGCCCTCGCCGGCGAACGCTTGCCCGGACCTGGCGAATTTCTATACGATCAATTATGCGGTCCAGCCAACCGCCAGGCTCTTCACTCTGAGTGCCACTCCGACACCGCAGCAGAACGATGCGACATGTGGCATGCTCACTCTGGATCAGACAGGCGCACGTACTCCGGCGACGGGCTGCTGGTGACTCTCGGGGCGGCCCCGCCACCCCGCTCGGTTGTCTTGTCGCGTGACTCTTGTCAGGCGTCGGACTCCTCTATACAATGCGCGTCCCCGCCCGAATAGCTCAGCCGGTTAGAGCACTTGACTGTTAATCAGGGGGTCGTTGGTTCGAGTCCAACTTCGGGCGCCATATATTTCAAGCACGTAGGGTCGCGAAATCGGCCCTTTTTGCTGGCTGAAGTAAAATTGGACGTAAAATTAAGGCTCGGATCGGACGGTAGCGCATCGCATAGTCGTCGATGATGGGAGGGGTGAGCTTGTAGGCGGTTGCTTCATGCCTAGCGCCCTGCGGCGCACGATCGAGACGCGGCTGGCTGCGGCCGACTAGAGACAAGAGGTGCCCGGGCAGTTGCAATCGCACGGCCTCGGCGGCGTCCAGAACCTGCACTACGCCGCCACGACTACGCCGCCGAGAAGCTGGCCGCGCTTAAGGCATTGCACAAACGACTCACTGGCAAGTCAGCGAAGGTGACGCAGATACGGCGGCGCAACGCCGGCTGATCTACGTCACCTGCATCCCCGCTAATTGTTAGGAGATGGTTGAGGATGTTTGTTGATCACGACAGTCTGGATGTACTCGCCGTTTTCGCCGTAGACCACAACGATCCGAGTGTTCGCATCGTCGTACACGACTTGCGCGCTACAAGGACAAGTTGCAGAATCCGTGACAAGCCCGATTGGCCGTTGCTTATCATCATTGACCACAGCCATAGTCGCCTCTGCCGCACGACCTAGCGGCAGTTGCGCCTGCACACCCGGCGTCACGATTGTGATCGATAGGACTTCGTCTTTCAGCGAATTGATCTGAACATATCGCAATCCGTCTTTCTCGAACTTGTACACCTTGAATTTTGGCGAGAGACTGATGTTCTTCACCCCGGCCGGCACACTTTCGCCCATGCCAGGAATCAAATCGGCAGGATTGGGTTTACTGTTTCGTGCAACCGCCGTTGAAGCAACGATTGAGAGCAAAATTGCTGGAAAAATCAGCTTCATATTGCGCATTTAACACTCCGTTGTTGGGTTGCACCACCTACGCTAGACCCAAACATCTTCGATGCGCAATGCATCAACATACCGAAAAAGCATTCGTCTACGCATTAAGCCGCGCCGCACAGGAACTGGAACATCCGCTGGCGAGCAGGCGACAGACAATCAAATTTCAGGCAGCCGAACGCCGCAGGTCTTGAGCCGGAAAATCTCCCAAAAAGCTGCGTGCATCTTTCTGTCGCCCGACTCCCAGTATTGCCAGACTCTCAACTCGCAATACACGACCGCAGCGGCCCAGCCTAGCCGCCTCACGTGCCGCCCGAATTTGCGCACGCGCAGGCGTCATCGCACTGGCCTTACAACTGCAGGCAGCGCATCCATGTCGTCTACATTAACGGCAATAGGTGGCAACCAGCGCAAAGCACGTTTGCGATCCTGTGCGCCTATCAACATGCCATCCTCAGTTTTGCGCGGGCCGCTCACGACCGTGTGCCAGTGCGCTCTGCGGACATGCGGTCTGACATGTCGGTCAGTCGGCGCGTATCGCCGCCGGCTTGCTCGCGTGCATAGGCTGCGCGCAACGCGGCACTGAACCGCCCCGGGAAGTTGGGAGGCTGTTTGGTTTGAGTCACGCCGCTTCGGCGTAACTGGCTTGTTGTCGATAGTCAGCCTCTTCGGCTTCTGCTGGCGGCATGTTCCCGATCGACCCCTGCAAGCGTTTGTGGTTGTACCAGTCCATCCAATCGAGCGTGGTCAGCTCCACGTCCTGGCGATTGCGCCACGAGCGCCGGTGGATCACCCTTGTACAACCCGTTGATCGTCTCGGCCAGCGCGTTGTGCCCCCAAGGGCAGGCTTCGCGCTCATAACTGTCGCCCACGCTGCCCACCGATGGCTCGATCCCGGCGTCGGCCAGCCGCTCCGTATAGCGGATCGAGACGTACTGCACGCCGCGGTCGGAGTGGTGGATCAGGCTGCCGTCGGTTGGACGCCGCGCATGCAGCGCCTGTTCCAGCGCGTCCAGCACGAAGTCCGTGTGCGCGGTCGGCGACACCTTCCAGCCAACGATGCCCCGCGCATACACGTCGATCACGAAGGCCGCGTACACGAACCCGGCCCAGGTCGAGACGTAGGTGAAGTCGCTGACCCACCGTCGGTTCGGCGAGGGCGCGTGGAACTGCCGGTTCACCTTGTCCAGCGGGCACGGCCGCTTGTCGTTGATCGTGGTCTTGACCACCTTCCCGCGCACCACCCCGTGCAGGCCGAGCTCGCTCATCAGCCGCGCCACCGTGCAGCGGGCCACACGATGGCCTTCGCGCCGCAGTTGCCGCCAGACCTTGCGCACGCCGTACACCTGTCGCTTCTCCTCCCATACCCGCCGGATCTGCGGGCGCAGCGCCCGGTCCTTTCACCAACGCTTCGGACGCAGGTTCGCGTCCGCTTCCCGCTAAGCGTGGTGGTAATACGTCGACGGGGTGACCCGCAGCACTTGGCAGATCGGCTCGACCCCGTGGACGTCACGATGCTCAGTCACGAACGTGGTCAGGGCTTGAAGCGGCGGTCGAGCTCCGCCTGGGCGAAGTACGCGCTGGCCTTGCGCAGGATCTCGTTGGCTTGCCTCAATTCACGCACTTCGCGCTCCAACGCCTTCATCCGCGTCCGCTCGTCCGTCGTCAACCCCTGACGCTCACCAGCATCACGTTCGCACTGCCGTACCCAATTGCACAGCGTCTGCGCCGAACAGCCGATCTTCCCGGCAATCGATTCGATCGCGCCGCCCACTGCGAGCCGTATTCGCCTTGATGCTCCCGCACCAGTCGAACCCCACGCTCTCTCACTTCTGGTGAATACTTACTCATGGCTCCATCTTCTCAAGAGTTGGAGCCTCCCAACTTCCCGGGGCGGTTCAGTCAGGGTTTGGTTTGAGTCACGCCGCTTCGGCGTAACTGGCTTGTTGTCGATAGTCAGCCTCTTCGGCTTCTGCTGGCGGCATGTTCCCGATCGACCCCTGCAAGCGTTTGTGGTTGTACCAGTCCATCCAATCGAGCGTGGTCAGCTCCACGTCCTGGCGATTGCGCCACGAGCGCCGGTGGATCACCCTTGTACAACCCGTTGATCGTCTCGGCCAGCGCGTTGTGCCCCCAAGGGCAGGCTTCGCGCTCATAACTGTCGCCCACGCTGCCCACCGATGGCTCGATCCCGGCGTCGGCCAGCCGCTCCGTATAGCGGATCGAGACGTACTGCACGCCGCGGTCGGAGTGGTGGATCAGGCTGCCGTCGGTTGGACGCCGCGCATGCAGCGCCTGTTCCAGCGCGTCCAGCACGAAGTCCGTGTGCGCGGTCGGCGACACCTTCCAGCCAACGATGCCCCGCGCATACACGTCGATCACGAAGGCCGCGTACACGAACCCGGCCCAGGTCGAGACGTAGGTGAAGTCGCTGACCCACCGTCGGTTCGGCGAGGGCGCGTGGAACTGCCGGTTCACCTTGTCCAGCGGGCACGGCCGCTTGTCGTTGATCGTGGTCTTGACCACCTTCCCGCGCACCACCCCGTGCAGGCCGAGCTCGCTCATCAGCCGCGCCACCGTGCAGCGGGCCACACGATGGCCTTCGCGCCGCAGTTGCCGCCAGACCTTGCGCACGCCGTACACCTGTCGCTTCTCCTCCCATACCCGCCGGATCTGCGGGCGCAGCGCCCGGTCCTTTCACCAACGCTTCGGACGCAGGTTCGCGTCCGCTTCCCGCTAAGCGTGGTGGTAATACGTCGACGGGGTGACCCGCAGCACTTGGCAGATCGGCTCGACCCCGTGGACGTCACGATGCTCAGTCACGAACGTGGTCAGGGCTTGAAGCGGCGGTCGAGCTCCGCCTGGGCGAAGTACGCGCTGGCCTTGCGCAGGATCTCGTTGGCTTGCCTCAATTCACGCACTTCGCGCTCCAACGCCTTCATCCGCGTCCGCTCGTCCGTCGTCAACCCCTGACGCTCACCAGCATCACGTTCGCACTGCCGTACCCAATTGCACAGCGTCTGCGCCGAACAGCCGATCTTCCCGGCAATCGATTCGATCGCGCCGCCCACTGCGAGCCGTATTCGCCTTGATGCTCCCGCACCAGTCGAACCCCACGCTCTCTCACTTCTGGTGAATACTTACTCATGGCTCCATCTTCTCAAGAGTTGGAGCCTCCCAACTTCCCGGGGCGGTTCAGTCAGGCTGCCTCGTAAGCGCCATAGCTGCGCAGGCGCTCGTAGCGCTTTTGCAGCAGTTTCGCGATTGGCTGCCGTTCCAAGGCGTCCAGCTCGTTGAGCAACACGGCTTTCAGTCGCTTGCCCATCTGCATGGGATTGCGGTGCGCGCCGCCGATCGGCTCGCGGATCACCTTGTCGACCAAGCCGAGCGCGGACAGCCGCTTGGCGGTCAGGCCCAGTTGTTCGGCGGCGTCCTTGGCCTTGCTGGCATCCTTCCATAGGATCGAGGCGCAGCCTTCCGGCGAAATCACCGAATAGGTGCCGTACTGCAGCATCAAGGTACGGTCGCCCACACCGATGGCTAGCGCGCCGCCGGAGCCGCCTTCGCCGATCACGGTGCAGATCACCGGAACCTTCAATTCGGCCATTTCCAGCAGGTTGCGTGCGATTGCCTCGCTCTGGCCGCGCTCTTCGGCACCGATGCCGGGGTAGGCGCCCGGGGTGTCGATGAAGGTCAGCAACGGCAGCTTGAAACGCTCGGCAAGCTTCATCAGGCGCAGCGCCTTGCGATAGCCTTCCGGGCGCGGCATGCCGAAATTGCGCGCGATCTTGCTCTTGGTGTCGCGTCCTTTTTGGTGGCCGATGATGACCACGGAGCGGCCGTCGATGCGACCGATGCCGCCGACGATGGCCTTGTCGTCGGCAAACGCGCGGTCCCCGGCCAGTTCTTGGAATTGATCGCACAGTACGTCGATATAGTCCAGCGTGTAGGGCCGCTGCGGATGCCGCGCCAACTGCGAGATCTGCCAGGGCGATAGATCGCGGAAGATCTGCGCGGTGCGTGCGCGCAGTTTGTCCTGCAGCGCCAGCACTTCGGTGTCGACGTTGACGGCTGTGCCATTGCTGGCGCTACGCATTTCCTGGATCTTGGCTTCCAGATCGGCGATGGGTTGCTCGAAGTCGAGGTAGTTCGGGTTCATTGGAAGCGGTGGTGAGCGTGATGTGCGCAGTTTAGCCGAATGCCGGGCATTACCCCGTACGCGGCCGTTCGGTGGCGTGGTTGGGCTGGTGTCAGCGTCACTGGAAAGTGCACGCGAAGCGGCAATAGAGACAACGCGACAGCCGCCGCGCGGATCAGTTCGCCCACGGCGGGGTGTATTTGACTTTCACCGCGCGCACTGCCGGATCGCCGCGCAGCGCGTCCAGCAGGTGCGGGTCCACGCGGACCGAATGATTGCCGTTGAGGTCGAGCATGCCGGCCACGCTGCCTTGCGCCGATTGCAGTAACAGGTCCAGACGCAGCGGCGTCTTGCCCGGGCGGTGGCGGGCGAGCAAGCCGTCGATGCGCGGCCAGGCGCTGCGTTGGCGTAAATCCAGCCGCAACGACAGCCGCTGCGCGTGGTGGGTGCAGATGTGTTCGTAGTCCCAGCATTGGCGGATGCGCATGGCATAGCCGCCGTTGAATTCATCCTCGCGCACGCCACCCTTGACGATCAGCAGCCGGTCGCGGGTGAGCAGGTGGCCGAACTCGGCGAGCGCATCGGAGAACGCGCTGCATTCGATGCGACCACGGCCATCTTCCAGTTGTACGAACACCTGGCTATCGCCCTTGCGGCGCACGCCGACCACCAGACCGGCCAGGATCGCGCTGACTTCCGGACGCCAGGCGCGCTTTTCGCCATCGCCATCGCCGCTGCGTCCGCGTCCGCCGCTGGATTGCGCGCAGATTTTTTCCAGTGCGCCGAGGTCGCAGCCGACCAGTTCGCGGACTTCGTCGCGGTACGGATCGAACGGATGCCCGCTGAGATAAAAACCCAGCGTCTCGCGCTCGCCGGCCAGCAACTGGCCCAGCGGCCATTCTTTGCTTTCCGGCAGGTTCAAGTGCAGCGCCGGTGCGCTGGTGTCGGCGTTGCCAAATAGCGAGTTCTGCCCGGAGGCGCGCTCGCGCGCCATCTGCTCGGTGGCTTTCATCACCTCGGGTAATTGCAGCATCAATGTGGCGCGGTTGCTGTCCAACCCGTCCATCGCGCCTGCGTGGATCAGCGCTTCCAGCGTGCGCTTGTTGAGCTTGGCCGATTCCACGCGCGTGCAGAAATCCAGCAGCGAGACGTAGGCGCCGCCGCGTTCGCGTTCGGCCACGATGGCTTCGCAGGCACCGCGCCCCACACCCTTGATCGCGCCCAGTCCGTACTGGATGGTGTCGGGTGTGGCCGCTTCGAACATGTAAGCCGAGGCGTTGATCCGTGGTGGCAGCACGGTCAATCCGAGGTTGCGGACCTCGTCGAGGAAGCCCACGACCTTGTCGGTGTTGTCCATGTCCGAGGACAGCGTCGCGGCCATGAATTCGGCCGGATAGTGACGTTTCAGCCAGGCGGTCTGATAGCTGACCAGTGCATAGGCGGCAGCGTGCGATTTGTTGAAACCGTAGCCGGCGAACTTCTCCATCAGGTCGAAGATTTCGTCGGCCTTGGCCTCGCCGACACCGCCCTTGGACGCGCCTTCGCGGAAAATTTCGCGATGCTTGGCCATCTCGGCCGGCACCTTTTTGCCCATCGCACGGCGCAGCAGATCCGCGCCGCCCAGCGAGTAGCCGCCGACGATCTGCGCCATCTGCATGACCTGCTCCTGGTACACCATGATGCCGTAGGTGTCTTTCAGGATGGCTTCGGTGCGTGGATCGGGGTAGATGATCGCCTGCTGGCCGTGCTTGCGCGCGTTGAAGTCGGGGATCAGGTCCATCGGGCCGGGACGGTACAGCGACACCAGTGCGATCAGATCCTCGAAGCGGTCGGGTTTGGCGTCCTTGAGCAGGCGGCGCATGCCCGAGGATTCGAACTGGAACACCGCGCCGGTGCTGCCCGAGGCGAAGATGTCTTTGTAGGTCGGCACATCGTCGAGCGGGATCGCGGTGATGTCCACCGCCGGAATGCCTGCGCGCGCGTGGCGCACGTTGATCGCTTTCACCGCCCAGTCGATGATGGTCAGCGTGCGCAGGCCGAGGAAGTCGAACTTGACCAGGCCGACCTGTTCGACGTCGTCCTTGTCGAATTGGGTGACGGGATTCTTGCCCAGGTTGTCGACGTCGTGTTCGGCGAATAGTGGGCAGAAGTCTGACAGCGGTGTCGGTGCGATCACCACGCCGCCAGCGTGCTTGCCGGCGTTGCGGGTGAGGTCTTCGAGTTGTCGCGCCAGGTCGATCAGATCGCGGACGTCTTCCTCGCTCTGGTAGCGCTGGATCAACTCCGGCGCGGCCATTTCGCTGTCCTTGCCTTCGCCCATCGCATCGGTGAGGGTGATGCCGAGGATGTTGGGGATCAGCTTGGCTACCCCATCGACCAGGCCATAGGGGAAACCGAGCACGCGGCCGCAGTCGCGTACCACGGCTTTTGCCGCCATGGTGCCGTAGGTGATGATCTGGCTGACTCGGTCGCGCCCGTACTTGCGCGCAACGTAGTCGATCACTTCATCGCGGCGATCCATGCAGAAGTCGATGTCGAAGTCGGGCATCGACACGCGTTCGGGGTTGAGGAAGCGCTCGAACAGCAGGTTGTACGGCAGCGGGTCCAGGTCGGTGATCTGCAACGCCCACGCCACCAGCGAGCCGGCGCCGGAACCGCGGCCTGGCCCGATCGGAATCCCCTGCTGCTTACCCCATTGGATGAAGTCTGCCACGATCAGGAAGTAGCCGGGGAAGCCCATCTCGATGATGGTGTCCAACTCGAATTCGAGCCGCTCCACGTAGTCCTGGCGGGTTTTGTCCGGTGCCAGTGGGTTCTTTTCCAGGCGTGCGGCCAGGCCGTCGCGTGACTGACTGCGGATCCAACTGTCCAGGGTCTCTTCGTCGGGTACCGGGTAGGCGGGCAGGAAGTAGGTGCCCAACTGCATCTGCAGATTGCAGCGTTGCGCCAGGGCCAGGGTGTTGTCCAGCGCGTCGGGAATGTCGGCGAACAGCGCGGCCATGTCCTCGGCCGATTTGAGGTACTGCTGATCGCTGTACTCGCGTGGGCGCTTGGGATCGTCGAGCACGCGGCCGGAGGAAATGCACACGCGCGCTTCGTGCGCGGCGAAATCGCTGGCGTACAGAAAGCGCACATCGTTGCTGGCCACCACGGGTAGGCCGCGCATGCCGGCGGCATGCAGGGCGAACTGGTTGAACGCTTCCTCGCCGTCGCGGCCGGTGCGGGTCAGTTCCAGGTGCAGGCCGTCGCCGAAGATGCGCTGCCAGTCGGCCAGTTGCTGCTCAGCCAGGTCGTGGCGGCCTTCGCTGGCCAGACGCCCGGCCAGGCTGTGGCGTCCGGCCAGTGCGAACAGGTTGTCACTGCCGTTCTGCAGCCACTCCGGGCGCAGCGCCACGCCGCCTTCGCTGCGGTGGCCTTCCAGCCAGGCACGGGTCAGCAGCCGCGACAGGCTCAGGTAGCCGTCGCGGTTGCGGCACAGCACGGTCAGCCGCCATGGTGCCTGGTTGCCGTCGGCGATCAGCAGGTCGGCGCCGATGATCGGCTTGATGCCCACGCCCTCGGCGGCCTTGTAGAACTTGACCAGCGCGAACAGGTTGTTGAGATCGGTGACTGCCAGCGCAGGCAGATCCAGTTCCACCGCGCGGCTGAGCAGATTGGCTTGCTTGGCTTTCTTCGGGTCGGCCTGATCCGGTTTCTCGGGCACACGGATGGTCGAATCCGCCAGCGAGAATTCGGTGTGGATGTGCAGGTGGGCGAAGCGAGAAGTGGACATGCGGAACCAGAGCGATGCCCAGGCAGGGTAGCGGCGGGGGCGGGAGGGGGCAAGGCTTGACAGGGCAAGCGCTGGCATTCGGGACAGGTCTCACGTGGCGTGGATCGTCTCGCGTCGTTGCCAACACCCGCTGCGTGTGTGTTGACGCGCGCTGTATTGCGCACCTAGCCCTGCATGCTCGGCCCTGCGTCCCGGCCTTCCAGGGCTTTGCGCACCGGCGCGAAGCTGCGTCGGTGCTGTGGGCAGGGGCCATGCGCGGCCAACGCGGCCAGATGCGCTGGCGTTGCATAGCCTTTGTGCAAGTCGAAACCGTAATGCGGGTGTTGCGCATGCAGGTCTTGCATGATCCGGTCGCGGGTGACTTTGGCGATGATCGAGGCGGCCATGATGGCGCGATCGAGCGCGTCACCACCAACCAGCGCTTCGGCCGGGCAGGGCAAGCCCTTTGGCACGCGGTTGCCATCGATGCGGGCGAAGCCGGCGACATGCGCCACGCCTTCGACGGCGCGACGCATGCCGAGCATGGTCGCCTGGTAGATGTTGAGGCGGTCGATCTCTTCGGCTTCGATCAGCACGACATGCCAAGCCAGGGCGCGTTCGATGATGCGTGGGTACAGTGTCTCGCGCCGTGCGGCGGTCAGTTGCTTGGAGTCGTCCAGTCCGTTGATGCGGGGACGGGTCGGATCGAACACCACCGCCGCGACCGCGACCGGCCCGGCCAGCGGTCCGCGCCCGGCCTCGTCGACCCCGGCATATAGTCGGGAGTCGGGAGTCGGTGGTGGCTCGGGGAAAAGCGCCAGCTCGAGTGGTTGCCTGTTCACGAGGCGGGGTGTTCCGCGTCTGCCGTCGCGCGTTCCGCAGCTGGGGTGGAGCCTTGCAATAGCTCCGCGACCACATCCGCAGCCCGCGCGGATGCGTCCTGGCGCAGCAGCCGGTGCAGGCGTTCGTACTCCGGTTGCAGCGCGGCCACCGCTTGCCGATTACGTAGCCAGTGCAGCAGCGCAGCGGCCAGTGCGTCCGGCGTACAGGCATCCTGCATCAGTTCCGGGGCGAGGTCCCGGCCAGCGAGGATGTTGGGCAAGGCATAGCGGTCCACTTTCAACAGTCCCAACGCCTTGACGATGCGGTAGGTCAGCGGTGAGACCTTGTAGCCGACCACCATCGGCCGCTTCACCAGCATGGCTTCCAGGGTGGCGGTGCCGGAGGCCAGCAGCACGGCGTCGGCGGCGATCAGCGCGGTGCGCGCCTGTCCATCCAGTACATGCAGTGAAGCTGTGGGCAAGGCCGAACGTGCCACTTGTTCGGCGAGCAGTGCCTTGCAGGCTGGATTGGCCGCCGGTACCAGCACGTGCATGCCCGGTAATTGCTGCAGCACCTGCGCGGCGGCGGCGAAGAAGGTGTCGCCGAGCCGACCGATTTCCCCCAACCGGCTGCCTGGCAGCACGGCCAGCACCGAGACGTTGGGCGGTACACCGAGTTCGACGCGGGCGGCCTCGCGTTCGCTGTGCAGGGCGATTGCATCGGCCATCGGGTGGCCGACGAAGCGCGCATCCACGCCGTGCCTGGCATAGATCGGTGGCTCCATCGGGAACAGGCACAGCACCCGTTCGGCACTGGCGCCGATCTTGGCCGCGCGCTGCTCGCGCCAGGCCCAGACCGACGGACTGACGTAGTGCGCGGTGCGGATGCCACGTTGCTTGAGCCAGCGCTCCATGCCGAGATTGAAGTCGGGTGCGTCGATGCCGACGAACACGTCCGGGCGCCAGTCCAGCACGCGTTCGCGCAGCGCGCGGCGCAGCTTCAGCAAGCGCGGCAGATGCCGCAGTACTTCCATCAGCCCCATGACGGACAGTTCGCTGGCATCGAACCAGGTGTGGCAGCCGGCCTGTCGCATGGCATCGCCACCGACGCCGGCGAACTGCGCATCCGGATAGCGCGCGCGTAGTGCCTCGATCAGCCCGGCACCCAGGAGATCGCCAGAGGCTTCGCCCGCCACCAGGGCAATGCGGTGCGGTCGCGCGGCTTCGGAACTGGCGAAGGATAATTCCGAATTCGGCACGGGTGACGCAGCGGCAGTGTCTTGCGCCGGCGGGGTGGAGCGGATCAGGTCATGACGGGTCCCGGGTTCCGGGTCCCGTGCCCCGGCATCGACGTTCATCGCAACAACGACCGTTCGCTGGATTCGATGAATTCCAGCATGGCGCGCACGTCCTCGTTGCCTTCGGCCAGCGTCAGCAACTGCTGCTTGGCTTCGGCCAGGGGGAGCCCGGCCACGTATAGCGCGCGGTAGGCGCGTTTGATCGCGGCCACGCGCTCGGCATCGAAACCGCGACGTTTGAGGCCTTCGCTGTTGATGCCGCGCGGACGACCGAGCGAATTGCCGCCGACCATGATGAACGGTGGCACGTCGCCGTTGATCAGCGCGCCCATGCCAAGGAAGGCGTGATCGCCGACGCGGCAGAATTGGTGCGCGCCCGCGAAGCCGCTGATGATCACATGGTCACCGATTTCCACATGCCCGGCGAGCGTGGTGTTGTTGGAGAACACGCAATGATTGCCGACGATGCAATCGTGGGCGATGTGGGTATAGGCCAAAAACCAGTTGTCGCTGCCGATCCGGGTGATGCCGCCGCCGCTGCCGGTGCCACGGCTGATGGTGACGAACTCGCGGATCACATTGCGCTCGCCGATCACCAGTTCGGTGCGCTCGCCGGCGAACTTCTTGTCCTGCGGCTCACCGCCGAGCGCGACGTGGCCGATCAGGCGGTTGTCGCGGCCGATGCGGGTCGGGCCGAGGATGCTGCAATGCGAGCCGATCACGCAGCCTGGGCCGATCTCCACCTCGGCACCGATCACGGTAAAAGCGCCGACGTGTACGTCGGCGGCCAGTGTCGCCGTCGGATCGATGACCGCAGACGGATGGATCACAGCAGCGTTGGCACTCATCGCAGAGCTCCTGCCAGGGGCATCAATCAGCGCTCTTTGGCGCACATCACTTCGGCGTAGGCCACCACCTCGCCGTTGACCTTGGCCTCGCCGCAGTACACCGCCATGTTGCGGATGACCCGTTTGATTTCCACATGCAGCTCCAGCACGTCGCCAGGCACGACCGGGCTGTTGAAGCGCACATTGTTGACCTTGACCATGAAGAATGGCTTGGTCTCAACGCCGGGACCTTCCGCCAGTTGGATCAGCAGGCCGCCGACCTGGGCGATCGCCTCGATGATCAGCACGCCCGGCATGATCGGCAGGTTCGGAAAGTGGCCTTGGAAGAATGGCTCGTTGATGGTGACGTTCTTGTGCGCGACGATTTTGCGGTTCTCGAAATCGAGCGAGATGACCTTGTCCACCATCAGGAACGGGTAGCGGTGCGGCATCAACGCCATGATCCTGTTGATGCTCGGCAGAGTGTGATCGTGGCTCATGCATTCTCCTTGCTGACAGACAGGATGCGACGGGCCAGAGCATCGAGCTGTTTGAAGCGCGCGGCGTTCTTGCGCCACGTGCGGTTGTCGGTTAAAGGGGTGCCGGACGAATACTCGCCCGGCGTGTGGATGGAATTGCGCACGACCGACCTGCCGGTGATCACGACCTTGTCGCAGATCTCCAGGTGGCCGACCACGCCGACCGAGCCGCCGAGCATGCAGTAGCGGCCGATCTTGCTGCTGCCGGCAATGCCGGTGCAGCCGGCGATGGCGCTGTGCGCGCCAATGTGCACGTTGTGTGCGATCTGCACCAGATTGTCCAGGCGGACGTCTTCTTCGAGGGTGGTGTCTTCCAGTGCGCCGCGGTCCACGCAGGTGTTGGCGCCGATCTCGCAATCGTCGCCAATGCTGACGCCACCGAGTTGCGGCACCTTGATCCAGCGGCCGGCGTCCATGGCCAGGCCAAACCCGTCGGCACCCAGGACTGCGCCAGGATGCACGCGCACGCGCTTGCCCAGGCGCACCCGCGTCACCAGGGTGACGCGGGCGATCAGTTCGCTGCCGGCGCCGACCTGGCAGTCCTCGCCGATCACGCAGCCTGGACCGATCACGCAGCCCTCGCCAACCACGCTGCGCGCGCCGATGCTGACGAAGGCGCCGATGTGCGCGCTGGGCGCGATCTGCGCGCTGGGGTCGATGCTGGCACTGGGATCGATACCAGCCGGGCGCACCGGCAGCGTCTCGAACAGCGCCGCGATCTTGGCGAAGGCCACATACGGATCGCGCGCAATCAGCGCCGTGCCGGGCGCTGCGTCGGCATCGTCGGCGCGCAGCACCACGATTGCCGCGGCGCTGTCGGCCAGTTGCGCGCGATAGCGTGGGTTGGACAGGAAGCTGAGTTGCCCGGCACCGGCCCGCGCCAGCGTGGCCACGCCGTGCACCGCAACATCGCCCTCGCCTTGCACCTGCAAGCAGAAGCGCTCGGCGAGCTGATGGGCGGTATAGGTCTGAATATTCACTTGGAGATTCTACCGTGTGCCATCGGCACGGTCATGACGCTCTTGCAGACAAGGCGCTGCCATGCAGCAGGACACTGCGTCTTGCGATCCGCCCGCGATCAAGGCATTGGAAAGCGGCTCTGTTTATTCAGAGCCGCAGCGATAGGCGTGGGAGTTGCAGTGGCCAGGTCCCAGTGCATTGGAGCCTGACAGTGAGTCCGAAGCTGCCTGAGCGACTGCGCGGGCAGCGGACAGTCTGCTAGAACTGACCGCCAAAGGTGAATTGCAGGCGCTCGATTTCGTCGTTGTCTTCCCTTTTCATTGGGATCGCATAGCTGATCGAGATCGGGCCGACCGGGGCGCGCCACAACAGCGCCACGCCGGCGGAGGCGCGTAGGGCGTTGGCCTTGAAGTTGTCCACGCCGTTGAATACGTTGCCGACGTCGACGAAGGCGGAGATGCGCGCCGATGGGCTGTCGAACAGTTTCGGGAAGTACATTTCCGCCGAACCCACGGTCTTGAACGAGCCACCCAGTGGTTGGCCACGCTGGTACGCCGAGGTCATCTCCGAGCGCGGGCCGAGGGTGTTGTCCTGGAAGCCGCGTACCGAGTTGGTGCCGCCAGCATAGAAGTTCTCATAGAACGGCAGGCCCGAGGCGGTGACGTGGCGGATCAGGTTGGTGCCATCGCACGCCTGGGGCGTATAGGTGGTGCCCTGCACGCTGCCGCAGATGTCGCGTGAGACAGCGTTGCCATAGCTGTCGCCGTAGCCGAACTCGGCGCGGGTGTTGAGCACCAGCGCCGGAATGATCGGCCAGTACTTGGAGATCTGGTAATTCAGTTTCCAGTATTCGACGGTGGAGCCGGGCAGGGTGGTCTCCAGGCCAATGCGCTGGTACATGCCGCTGGTCGGCATGAAATAGTCGTTGCGGGTGTCGCGTGCCCAGCCCAGTTCGGTACGCCAGGCGTGGAAGGTGTGCGTCCCGATGGCGTCCATGTAATTGATGATGGCCTGCGGCGTGAAGCCGGGGTAGGCGGTGATCTGGTTGCTGTCCACGCCGAACATCAGCGACACGGTGTCGGTTTCGGTGATCGGGATGCCGAAGATCGTCTGTGCCGCGCCGTTGGTGCTGTTGTACTGCGCGGTGCCGAAGTTGGAGTAATCCAGCTTGCGCCAGGACAGGTTGTAGCCCAGCGACACACCGTCGTCGGTAAAGAACGGGTTGGTGTAGGAGAACGCGTAGCGCTGCTGGTAGCTGCTGCGTGAGGCGTCCACCGCGACGCGGTTGCCGCCGCCGAGGAAGTTGTTCTGCGATACTTGCACCGAGGTGGTCACGCCGTAGGTCTGCGAATAGCCCACGCCGAAGGTGAAGCTGCCGGAGGTGGTTTCCTTGACGTTGTAGACCACGTCGACCTTATCGTTGCTCCCCGGCACCGGCGGCGTTTCCACGTTGACCGACTCGAAGTACCCCAGTCGCTGCAGGCGGATCTTGGAGCGGTCGATCGCCGCCTGCGAATACCAGGTGTCCTCGAACTGGCGCATTTCGCGGCGCATGATTTCGTCGGAGGTGCGTGTGTTGCCACGGAACACGATGCGCCGCACCAACACGCGCGGACCCGGCACCACTTGCAGGTTGATCGCCACGGTCCGCTTCTCGCGGTCGATGGTCGGGATCGGGGTGGCCTTGGCGAAGGCGTAACCGATATTGCTCAGGGTGTTGGTGATGGCGTCGGAGCTGTATTCCAGCAGCGCGCGCGAGAAGGTATCGCCGGCCTTGGGGATCACCAATTTCTCGATTTGTTCCTGCGGCAGGACGGTGTCGCCGGTGACCTTGATCTCGGAGATTTTGTACTGCTCGCCTTCGCTGATGCCGGCGGTCAGGTACATGTCGCGCTTGTTCGGGCTGATCGCGACTTGGGTGGAGTCGACGTTGAAGTCCACGTAGCCGCGGTCCAGGTACCAGGAGTTGAGTTTTTCCAGGTCGCCGGACAGCTTTTCTTTGGAGTACTGGTCGTCGCGGCGGTACCAGGATAGCCAGTTATGTTCGTGAGACTCCCAGTTTTCCAGGATGTCCTTGTTGGCGAATTTCTCGGTGCCGATCAGGTTGACGTGACGGATCTTGGCCGCTTTGCCTTCCTTGATCGCGATCGCCACATCCACGCGGTTGCGGTCCAGCGGACTCACCGTCGGGGTGATCTGGACGTTGTACTTGCCGCGGTTGTTGTACTGGCGGGTGAGTTCCTGAGTGACCCGATCCAGACTCAGCCGGTCGAAGGTGCCACCCTCGCTCAGGCCGATGTCGGAGAGTCCCTTCAGCAGTTCCTCGCTCTTGATGTCCTTGTTGCCGGTGACGGTCAGCTTATTGATCGCCGGGCGCTCCTTGACCGTGACCACCAGGATGTTGCCCTGACGATCGACGCGCACGTCCTCGAAAAAGCCGGTGCGGTACAGCGCACGGATCGCCTCGGCGACCTTCGCCTCGTTGACCGTGTCGCCACGCTCCACCGGCAGATAGGTGAAGACGGTACCGGCGGAGATGCGTTGCAGCCCGTCGACGCGGATGTCGCTGGCGGTGAAGGGCTCCGCGACCTGGGCCAGGGCCGGCAGGCTGAGGCTGGCGGCGAGTGCGAGGGCTAGCAGGCGGCGATTGGGAAAGCGCGTCATATCACGTCCGGTAGAGGTCGATAGCGTTGTTGCATGGGCGCCGGCGCAAGACGACAGCGGGTCGAGTGGAATCGGCAATCGGGTCATCGCATTACCTGGCCGAAGAGGTCGTTGTAGAACGCCAACCCCATCAACCCTGCCAGCAACGCCAGGCCCACGAATTGCCCCGCCGCCATGGCGCGCTCGCTCAGCGGGCTGCCCTTGACCAACTCGATAAGGTAATACAGCAAGTGCCCGCCGTCCAAGATGGGGATCGGCAGCAGGTTCATGATCGCTAGGCTCAGCGACAGCAATGCCAGGAAATTCAGGAACCAGTCCGGGCCCTGCTGGGCGGAAATATTGGCTGCCTTGGCGATGCTGATCGGGCCGGACACGTTGCGCAGCGATGCCTCGCCGGTGAGCATGCGGCGCAGCAGCCCGAGGGTATCGCCGGCCATCCGGCCAGTTTCGCGCAAGGCCACAGGGATGGCCTGCAACGGCCCGTAGCGCGAGATGGCATCGAAGGCGGGCCGGGGCTGTTGGCCGATCGCGATCCCCAATTTCCATGCCGTCGCATCACTGTGCGCAACCGGCTTGAGGTGCACTTGCAGGGCCATGCGCTCGCCGTCGCGTTCCACCTCGATCAGGCCGTTGCCGCCGTTGCGGCCCAGCGCCTGCACCTGCGGTGCGACCTGCTCGGCACTGATGATCGGGTTGCCGTCCACCGCCAGCACACGGTCGCCTGGGCGCAGTACACCGTCGGCTGCCGAGCCCGGCGCGACCGTGGCGATCACCGCCGGTTGCAGGGTAAAGCGCCAGGTCAGCCCGGCCAGGCTGGGGACCTGTTGCTCGTCGAAACCTTCGGGCAACTGCGATAGCGCCAGAATGTGGACGCGGCTTACCCCATGCTGAGTGTCTTCGGTCTCCACCCGAACATCTTTGTGGTCCATCGCGGCGATGGTCAGTTGCATGCTGGCCTCGCTCCAACTGGATACGTCGCGCTCGCCGATCCGGACGATGCGCTCGCCAGGCTGGAATCCGGCCTGCAGCGCAAGCCCGTCGGTGCGTCCGATGATCGGTGCGTAGTCCTGTTTGCCGATCACGAACATTGCCCACAGCAGCGCCACGCATAGCAGTAGGTTGGCGATGGGTCCGGCGGCGACGATGGCGATGCGTTGCCACACCGACTTGTTGTTGAAGGCCAGTGCCTGCTCGGCCGGGGCCACCTCGCCCTCGCGTTCGTCGAGCATCTTGACGTAGCCACCCAGCGGAATCGCGGCGATGACGAATTCGGTGCCGTGGCGGTCGTGACGTGACCACAGCGGCTTGCCGAAGCCTACCGAAAAACGCAACACCTTGACCCCGCAGCGGCGGGCGACCCAAAAGTGGCCGAACTCATGGAAAGTGACCAGGACGCCGAGGCTGACCAGCATCCACCAGACGGAGCCGAAGAAGTTACCCATGCGCGTGGCTCATGGCAGCGTGCGGATCAAGCATGGGAGTGATGGTGGGCAATGGCGAGTTCGGTGATCTTGCGCGATTGCGCGTCCGCTGCCAGTAACGCGTCCAGGGAATCGGCCGCAACCGCGGGCAGCTCGGTCAGGGCGTTCTCGACCAGCGCAGGAATCGATAGGAAACCGATACGGCCCTGAAGAAACGCTGAAACCGCGACTTCGTTGGCCGCATTCAGGATCGCCGGTGCGCTGCCCCCAGCCTGCATCGCATGCCAAGCCAGACGCAGGCAGGGGAAGGCATCCATGTCCGGTGCCTCGAAGTCCAGGCGGCCATGCGCCAGGAGGTCCAGTCCGCCGACGCCTGAAGCGATCCGCTCCGGCCACCCCAGGCCCACCGCCAGGCTGGTGCGCATGTCCGGCAGCCCCATTTGCGCCAAGGTGGAACCGTCGATGAACTCGACCAGCGAGTGGACCAGACTCTGCGGGTGCACCAGGACCTCGATGCACGAAGGCGCCAGCGCGAACAGGTGGTGCGCTTCGATGACCTCCAGGCCTTTGTTCATCAGCGTCGCCGAATCGACCGAGATCTTCGGCCCCATCGACCACTTCGGGTGTGCCACCGCCTGCGCTGGTGTCACTTTCTCCAGGCGGGCGCGGTCCCAGCCACGGAACGGGCCACCGGAAGCGGTCAGCAGCACCCGTCGCACCTCGCTGCCGGTCTGGCGCGAACGTAAGCACTGAAAGATGGCGTTGTGTTCGCTGTCGATCGGGATGATTTCGGCACCGGCTGCGGTCGCCGTGGCGGTGACCAGTTCTCCGGCCAGCACCAGGGCTTCCTTGTTGGCCAGCAGCAGGCGCTTGCCGGCGCGGGCGGCGGCAAGGGTCGAGGCCAGGCCGGCGGCACCGACGATGGCGGCGAGCACGCTGTCGCAGGCGTCGCTGGCGACCAATTGATCCAGTGCCATGGCACCGGTGTGCGCCTCCGTCTGCAAACCGGCCCTCGCCAGACCATCGCGCAGCGCGGGGTACAGGGCTGGGTCGGCGATGACCGCATGCGCTGGACGGTGTACCGCGCACAGCGCCAGCAGCCCTTCCACGTCGCGGCCAGCAGCCAGTACATTGGCGCGCAGGCGCTGCGGGTGGCGTGCGATCACGTCCAGGGCGGAGCCCCCGATCGAGCCTGTGGCGCCGAGTACGGCGATGGTACGGACCGCCTCGCTCATGTCAGAACCCGAAGATGTCCTTGCCCAGCGCGAAAATCGGCAACGCCGCCAACACGCCGTCGATACGATCTAGCACGCCGCCGTGACCGGGGATGACATGGCCCGAGTCCTTGGCCCCGACGTGACGCTTGAGCAGACTTTCGAACAGGTCACCGACCACCGAGCCCAGGATGCTGACTGCCGCCACGATCAGCAGGCCGGGCAGATGTGGCAGGGTGATTCCGGCGAGCCAGCCGAACCCCACGGCCACCGCCAGGCCGGCCAGCAACCCGCCGACCAGACCTTCCACGGTCTTGTTGGGGCTGATCCGCGGCGCCAGCTTGTGCTTGCCGAATCGGCGACCGGCGAAATAGGCGCCCGAGTCGGCAGCCCAGATGGTGGCTAGGGCGGTCAGCAGCCAAAGGTGGCCGTTCAGTTGGCTGGCGTGGATCAGGCTCAGCGCCGACCAGGCTGGGACGATCGCCAGGGTACCGGCAGCCAGCTTGAATACTCGCGCGTAGGTCGAGTGATCGGAGCCGAAGTGGAAGTAGCGCAGCCACAGCAAGGCCAGACACCACCAGCCGATGCCGATGAGGGTGGTCAGTTGGAACAGCACCAGCGACCCGGCCGAGGCCCACACCAGCAACACCATCAGCAGCAGGTTGAGCATCAGCAGGATGGTGCGCGGCAAGGTGTCGTCGATCTCGGCCAGCTTCAGCCATTCCCATAGGCCGATCAGGAAGATCAGCGCGGTCAGCGCGGCCAGCCACTGAGTCGGCAGCAAAACGATGGCGCAGATGGCCAGTGGCGCCATGATCAGCGCGGCGATGATGCGGGTACGGGTCATGCGGGAACGTTCTCCGCTGTTGCGTCGGCAACCTGCGCGCTGGTGAGGCCGAAGCGCCGCTCGCGCCGTGCGTAGTCATCCAGAGCGTGTTGCAGCACCTGCGCGTCGAACTCCGGCCAGAGGGTTTCGGTGAACCACAGTTCGGTATAGGCCATCTGCCATAGCAGGAAATTGCTGATGCGCAGGTCGCCGCCGGTGCGAATGAACAGGTCCGGCGGCGGCAGATCGGCCAGCGCCAGGCGTGCCGAGAGCGCGTTTTCGTCGATCTGCTCCGGACGCAGGCGTCCGCTGGCGACGTCTTCGGCCAGCGTGCGCGCGGCCTGGGCGATGTCCTGGCGGCCACCGTAGCTGGCGGCGATCGACAGGTGCAGTGCCTGATTGTCGCGGGTCCGCGCTTCGGCTTGGCTCATCCGCTCGCACAGCGACGGCGCAAAGCGCGCACGGTCGCCGATGAAGCGCACGCGCACGCCACGCCGCTGCAACTCATCGACCTCGCGATCGAGCGCGTGCAGAAACAGTTTCATCAGTGCGTCCACTTCGTCCTGCGGGCGCCCCCAGTTCTCGTTGGAGAAGGCGAAGAGCGTGAGCGCGGCGATACCACGTTCCAGGCAGAAGTCGATGGTGCGGTTGACCGCGCGGGCGCCGGCACGGTGGCCGATCACGCGCGGCCGACGGCGGCGCTGCGCCCAGCGACCGTTTCCATCCATGATGATGGCGAGATGGCGGGGCAGGGACATGGATGCAGAGTCGGAGGTCATGGCCGTAACGGCGCAGAATTAGACCGCCATCAGTTCCTGTTCCTTGCTCTTGACCACCTCATCCACGTCCTTGATCGCCTTGTCGGTCAGTTTTTGGATGTCTTCTTCGCTGCCGCGGGCTTCGTCCTCGGTGACCTTCTTGTCCTTGAGCAGATCCTTGATGTGCTGGTTGGCATCGCGGCGGATGTTGCGGATCGCGACCTTGGTGTCTTCGCCTTCGCCGTGCACGACCTTGGACAGTTCGCGTCGGCGCTCTTCGGTCAGGGCGGGTAGGTTGAGGCGGATGGTGGTGCCGGCGGTATTCGGGGTCAGGCCCAGGTCCGAGGCCAGGATGGCTTTCTCCACCGCGCTGACCATCTGCTTTTCCCATGGGGTAATGGTCAGCGAGCGCGCGTCGGCGACGGCGACACTGGCGACTTGGCTCAACGGCATCTCCGACCCGTAATAGTTGACTTTCAGGTGTTCCACCAGGGCGGTCGAGGCGCGTCCGGTACGCACTTTGATGAGCGTATGGCGCAGCGCGTCGATGCTTTTCGCCATGCGGGTCTGTGCGTCTTGTTTGATGTCGTTGAGCATCGCCGATGTCCGTGCTGAATCTGAATCGAACGATTATAGCCGGGAACCGGCTAGGGTCGGCACTCGGGACGTGTGGGTGACGCGCATTGCGCGTTGCAGCATCGGCTTTAGGTGCTCTGGCGCGGTCGCGCCAGCATGAGGTCAATGGTGATCTGCGGTGCGCGTTCTGCCTCGTGGCGTCGCTCAGCCCCGACCTTGCACCAGCGTCCCGATTTCCGCGCCACGCAGGATCTTCAGCAGTTCGCCGGGTTGGCTCATATTGAAAATGCGCAGGGGGAGGTCGCTGTCGCGTGCCAGAGCGAATGCGGCGGTGTCCATCACCTCGAGGTTGCGGGCGATGACTTCGTCGTAGGTCAGGCTGTCGAAGCGCACTGCATCGGCGTGTTTCTTCGGATCTTTGTCGTACACGCCGTCGACCTTGGTTGCCTTGAGCAGCAGGTCGGCGCCGATCTCGATTGCGCGCAGCGCCGCACCCGAATCAGTAGTGAAAAAGGGGTTGCCGGTGCCGGCAGCGAAGATCGCGATGCGGCCTTTCTCCAGATGGCGGATCGCGCGGCGACGGATGAAGTCCTCGCACACGTCGTTGATCTTGATCGCGCTCATCACGCGCACTTTGGCGCCGAGTTTCTCCAGCGCATCCTGCATCGCCAGCGCGTTGATGACGGTGGCGAGCATGCCCATGTGGTCGCCAGTGACCCGGTCCATGCCGCCAGCGGCCAGGCCGGCGCCGCGGAAGATGTTGCCACCGCCGATGACCAGCGCCACTTCCGCGCCGGCCTGCTGCGCTTCGATCACTTCACGCGCGAGGCGGTCGATGATCTTGGGGTCGATGCCATAGTCGCTTTCGCCCATCAATGCCTCGCCGGAAAGTTTCAATAGGATGCGGCGATAGGCGAGCTGAGACATGGCGACCTCGTTGGGTGATGACGAGAAAACCAGCGAATTCTATCCGATGCGCATGAGCACGTCTGCGCCGCAACCTCGGCTCAATCGAGGTGATCGTGCAACGAGTGCGGTAAACGGATTGTGATCTTGATCGCGCTCATCACGCGCACTTTGGCGCCGAGTTTCTCCAGCGCATCCTGCATCGCCAGCGCGTTGATGACGGTGGCGAGCATGCCCATGTGGTCGCCAGTGACCCGGTCCATGCCGCCAGCGGCCAGGCCGGCGCCGCGGAAGATGTTGCCACCGCCGATGACCAGCGCCACTTCCGCGCCGGCCTGCTGCGCTTCGATCACTTCACGCGCGAGGCGGTCGATGATCTTGGGGTCGATGCCATAGTCGCTTTCGCCCATCAATGCCTCGCCGGAAAGTTTCAATAGGATGCGGCGATAGGCGAGCTGAGACATGGCGACCTCGTTGGGTGATGACGAGAAAACCAGCGAATTCTATCCGATGCGCATGAGCACGTCTGCGCCGCAACCTCGGCTCAATCGAGGTGATCGTGCAACGAGTGCGGTAAACGGATTGCAGATGTGGTGTTGGGGGAGATAAGTGGCGCGGTTGATGCACGCGTGGACGTTGTCGATTTTATCGACATCGCTGGGGTCGATACAGGTGACCGATAGTGGTCAGTGGTGTCGTTTGGCTGACACGACTTTGTGTGGATTGCGCGGCGCATCGGTGTGCGTGGGCGGCTGGTGATCGCATCGGCCGCTGTCAATTGGGTAATGTGCGCATCGAGGATTGGGTTAGCCGCCAGTAGCGAGATGGCGCGTCGCGTCGTGGTCGGTTGCGCAGATGCAGACGATGGCAACGCTGTGCCTGGATTCATCCAGGATGCGAGCAGTAAAAAAAGCCGCGACGATGCGCGGCTTTTTCTTCCCGAATTTCGGGCGATCAGGCCAGGCCGGCCTGCTTCATCACTTCGGCAGCGTAGTCTTCCACCACCTTCTCGATCCCTTCGCCCACGGCCAGGCGCTGGAAGCCGACGACGTCGGCGCCGGCCGCCTTCACGGCTTGCTCCACAGTCTGCTCGGTGTTCAGCACGTAGGGCTGACCGTACAGCGTGAATTCGTTGACGATCTTGGCGATCTTGCCGCTGATGATCTTCTCGAGGATATCCGCCGGCTTGGCCTTGTCCTTCTCGGACATCTTGGCCAGTTCGATTTCTTTTTCCTTCGCCACGAACTCGGCCGGGACGTCGGATGCCTTCACATGCGGTGGGTTCATCGCCGCCACGTGCATGGCGATGCCGCGCGCCAGTTCGATGCCGCCGCCCTTGACCTCTACCAGGACGCCGATACGGCCGCCGTGCACGTAGGCGGCGACGTGGTTGGTGCTGTCGATGCGTGCCAGACGACGGACTTGCACGTTTTCACCGACTTTGGCAATGACGGCGGCGCGGGCTTCCTCGACGGTTTCGCCGCTGGCCAGCTTGGCGCTCTTCAGTGCTTCGGCGTCGGCTGCGTTGGAGTGCAGCGCGGCCTGAGCCACGGCGTCGGAGAAGCTCAGGAAGTTATTGTCCTTGGCCACGAAGTCGGTTTCGGAGTTGATTTCGACCAACACCGCCTTGCCGTCGGCCTGGGCCAAGGCGATGCGGCCTTCCGCCGCGACGCGGTCGGCTTTCTTGTCGGCCTTGGCCAAGCCGGATTTGCGCAGCCACTCGGCGGCGTTGTCGATGTTGCCGGCGTTCTCGGTGAGCGCCTTCTTGCACTCCATCATGCCGGCGCCGGTGCGCTCGCGCAGTTCCTTGACCAGGGAAGCAGTGATTTCCACGGGATGACCTCACGAAAGGTGGGAAAGGGCCGGCTTGTGGCCGGCCAGTAATTCTGGGAAGCGGGCGCTCGTCACGCCTGCGATCCCGGACGCGCGGTGCGTGCTGGGGAGTGGCTGCGCATGATCGCGCAGCCACATGGCGTGCCGGTTACTCGGCAGCGGTAGCGGTTTCTTCGGTCTTCTTGCCGTTCTTGCGCGGGCCACGGCCCTTGTCGTCGCTGGCCTCGGTGAACTCTTCCTCGCGCACGCTGGCGGCATGCGGCGCGGCGGCTTTGCCTTCCAGCACAGCGTCGGCGGCGGCGCGCGCGTAGAGTTGCACGGCGCGGATGGCGTCGTCGTTGCCGGGGATGGCGTAGTCCACCAGTTCCGGGTTGTAGTTGGTGTCGACCACCGCGATGACCGGAATGCCGAGCTTCTTGGCTTCCTTGATGGCGATGTCTTCATGGCCGATGTCGATGACGAACAGCGCGTCGGGCAAGCGGTTCATTTCCTTGATGCCGCCCAGCGAGGCTTCCAGCTTGTCGCGCTCGCGGCGCATGGTCAGCACTTCGTGCTTGACCAGCTTTTCGAAGGTGCCGTCGGTCTCTGCCGCTTCCAGTTCCTTCAGGCGTGCCACCGATTGCTTGACGGTGCGGAAGTTGGTCAGGGTGCCGCCCAGCCAACGCTGGGTCATGAACGGCTGGCCGCAACGCTCGGCTTCTTCCTTCACCGCATCGCGGGCGCTGCGCTTGGTGCCCAGGAACAGGATGGTGCCGCGCTTCTGCGCGATGCTGGAGATGAAGTTCATCGCATCGTTGAACAGCGGAACCGTCTTTTCCAGGTTGATGATGTGGATCTTGCCGCGTGCGCCGAAGATGTACTGCGCCATCTTGGGGTGCCAGTAACGGCACTGATGGCCGAAATGGACGCCGGCTTCCAGCATCTGACGCATGGTGACTTGGGGCATGACAGTAACTCCTGATAGGGAATCGGCCATGCGCGGGCATGTAGTGGGTGACGCACGCGCAGGAACGTGCTGGCCTTGGAGGCATGCACGACGATTCCGGGGTTGGGCCTCCCTGTCGCCTCCGTGGCCGAACTCCTTGCGGAGCACCCCGGCACGGGCAATGACGACAGGTGTGAATTCGCCGGTGCGTCCGGCGTGGACGGTTCGCGACCCTCGAATGGACGGGACGTAGCGGCGGAACTATACCCTGTGGCGACCGACAGCACAAATGCGTGGCGGGCGGGTCATTCGGCTGGGAGCGCCTGTAGTTGTGATGCGTCGCCCAGACGTGCGGCGAAGTGACCGCCCTGGGCTGCGGCCACGGCGGCTGGCAGCGGCCAGCGTTTCTGCTCCCCGGCGAGGACGTAGCCTGACAGGTTGGCATACAAGGTCAGCCGATGGCCATCGGCGCCGATGAAGCTCAGGTCGCTGAGCTTGGCGTGGACGCGGCCACGGTTACGGATCAGTAGCTCCGGCCCGCGTGCGCCTGGGGCCAGGCTGGCGCTGAGCTGGGGTGTGGCGGTGCTGTCCTGCGCACTCACGAAAATCGGAGTGGAATAGCGCAGGAGTGTGTGCGAGGGGTCTGCCGCAGACGGTGTGGTGTCGCGTTCTTCCAGTACCAGGCGATAGGCGGTCTCGGTCGCGCTGCTCGTCGCTGTGGTGCGGATCACCCGCAGCAATTGCTTGCCCTGTGCGGGAATGTTGATCCACTGTGGGCTGGGCTGGATCGCGTCGGTGTCCTGCAACTGGTCCACCCCGTCGGTTTGCACCCAACGATAGACTTGGACCTGGGCCTGCCAGGGATGATCCTGGTTATTATTGGTCAGCCAGATCTCGGTGGCCATCGTGTCCTGCGTCATCTGCACGAGTGTCGGGCTGATACGCACGCCCGCGCTGGCCGTTCCTGCCAGCACAAGCAGTACAGTGGCCAGCCAGCGGCTCGCCAGTGTGGCGCGGTAGCTGTCCACTAGAACGCGACCGTCGCGTAAGTTGCCTTGTTGCGTGGCAAGGTGGCGGTGGTGGGTAGGCTCAAGGCCAGCGCAACGTCGTTACTCGTCGCCGAGCGGCCATCGATGTTCGCCTGATAGGGCAAGGGGTGGCTGCAGGCGACCACCGGCGTTGTGCCAGGTTGGCCATTACCGTCGGCGTTTATTTCACAATTGTGCAGAATTCGGATACCAATCCGCAGTGCGGCGCCACTCGTTTGTTGTGCCGCCAGATCTCCACAGACTAGGCAAAGACTCGCGATTAGTAAGGGTCTCAGCAAGGGTAGCGCTATCATGGGGCTAGGATTCCGGGCGCGGCAAGGCATGGGGACAATGCAGATAACGGCGTTTGCCAGTCCAACTTGATCCGGGGAATATAGCCCCGTTCAGGACTCAGTAGGTCACGGTGACGGTGACCAGATCGCTGTAGTTGCCAGAGCTTGGAGTCTGCCCGCCAGGAACCTGGCCGTACAGTGTCAGCGATTGCATATTGCCGGTGCCTGTGCCGGTTTGCGTGTCGCTGTTCAGGGTGTTGCCCCAGCGTTGCGTGCGGGCAGCGTCGCGGTAGAGTTCGTAGGTCAGGTACTGGCCGTTGGTGCTGTTGTACATGCGACGGACAGTTCCACTGGCGTTCTGGCCGTTGTCCAGGCTCACCTGCCAGGCGGTGCGATAACGGCAGGTCATGTTGAGGGTTGTCGTGTAGTTCAACGCGCTGTCGATCAGCCCCGATTGGCTGCCGAAATCCAGGTCCGCGATACTGCCGATGGCGCATGTCGATGGAACCGTGATGGATGCAACGAATGGGAACTGCACCGAACTGCCGCCTCCAACGCCACCGCTGGTGCAGGACGCAGGCATAAACCCGGGATTGCCGATCAGTGGCTCGGTGTAGCGATACTGCAGGTTGGTGTACAGGCCGCTGAAATTGTTCTGGTAGTACCCGGTAGCGAGCCCAGTCTGCAGCGGTACCCGTCCGTAGAGTGTGAATGTGGCGGTGGAGCTGCCGCCCAGCAGGAGCGAGGAATACGTCAGGTCCGCTTGCAGCGGTGTGGAGCCATTGAGGGCGTTGCCCCAGATCAGAGTCCGCGCGCTATCCCGATAGAGTTGAAAATTGAGGCTGTCGTTGAGCGGGTTGAGCATGCGCCGTGTCGTGATGCCCAGGCCGCCGCCTTGTGCGCCTTCGTCGATGTTCAGGCACATGCGCACGTAAATCGTGCCCGCAATGCTGATCGCGCCGGTCTGGCAAGTGACGACGATTTGCGCGGTCGCGTCGGTCGTCGTGGTGTCGGAGATGCTGCCGAAGTTCAGGTTCGACGCCTGCGCGCTGCACACGGTGGTGGCGTCGGCGCGTTCGGGCATCAGCGCCGCGATCCCCAACAGGCCGATGCCCATGACCAGTGTGTGTGCTTCGCGCAGTGTCATGGGGTGGTTCCCGCGCTGCAGCGCAGCGGTTCCAAGTGTGTCGGTCGATGCTGCGGGGTATATGTGATGCGGACCTTGCACTGGTGGTCTGTGCTTGTCTCCACTTCCAGATCGTTGGTGCCGTGCTTGAGGCCTTCCAGATAGGCTTCGCCGTCGTAGCCCACCATCGTGTCGATGCCCTGGCCGTGGACCCGGCTGCCCACCGGTAGTGGCGTACCGTCGCTATCTTCCAGTCGCACCAGAACGCCGTCGCTGTCGCGGATCGGAAACTTCACGACCACGCCGGCGCGGTCGCGCGGAACCACGATCTGGTCGATCTTCTCCGGGCGTGCCTGCGCTGGCAAACGCATCGGATCGATCGACAGTTGGTTGTGTTGCCAGGCCAGCAACGGTGTCACCAGGAGGAAGCCGCGCGCGTCGGTGCTGCCGATCGGACGGTTTTCCAGCATCACCGGTACCCCGGCGACGCCGTCGGTGGAGACCAACGCGAAGGCTTGATCGAGATCGCGGCGCGGGAACCATCCGCCGCCGATCCAGGCAAGGCCGCCGGATGCCTCGGCATAGGTATAGATCTGGTTGTTGCTGCTGGCGATGCCGCCGGCATAGCGTGCGCTGTCGCCGCGCAAGTTTGCTTCGGCCAGACCGCCGCTGTCCTGGCCGCTGCGCGCCTGTAGCCGCCAGCCGAGGTTATCGGTTGCCGCCGAATGGCTCAGGTCGGCAGTCGCGCTCACGCGCTCGCCGGCCTGTTGCAGTGCCACTGCGGCCTGGCGGCTGTCTTCCAATGCGATCGTCCAGCCCAGGTAGATGCTGCGATCGCGGCTCTGGTCAAGATTCTGATTGACACTGAGCGTTAGCGACGACCGTCGTCCCAGGACCTTGCTCCAGAACAGGCTGCCATAGCGCGCCTGGCTGCTGCCGGGATAGGCCAGGCGCACATAACTGAGCGAGACGTTGCCGAGCGGAATCCATGAGGTGCCGAGCAGGGCGCGGTCGCTGATCCGTGCCGGTGGCGCGCCGTACTCCGAGGCGACGTCGCGGTAGCCACGCTGCGCGCGCTGCGTGTCCACCCCCACATTGAAATGCCCGTTGTTCCAGTGGTAGCTGAGCGTGTACTGGAGGCCGTCGCTGGTGGCGTCGCTGCCGTGCGCCAGAGAGGCGGCGACCACGCCGGTCCACGGCAGCAGCCAGATGACTCCCGCACCAGCGTTGCGAACCCCGGCGCCGGCTTCGGCGTGAGTTTCGGCGGTGAGATGCGGGTTGAGGCCACGCCGCCAACTGGCGCTGCCGACCGTGTCGCTGGCGTAGGCGAAATTGCTGCTGCCGTACCCTTGGCGGACGCGGCCCAATGCCACCGACCAGTCGTTCAGGCCGGTGGCGAGCAGTTGCTGCGTGGCGTAGAACGGGAAGGAGATCGAGCGAGTCTGGCCGTAGGCGTCGGTGATGACGACCTGCGCATTGCCGGCGCCATCCACGCCTGGTGCGGCCGATAACTGGAACCGACCGGCCGGCAATTGCGCGCCGTATTGACGGATGCCGTTGACGTACAGGTCCATGCTCGATGGCACGGTGACCTCGCCGAGGAATTCCGGCAGCGGTGAGGTCACGCGGTATGGCTGCAGGCCGAAGTCGCTGCCGACCCGCAGCCCTCCCAGGCGCAGGGTGCGGCTCCAGTTGGTGCTGCTGCCCAGGGTGTCGCCCACCACCACGCTGGTCATGCGATCTGGGAGCGACCATTGCCATTGCGTGTCCAGACGGATTGCTTGGCTGCGCCAGTCTTGCAGGGGGTCGTGGGTCAGCCGGCCGACGAACGATTGCCGCAACAGACCACCGCCGAGCACGCCATTGCCCAGCCCAAATGCGCGTATTTCGCCACTGGCGGTGAGATTGCTGGTATCGCCTTGGTGGCTGGCGTACAGGTCGTAATTGAGCAGCGCACCGGGGGAACTGGTCGTCGGTAGCGCCGGTGTGTTGCCTTGCGCATCGATGTGGGTCACTGGCGCGTCGAGCAAGGCTACCGGCGCGTCGATGGTCAACTGTTGCAGACCGGCATCGTAGCGGAAGCGCACCCCTTCCAGATCGCTCAAGGACAGTGTCGCCGCGTTGTCGCTGGCGTCCACGCGCAAGCCGAGTTGGCGCAGGGTGGCGGGGCTGGTACGCAATTGCGTGCCATCGCGTTGGAATTGGAACAGGCCAGGTTTGCGGGTCTGGTTCACGGTGACCTCCAGATACAGCGTCTCCTGCGCGGGTGCGGGATTGCTGGGCTGGGCCATGGCGACGTCGATGATGGCGGCGCAGGCCAACAGTGCCAGCAGTAACTCAAGGAGCCGCTGCATCCAATGGAAGCGACTGAGCAAGGGGGGCACCGTTGATCTTGGCTTGGAACGTGCCTTTCGCATGTGCGAGCGTGCTGGTTAGCGGCCAGCGTCTGTGCTGGCCCGGCAGGATGTAACCGGCCAGTCCATTGCTGATTGGGAGATGGCGGCCATCGCTGGCAACGAAATCAAGGTCTACCACTTGCGCGTGGCCGCTGCCCTGGTTGACCACTTCCAGCGACTGGGTCGCGCCATCGCGGACCAAGCGCGCATGCAACACGGGCGTGACCTTGCCGATCGGGGTGACGAAGATCGGCAGCGAATAGCGCAAGATGAATTGCAGGCCGCTGTTGCTGTTGGTTGCTTCATCCTTATCCTTCGTCGGTAATTCGTCCACCAGGATGCGATACGTTTGCTCGTTGCCGCTGGGCGCAGCATCCAGGCGGATGATGCGCACCAGTTGCCGCGAATGCGGCGCCAGTTCGAGCATTGGCGGGCTGATCGCGATTTTGTCGCTGGGGTCGAGTACGTCTTCCCCATTGTGCTGATGCCAGCGGAATGCCCGCACCTGCGCATGCAGCGGCACATCGCCGCTGTTGCTGAGCCAGATGCCTTGAGCGCTGTCCGTGGCGCTCAGCGTCACCGACGTCGGAGCGACCTGCAGGCTTGAGGCCGTGCAGGCGGCAGCCCCCGCCAGCCACAGTAAACCGATGGCTGGCAGGCGCAGCATGTCATGCGATCGCGAAAACATGCAGGCAGGTACTCCGATGAGTTTGGTGTTACCAAGTCACGGTGGCGGTGACGATGTCGCTGTACGAATCGGCAGGATAGTTCGCGCTGGCGACTTGGCCGTAGACAGTGACGGGCTGCACGTTGCCGTTGCCGGTGCCGGCTTGGGTATCCAGGCCGATGGTCGATCCCCAGTTCTGGGTCATTGCCGAGTCGCGATACAGCGAGTAGGGCACCCGTGAGGTGTTGCTGCTAGTGGCGCTGCCCATGGTGCGCGTGAGCACCGTCGCAGCGGTGCCGGTGCCGGCATTGAGCGAGATGTTGTAAGGGGTGCCGGTGGTGCAGCGCACGTTCAACGTGCCGGTGCTGGTGATCGAGGTCTGGGTCGAGTTGACGGTGCCGAAGTTGACATCGGTTGGGGCGGTCTGGATGTTGCACGCGCTGGCGATCTGGATCTTCACGTTGAAGGTGCGCGAATCGGTCTGGGCCGATGCCAGGCCGGAGGTGGTGCTGAACATGACAGCGATGGCGAGGGCGCGTTGAAAGGTTTGCATGGCACGGCTCTTTGGTGAAATGACGGATGACCGCCGGTGCCATTTGTGATGCAAAACGTGCGCCATTACGCGTATTTTTAGATGTTTATCGCGATCTAACTTTTGATGTAAGCCGCGTTTTATTCTGTTTAATTTTGTGATGGTGCGCGACCTGCCATGCGGGTGCCGAAAAACCGCCGGACTCGGGTTGTCCGTTCAGGAAGCGTCGGATGAGCGATAATGGGGGCATGACAGTCAATCTGAAATCTCCCCAGGACATCGAGAAGATGCGCGTCGCCGGCCGCCTGGCTGCCGAGGTGCTCGACCTAATCGGACCGTATGTCAAGCCGGGCGTGACCACCGCCGAGCTGGATCGGCTCTGCCACGACCACATCGTCAACGTGCAGCAGGCGGTGCCGGCCAATGTCGGCTACCGTGGCTACCCGAAGACCGTGTGCAGCTCGGTCAACAACGTGATCTGCCACGGCATTCCCAGTGACAGCAAGGTCCTGAAGGACGGAGACATCGTCAATATCGACGTGACCGTGATCAAGGACGGTTGGCACGGCGACACCAGCCGCATGTACTACGTCGGCACCCCCTCGGTGATGGCCCGGCGCCTGGTCGAGACCACCTACGAGGCGATGTGGCGCGGCATCCGCGCGGTGAAACCGGGCGCCACGCTGGGCGACGTCGGCCATGCGATCCAGCAATACGTGGAAAGCCAGCGTTTCAGTGTGGTGCGCGAATACTGCGGCCACGGTATCGGCAAGGTCTACCACGATGAGCCGCAAGTGTTGCACTACGGCCGCCCCGGCGAGGGGCTGGTGCTGAAACCGGGCATGACCTTCACCATCGAGCCGATGATCAACGAGGGCTCGCGCCATACCCGGGTGCTGCCGGACGGCTGGACCGTGGTGACCAAGGACCGCAAGCTCTCGGCGCAGTGGGAGCACATGATCGCGGTCACCGAGGATGGGGTGGATGTGCTCACCTTGTCGCCAGGCGGCCTTGGCGCGCCGTGAGCCTGTTGTCGGTCGGTGCCGATGCCGGCATGCCGGGTGCCGATGTGGACGATGCGGCGTGGGCGCTCGCGATCCGGCAATTGCTGGCGCAGGCCGATGCCCGGCTGAGCAAGCGCTTCGACCATGGCGAGGAGATCGACCGCTTGTTGGCGTTGCGCGCACGTGCGCTGGACCACGTCATCCGTGATGCCTGGCGGCGTTGCGTGCCGCCGGAGGCGGGCCTGGCCTTGTTCGCGGTCGGCGGTTACGGTCGCGGCGAGCTGTTCCCGCGTTCGGACATCGACCTGTTGGTGTTCGGCGAATGTGCGTGCCATGGGGTCCACGAACAGGCACTGGCGCGGCTGTTTCCATTGCTCTGGGATGCCGGTGTGCCGGTCAGCCATGCGGTGCGCTCGGCCGCGCAATGCACGGCGGCCTGCGCCGACCAGACCGTGCTGACCGCGCTGATCGAAGCCCGTCCCTTGCTCGCCGATGCCGCCGCGACGGCGGCGTTGGCCGCCGCGATCGCGCCGCCGCACCGCTGGCCGCCGCGTGCGTTCTTCCAGGCCAAGCGCGAAGAATTACAGGCCCGCCATCAGCGTTTCGGTGACACCGCCGACAATCTGGAACCGGATATCAAAGACGGCCCCGGTGGGTTGCGCGATCTGCACACCCTGGGTTGGATGGCGCTGCGTGCCTTCGGTGTGCGCGATCTGGAACCGCTGGTCGGGCTGGGCCATGTCGGTAGCGATGAGGCTGCGGCCTTGCGTCGCGAACGCTGCGAATTGTCGCGGCTGCGCTATGGCCTGCATCTGCAGGCCAACCGACCGGAAGAGCGCTTGCGCTTCGATTATCAGAAGGCCTTGGCGCAGCGAATGGGCTTCTCCGACGATCCCGAGAGCCTGGGAGTGGAGAAGATGATGCAGCGCTTCTATCGCAGTGCGGCGATCGTGCGCCGGATCAGCGACAGATTGCTGCAGCGCTTTGAGGAACAGTTCGATGGCGAAACGCAGCCGCAACCGCTCGGCGGTGGATTCTCGCTGCGGCGCGGTTATCTCGCCGCCGATGCCGAGAGCTGGCCGCAGGCCGATCCGGTGCAGGTGTTTGCGTTGTTCGCAACCTGGGCTGCGCATGGCGAGATACGTGGCCTGCATTCGCTGACCGCGCGTGCCCTGGCGGAGGCATTGGCGTCGCTGCCGTCCTACGACAGCGCCAGCACGCTGGCGCGCGAGCGCTTCATGGCGCTGCTGCGCGGTCCACGTGCGGTACAGACGCTGACCAGAATGGCGCGCCTGGGTGTGCTCGGGCAGTGGATCCCCGCGTTCGCGCAGGTGTCCGGACGCATGCAGTTCGATCTGTTCCATGTCTACACGGTCGATCAACACACGTTGATGGTGTTGAAGAACATCGAGACGTTCGCCAGTACGCGCGCCGACGAGCGCTTTTCGATCGCACGCGAAGTCTGGCCGCGGTTGCGCAAGCCGGAATTGCTGTTGTTGGCGGGTCTGTTCCACGACATCGCCAAGGGGCGTGGTGGCGATCACTCCGAACTGGGGGCGGTGGATGCGCGTGCGTTCTGCGCCTGTCACGGCCTCATTGCTGTCGACACCGAGCTGGTCGCCTGGTTGGTGCAGCAGCATCTGCACATGTCGGTGACCGCACAAAAGCAGGACATCACCGACGTGGAGGTGATTCATCGCTTCGCCACGCTGGTGGGCGACCGCGAGCGCCTGGATTATCTGTATCTGCTGACCTGTGCCGATATCGCTGGCACCAGCCCAAAATTATGGAATGCGTGGAAGGACCGACTGCTGGTAGACCTGTATTTCGCCGCGCGTCGCGCGTTGCGCGAAGGTCTGGAGCATCCGCTGCCCGTGGCGGAACGGCTGCAGGAAGCACGCGATGCCACGCGTGCGCTGATGCACTTCCAGGGGCACGACGATGCCATCATCTCGCGTCAGTTCTCCGGAATGCCGGACGAGAGTTTCCTGCGCTTTCGTCCCGAGCAACTGGCTTGGCAGGCCACTTCGCTGATGGAGGTGGAATTGGGCGGCACTTTGGTGAGGGTGCGTCCGGTCACGCCCGACGACGCTGCGCTGGAAGTGTTCGTCTATTCGCCCGATCGCGACGGCTTGTTCGCCGGAATCGTGATGACCCTGGGCCGGCTCGGCTATGGCATCCACCGCGCACGCGCGCTCGACGCACCGCATGGTGCGATCTTCGACACCTTCGAGGTGGTGCCGGGCGATGCGTTTGCCACGAGCGACACGGTGCAACTGGAAGCGGCGCTGCGCGAGGCGCTGGCCGGCGACCTGGCGCGTTTGCGTCCTGCGCGGCGTGCGGTGCCGCGGCAACTGCGGTATTTCCGTTTTCCACCGCGCATCGAGTTTCCCGACAGCCTGGACGAGCGCCTGACCCGTCTGAGCCTGGTCGCACCGGACCGTCCAGGCTTGCTGGCGGATGTGACCTTGGTGCTGCGCTGTCAGCGCTTGCGCGTGCATGACGCGCGTATCGCCACCTTCGGCGAGCGCGCCGAGGACATGTTCCACATTACCGACGATTACAACTTACCGTTGACCGACGCATCCCGCCAGGCGCTGCATGCCGCGTTGCAGGCATGCCTGGACCCCGATACCCCGCCTGGAGAAGTTCATTGATGGCTACCAAGAAGCCTGCCGCGAAGAAGAAGCCCGTTGTCGCCAAGAAGCCCGTTGCCACAGCTAAGCCGGCCAAGCGTGCCACTGCCGCCAAGCGTACTGCGCCCAGGTCGGCGCCGAAGTCCGCATCCAATATTGCGCAGGTCAAGCCGGCTGCCACGCCCAGTGTCGACGAACTGAAGTTCATGATCGACAGCGCCTTCGAGCGCCGCGCCATGTTGACTCTGGACGAGATCGAGGGTTCGACCCGGCCTGTGGTCAATCGTGTCATTGATGGCTTGGAAACAGGCGAATTCCGTGTTTCCGAACCGGATGGACACGGCGGCTGGAAACTCAACGAGTGGTTGAAGAAAGCCGTACTGCTGTATTTCCGGGTCAATGAGATGGCGGTCATCGAGGCGCAGCCGGCCCCGTTCTGGGACAAGGTGGAATCGCGTTTCGCCGGTTACCACGAAGCCGAATTCCGCAAGGCCGGGGTGCGTGTGGTGCCGGGTGCGGTTGCGCGACGTGGCAGTTACTTCGGCAAGGACGTGGTGCTGATGCCGAGTTTCACCAACATCGGCGCGCACGTGGGCGAGGGCACCATGGTCGATACGTGGGCGACGGTCGGTTCCTGCGCGCAGATCGGCAAACACTGCCATTTGTCCGGCGGCGCCGGCATTGGCGGTGTGCTGGAGCCGTTGCAGGCCAGCCCGACCATCATCGAGGACCACTGTTTCATCGGCGCGCGCTCGGAAGTGGTGGAGGGCGTGGTGGTCGGCCACCACAGCGTGATCGGCATGGGCGTGTTCATTGGTCAGAGTACGCGGATCTACAACCGCGCCACCGGCGAAATTTCCTATGGCTACGTCCCGCCTTACAGCGTGGTGGTGTCTGGCCAGTTGCCGGCCAAGGACGGTTCGCACTCGCTGTACTGTGCGGTGATCGTCAAGCAGGTCGATGCCAAGACGCGCAGCAAGACCAGCGTCAACGAACTGCTGCGCGGTCTGGCCGACTGACACGTTGTGTTCGCCGATGGCGCGTCGCAGTGGATGCGTGTGGCGCAGTATGCGACCCCATCGCGGCGCGTTTGTCCTGACCCGAATCCCCTGATGTGTTGCAACACGCGCGACGCGCAATTGTTGAGATTTCGAGATGACGACGATCTACGGATTGAAAAACTGCGATACCTGCAAGAAAGCGATCAAGTGGCTGGAGCGTTTCGGCATCGCCCATACGTTTGTCGATTACCGCGCCAACGCGCCCACGCCCGACACCTTGTTGGAGTGGGCGGGCAAGGTCGGCGGCTTCGACGCGCTGGTCAACAAATCCTCGACCACCTGGCGGCAACTGCCGGAAAACAAGAAGACGCCGGGTTCCGATGCCGAATGGAAGCTGCTGTTGCGCGAGTATCCGCAACTGATCCGGCGGCCGCTGGTACTGACCGCCGATGGCCGGATCAGCCAGGGCTTTTCCGACAATGCGTTCAAGCAGCGTTTTGGCGTCGATTGACGCCATGATGCGCGCGCGGTTGTAGCGTCTGAGTTGAGTCTTGGGCTCGCTGCGCCGCCTGCCTGTTCTCGTGTGTGCACAGCGCTGAGCGCGGGCGCGATGCTGCATGTTTCCCTCTATTTGCGGCTGCTAGCATAAAGCCACGCAACGCCGCTCTGATCGTGATGACCGACCATGTCCGATGTGATTGAACTTGCCTGCGACCTGATCGCCCGCCCCTCGGTGACGCCGGAGGATGCCGGCTGCCAGGAATTGATCGCACAACGCTTGGCGCGCGCAGGCTTCGTCATCGAGCGTCTGCGTTGTGGCCAGGTCGATAACCTGTGGGCGACGCATGGCGGTGGTGACGGCCCTGTCCTCATGCTGCTCGGTCATACCGACGTGGTGCCGCCTGGGCCGCGTGAGGCCTGGACCAGTGATCCATTTGCGCCGCAGATACGCGACGGCGTGCTGTACGGTCGCGGTGCCGCCGACATGAAGGGCAGCGTGGCTGCATTCGTGATCGCGTGCGAGCAGTATGTCGCGGCGCATCCACAGCACCCTGGCACGCTGGCGGTGCTGCTGACCAGCGACGAGGAAGGCCCTGCGCTCGACGGTGTGCGTCATGTGGCGCGCCTGTTCGCCGAACGTGGCGAACGCATCGACTGGTGCATCACCGGCGAACCTTCGTCCACCGAACGGCTGGGCGATCTATTGCGTGTCGGGCGTCGCGGCAGCTTGTCTGGCGCGTTGACGGTGCGCGGGGTACAGGGGCATGTGGCCTACCCACACAAGGCGCGCAATCCGATCCATCTCGCTGCGCCAGCGCTGACCGAACTAGTCGCGCGGCATTGGGACGACGGTTACGAAAGCTTCCCGCCGACGAGTCTGCAGATTTCCAACGTGCACGCCGGGACCGGCGCGAACAATGTGATTCCCGGCCAATTGCAGGTCGCCTTCAATCTGCGCTACACCCCGCACTGGGATGCGCCACGGCTGGAAGCGGAGATCGCCGCGCTGCTCGACCGCCATGGTTTGGACTACAGCGTGCAGTGGCATCGCAGCGGTGAACCGTTCTATACCCCTGAAGGCATCCTGCGCGGGATAGCGCGCGAAGTACTGGGCGCCTTCGCCGGCGCGCCGCCGGAGGAAAGCACCGGCGGCGGCACGTCCGATGCGCGTTTCATCGCGCCATTGGGTGCCCAGTGCATCGAGGTCGGCCCGGTCAACGCCAGCATCCATCAGGTGGACGAACATGTGCGTGTGGCCGATCTGCACGCATTGCCTGGGCTCTACCTGCGCCTGATCGAACGGTTGCTCTCGTAACAGTTGCGTCGGCTCGCGCACCGGGTTACGTTCGGTCAATGAACGCGCTGTCTGCCTTCCGCCCGATTCGCGCCAACGCTCGTAACCATGCGCTGGCGAATCATCCTGCGTGGCCGATGCGGGTCTGCGACTAGGCGTTACCAGCAACACCACGCCCAGCTCTCAGACAACCCGCATCGGCCGATGCGGGTTGTGGCGTCGATTGACGCCATGATGCGCGCGCGGTTGTAGCGTCTGAGTTGAGTCTTGGGCTCGCTGCGCCGCCTGCCTGTTCTCGTGTGTGCACAGCGCTGAGCGCGGGCGCGATGCTGCATGTTTCCCTCTATTTGCGGCTGCTAGCATAAAGCCACGCAACGCCGCTCTGATCGTGATGACCGACCATGTCCGATGTGATTGAACTTGCCTGCGACCTGATCGCCCGCCCCTCGGTGACGCCGGAGGATGCCGGCTGCCAGGAATTGATCGCACAACGCTTGGCGCGCGCAGGCTTCGTCATCGAGCGTCTGCGTTGTGGCCAGGTCGATAACCTGTGGGCGACGCATGGCGGTGGTGACGGCCCTGTCCTCATGCTGCTCGGTCATACCGACGTGGTGCCGCCTGGGCCGCGTGAGGCCTGGACCAGTGATCCATTTGCGCCGCAGATACGCGACGGCGTGCTGTACGGTCGCGGTGCCGCCGACATGAAGGGCAGCGTGGCTGCATTCGTGATCGCGTGCGAGCAGTATGTCGCGGCGCATCCACAGCACCCTGGCACGCTGGCGGTGCTGCTGACCAGCGACGAGGAAGGCCCTGCGCTCGACGGTGTGCGTCATGTGGCGCGCCTGTTCGCCGAACGTGGCGAACGCATCGACTGGTGCATCACCGGCGAACCTTCGTCCACCGAACGGCTGGGCGATCTATTGCGTGTCGGGCGTCGCGGCAGCTTGTCTGGCGCGTTGACGGTGCGCGGGGTACAGGGGCATGTGGCCTACCCACACAAGGCGCGCAATCCGATCCATCTCGCTGCGCCAGCGCTGACCGAACTAGTCGCGCGGCATTGGGACGACGGTTACGAAAGCTTCCCGCCGACGAGTCTGCAGATTTCCAACGTGCACGCCGGGACCGGCGCGAACAATGTGATTCCCGGCCAATTGCAGGTCGCCTTCAATCTGCGCTACACCCCGCACTGGGATGCGCCACGGCTGGAAGCGGAGATCGCCGCGCTGCTCGACCGCCATGGTTTGGACTACAGCGTGCAGTGGCATCGCAGCGGTGAACCGTTCTATACCCCTGAAGGCATCCTGCGCGGGATAGCGCGCGAAGTACTGGGCGCCTTCGCCGGCGCGCCGCCGGAGGAAAGCACCGGCGGCGGCACGTCCGATGCGCGTTTCATCGCGCCATTGGGTGCCCAGTGCATCGAGGTCGGCCCGGTCAACGCCAGCATCCATCAGGTGGACGAACATGTGCGTGTGGCCGATCTGCACGCATTGCCTGGGCTCTACCTGCGCCTGATCGAACGGTTGCTCTCGTAACAGTTGCGTCGGCTCGCGCACCGGGTTACGTTCGGTCAATGAACGCGCTGTCTGCCTTCCGCCCGATTCGCGCCAACGCTCGTAACCATGCGCTGGCGAATCATCCTGCGTGGCCGATGCGGGTCTGCGACTAGGCGTTACCAGCAACACCACGCCCAGCTCTCAGACAACCCGCATCGGCCGATGCGGGTTTTTTTGTGCGTGCGTGGGCTCCTTTTGCAATCACCCGGTGCGTCATGACCGGCGACAATCCCCACTCGGCCCCACGATCAGGAGTTTCGCATGTGTTCGATTTTCGGCATCTTCGGCCTGCAACCGGGCGACGACCTGCAGGCATTGCGTCGGCAGGCGTTGGATTGCTCGCAGCGCCAGCGCCATCGTGGCCCGGACTGGAGCGGTGTGTATGTCGATGACGGTGCGATTCTGGTACACGAGCGCCTGGCCATCGTGGATCCGGCCGGTGGCGCGCAACCCTTGCTGTCCGAGGACGGCCAGTTGGCCCTGGCGGTCAATGGGGAGATCTACAACCACCGCGAACTGAAACAGCAACTGACCCAGCCCTATGCGTTCCAGACCGGTTCGGATTGCGAAGTGATCAACGCTCTGTACCGTGAGGACGCGCCAGCCGCGCTGCTCGACCGGCTCAACGGCATCTTCGCCTTCGCGCTGTGGGACAAGGCCGCAGGCCGCGTGCTGATCGCGCGCGATCCGATGGGCGTGTGCCCGTTGTATTGGGGGCATGACGCGCAGGGACGCCTGCGCGTGGCCTCGGAAATGAAATCGCTGGCCGATAGTTGTGCCGATGTCGCCCAATTCCCGCCGGGCCACTACTACGACAGCGCCAGTGGTGCGTTGGTGCAGTACTACCGCAGGCCGTGGCGCGATTACGCCGCCGTGCAGGACGTGGAGGTGAGCAAGCAGGAACTGCGCGAGGCGTTCGAGCGCGCGGTGCATCGCCAGTTGATGACCGACGTGCCCTATGGCGTGTTGTTGTCCGGTGGCCTGGATTCTTCACTGGTGGCAGCGGTGGCCGCGCGTTTTGCGCGCAAGCGCATCGAGGAGAACGATGAGGCCGAGGCCTGGTGGCCACGCCTGCATTCTTTCGCCATTGGCCTGAAAGGATCGCCCGATCTGGCCGCCGCCGCGATTGCCGCCGAAGCGCTGGGGACCGTGCATCACGGTTTCGAATACACCTTCGAGGAAGGCCTGGATGCGCTGCCGGAGGTCATCCGCCACATCGAGACCTATGACGTCACCACCATCCGCGCTTCCACTCCGATGTTCCTGTTGGCGCGGCGGATCAAGGCGATGGGAGTGAAGATGGTGCTGTCCGGCGAGGGGAGCGACGAAATCTTCGGCGGTTATCTGTATTTCCACAAGGCGCCGAACGCGCGCGAGTTCCATGAGGAGCTGATCCGCAAACTCGATGCGTTGTACAACTACGATTGCCTGCGCGCCAACAAGTCGATGATGGCCTGGGGCGTGGAGCCGCGCGTGCCGTTTCTGGACGTGGAGTTCCTGGATGTGGCAATGCGCATGGATGCTCAGTACAAAATGGCTGGCGTCCGCGCAGATGGCCGCAAGCGCATCGAAAAGGCGGTGCTGCGCGAGGCATTCGAGGGCTATCTGCCGGAGTCGATCCTGTGGCGGCAGAAGGAGCAGTTCAGCGATGGCGTCGGGTATGGCTGGATCGATGGATTGAAAGCGCATGCGCAGACCCAGGTCAGCGACCGCGAACTGGCCGCAGCCGACAAGCGCTTCCCGGTGAATCCACCGCAGACCAAGGAAGCCTATTACTACCGCAGCCTGTTCGAACGCGCCTTCCCCACGCCGGCGGCAGCCGAGACCGTGCCAGGCGGCAAGTCGATCGCGTGCTCGTCGCCGGCGGCGATTGCCTGGGATGCGAGCTTCGCGACGATGGCCGATCCCTCCGGGCGTGCGGTGGCCGGCGTGCACGAACAGGCCTTGGCCTGATCGATGCGGCGGGGCGTGCGGCCGCATTCCCCGCCAGCCATTCGAACCGGCGATTGTGCAGACAATGCCGATCGTGTTCGGATTGGTGGCGTATCAAGCCGGAAGTGCGAATGCGCGGCCATCTACGCCCATCCATTGCCTGTGAGGTCATGTTGCCCACTGAGTCACGGCGACTCGGAGAAGCCGAGGTGTTTGGCCTGGCTCGCAGTGGGCGGGGCCTTCATTCAAGACCAAACCATGCCAGTGATTCGGTCTTGCTTCCCGCATGCGGTTATTTGAACCGCACGCAGTACCCGTAACGATCAGGCAGGATGTCCACGCCGGAGGCCGTGCCCTCGTTGTTGCGCCACAGATTCGGTTGGAAATCGCTGCCTGTGCAGTTGGCCGCGCTGTTTACGCCGACCATGTAGGTGAACGGATTGCCGCGGAAGATGTTGTGCTCGAAGGTGTTGTTCTGGCTCATGCTGTTGTCCCAGCACAGGATCTCCGGCGTGCGCTGGCGGATCGAACAGGTCAGGTACAGGCCAGCTCCCTTGTTATCGATGAACTGGTTACCGGTAAACAGGTTGCCGCGTGAATCGGACAGGTACAGGCCTTGGCTGCCATTGCGCTCTAGACGGTTATTCCGGATCTCGCTGTCTTCCAGGTGCTCGGTGGTGATGCCGGCGGCGACATTGTCATGAATCGTGTTGTCGAGCAGTTTGATCTTGGCGCTGCGGTTGAACGATACCCCGTCCCAGGTCGCGCCGGAGATGTCGTTGTGAGCGATCAGCAGGTCGTGGCTGTCGTATTCGCTGAGCAGGCAGGCGCTGCGGCACTTGTTCACCCGCAGATGGGTGAGTTGGATGTTCTGTCCGCTGCGCACCACCACCAAACTGTTGCTCAGGTACGGCAGTTCGGGCATGAATTCCTTCTGGGCGTCGCCGCCGACGATCTGCAATTGGCTGATCTGGACGTCGCTGATCGGCCGTAGCGGGCGTTCGTGCTGATAGTCGCCGAGCACGATGGTCGGTTGTTGCACGCCATCGCGCATGCGTAGCACTGTCGTATCGCCCTCGCCACGCAGGCGCAGGCCGTTGCGCTGGATCGACAGCAATTTGTTCAAGTGAAAGTCGCCGGCGCTCAGGCAGAGCGTCGCCGGTTTGCCATCGTTAGGAAGGCTGTCGATCATGGCCTGCAGGTCGTTGCCGGGTTCCGCGCGCAGACTGCAATCGGTAGCAGTAGTAGCACCAGCGGTAGCGGTCTTAGCTTGGGACGGCGCAGCATGGGCTGTGGACGCCAGGGCCGTCGCCAGTGGCAGCAGCAGTGCGAGCAGGGGGCGATGCTTCATTGGGTTCGGACTCCACGTGGGGTAGGAGAGGCGGGGTTGTCGGTGTGCGCCACGGTATCGGCATGGTGGCAAGGCGTCATTGTCGTACCCGTGAGCTTAATGTCAGCGTGTGGCGCGTGTGTCGAGGCGTGTCGTGCTTGCGTGGTGGTTGACGCAGGCTGTGCGCCTTATCACGTATGGATGCGATGGCGCGCAGGCGGGCGTGCAATCTGGATGTGAATGATTCCGATTGGAACGTGACAGCGTCGTCTCGGGCACTATGACAGCTTCAATCGACAACACAGAGCCCACCTATGAAGGGACATCCCGACGTCGTCCAATGCCTCAAGGAGTTGCTGCGTGGTGAACTGGCCGCGCGCGATCAGTATTTCATTCACTCACGGCGCTACGAAGATCAGGGTCTGCTGGCGCTGTACGAGCGGATCAATCACGAGATGGAAGAGGAGACCGAGCATGCCGATGCAATACTGCGGCGCATCCTGTTCCTGGAGGGAGATCCGGACATGCGTGCGCTCGCGTTCGAACCCGGTCGCACGGTTGAGCAGATGCTGGAAAAGGACTTGAAGGTCGAATACGAAGTGCGCGCGAATCTGGCTGCGGCCATGAAATTATGCGAACAACATGGCGACTACGTCAGTCGCGACGTGCTGTTGGCACAACTGCGCGACACCGAAGAAGACCATGCCTGGTGGCTGGAGCAGCAATTGGGGCTGATCAAACGTCTGGGCCTGGCGCTGTACCAGACTGCGCAGATCGACGCGCGCGCCAAGAACGCCTGACCGACGTCCGCGCGCGGTGCCGCCCGCGCGCGGGCGGCGATTACGCAGGTGGCGGACTGTGCCGAGCGCGGTATGCGCTCGCGCGTTCCTGCTTTCCGACTTACTCCACCGCGAGGTCGTCCACCTTCTGCCAGCCACGCGGCAACAGGCCACCACGGCTGGCGCGCGCGCCCAGGTAGGCGTCCAAGTCTTTGAACGACAGCGACATGGTGCGCTGGCCGCTCTTCACCAGCAGGGTGTTACCCGGCGTCACCGCCGCGATTGCCACGACTCGCTCGGTGCCGAGTTTGGCCTTGGGGATGTCGATGATCTTGTTGCCTTTACCCTTGTCCAGCTCGGGTAGCTCGGCGACCGGGAAGGCCAGCAGATGGCCGGCGCTGGTGACCGCGACGATGCGGTCGGTCTCTGCATTGCTCACCGTGGCCGGGGACAGCACCTTGGCGTTGGGAGTCAGGTTGAGCATGGCCTTGCCGGCCTTGTTGCGGCTGGTCAGGTTTTCAAAGCGGGTGATGAAGCCGTAGCCGTGCGAAGACGCTAATACCACACGGGTATCGTTTTCGCCCGTCGCCAGCGCCTGGAATGCCACGCCGGCCGCGGGCGAGAAGCGCCCGGTCAGCGGTTCGCCGTTGCCGCGCGCCGAGGGCAGGGTATGCACGAGGGTCGAATAGGCGCGGCCTTCCGAATCCACAAACGCCACCTGCTGGGTGCTGCGACCGCGCACCGCCGCCAGCAGGCTGTCGCCGTCGCGGTAGGCGAGCGCGGCCGGGTCCACGTCGTGGCCCTTGGCCGCTCGGATCCAGCCTTTCTCCGACATCACGATGGTCATCGGTTCGCTCGGCACCAGTTCGGTCTCGTCGATGGCCTGCGCGGCTTCGCGCCGCACCAGCGGCGAGCGTCGCGCATCGCCGAACTTCTTGGCGTCGGCGATCAGTTCGTCCTTGATCAGCTTTTTCAGTTTTGTCTTGCTGGCCAGCACGGCCTGCAACTGCTCGCGCTCCTTGGCCAGCGCGTCCTGCTCGCCGCGGATCTTCATCTCTTCCAGCCGCGCGAGCTGGCGCAGGCGGGTTTCCAGGATGTAGTCGGCCTGTTCCTCGCTGAGCGCGAAGCGCGCGATCAACGCCGGTTTCGGCTCGTCTTCGCTGCGGATGATGCGGATCACTTCGTCCAGGTTGAGGAATGCGACCAGCAGACCTTCCAGCAGGTGCAGGCGCCGTTCCACTTTCTCCAGGCGGTGATTGAGTCGGCGGACGACGGTATCGCTGCGGAAACGCAGCCATTCTTCCAGCAGGGTCTTGAGGTTCTTGACCTGTGGGCGGCCATCCAGGCCGATCACGTTGAGGTTGATGCGGTAGCTGCGCTCCAGATCGGTGGTGGCGAACAGGTGGCCCATCAGCTGGTCGGCGTCGACGCGGTTGGAACGCGGCACCAGCACCACGCGCACCGGATTGGCGTGGTCGGACTCGTCGCGGATGTCCTCCAGCCACGGCAGCTTCTTGGCGCGCATCTGCTGCGCGATCTGCTCGATCACCTTGGACGGGGAGACCTGGTAGGGCAGCGCGGTCACCACGATGTTGGTGTTTTCTTTTTGGTAGGTGGCGCGTGCGCGCACGCTGCCGTGTCCGGTTGCGTACATCGCGTGCAAGTCGGCGACCGGGGTGATGATTTCCGCGGTGCTCGGATAGTCCGGGCCGCGCACGTGTTCGCACAGCTCGGCGACGCTGGCGTCGGGGTCGTCGAGCAGGCGGATCAGTGCGCTGACGATCTCGTTGAGGTTGTGCGGTGGCACGTCGGTGGCCATGCCCACGGCGATGCCGGTGGTGCCGTTGAGCAACAGGTGCGGCAGCCGCGCCGGCATCCAGGTCGGTTCGTCCAGGGTGCCGTCGAAGTTCGGTGACCAGTCCACCGTGCCCTGGCCGAGCTCGCCGAGCAGCACTTCGGCGATGGGGGTCAGCTTGGATTCGGTATAGCGCATCGCCGCGAACGATTTCGGATCGTCGGTGGAGCCGAAGTTGCCCTGGCCTTCGATCAGCGGATAGCGGTAGGAGAACGGCTGCGCCATCAGCACCAATGCCTCGTAGCAGGCGCTGTCGCCGTGCGGGTGGTACTTGCCGATCACGTCGCCGACGGTACGTGCGGACTTCTTCGGCTTGGCCGCCGCGTTCAAGCCCAACTCGCTCATCGCATAGATGATGCGCCGCTGCACGGGCTTCAGGCCATCGCCGAGGAACGGCAGGGCGCGGTCCAGCACCACGTACATGGAGTAGTCGAGGTAGGCGCGTTCGGCGTATTCGCGCAGGGGTAGCTGCTCGAAACCATGGAAGGCGGGGCGGGCGAGATCGGTCATGCGCAGGAAACACCTCTAGGCGAAGGCGGCGAGGGACGCCGCACAGCAACTGGTCGATTATCCGGATGTGGCAGTTAATGCCAAGCCGCGCGTGCGGTTGCCGCGGGTCTTTGATGGCCAGAGCGCGTGTCGGTGCATGGCCTCACAGTGGCCGCGACGTCGCGACAAAAGCGGTAGAGCACGGCTTCGACAAACAGCCGATTGTCTTTGGCGGTGACACCGACATGGCCGGCGCGGCCGGGAAGTAGATCGCCGATGCGATCCCATTGATCGTCTCGCAGGGCGTCGCGACGTGCCATGGCAGGTCGCGACGGAAAGGGGCAACAAGCATCGCCTATCCGAGCAATTGATGACAGGCCCTAGGCGAAGGCCGCGAAGAAGGCCGCAGAGCAACTGGTCGGTTATCCCGGATGCGGCAGGGAATGCCGAGCCGTGCGTGCCGCGTGGCTGGCCGTGGACGATCCATGAAGTGGGGCGGGGCAGGCATGGCGTCTGCTCAGGTGTCCAGCTGAGGCTTTCGTGACGGGAGCATGGCCTGCCTTCATGGAACACTTAATTTCATTTTAAAATATTCGCTTGACAAATATTTTTATATAAAAATAATTGACATCATGAACACCTTCTCTTCCCCAGACCGTCCCGCGTTCGGCTTGCTTCTGCGGCAGGTGCGCGACGCGCTGATGCGGCGTTTGGATGCTGGGATGGCCGAGTTGCAGCTCGGTTTAGGCGCCAGCCATTACATCGGCATGAAGGCTCTGGCCCACATGTCGCCGTGCAGTGCCAACGCTCTGGCTCAGGCGATCGACCAGAACCCCAGCGCGGTCACCCGCCTGCTGGACAAGTTCGAGGAACTGGGATGGGTACGCCGCGAAGCGCACGCGCATGACCGGCGTGCCTTGCGTATCGTCCTCAATGACGAGGGCCGCGCCATGTGGGAGCAACTCAGGCTGCGTGGCGATGAGGTTATCGCCAGCGCTCTGAGCGATCTTTCCGCTGAGGAGCGTGAGCACCTCACTTCGCTGTTGATCCGCGTTCGCGATTCTCTCAATTCCTGATGAATACCCTCATGAAGCCATCCACCACGTCTCCTCGTCTGCGTCCGCTGGTGGTCGCTGCACTTACCCTGGCGCTGGCCGCATGCGCCAGCAGTCGTGGCCTGGAGCCGCACGGCCATCGGCTCGATGCCGATCGCCAGTTGCATCTGGATCACACCTTGCGTGACGACGTCCTGACGCCTGCGCCGTGGCCGCAGCAGGACTGGTGGAAGGCGTTGGGTGATGGGCAACTCGACGCGCTCATTGCCGAAGCCTTGCAGGGCACGCCGAGCTTGGAAGCCGCGGACGCGCGCGTGCGCCTGGCGCAGGCGCAGGCCGGTGCCGCCAATGCCGATCGTGGCGCTAAATTGTCGCTGTCGGCCGGTTACACCGGGCTGCAATTGCCCAAGAATCTGGTCGGTGACAAGATCGGCGGCCAATACCTCCACGACGAGCATGCGCTGCTGGATTTCAGCTATGGCGTCGACCTGTGGGGCGGTAAACGTGCAGCGTGGGAAGCGGCGGTGGATCAGGCGCATGCCGCGCAGGTCGATGCGCAGGCCGCGCGTCTGGATCTATCCGCCGCTGTCGCCCGCGCCTATGTGCAACTCGGTTACGCCTGGCGCTTGTACGAGCTTGCCGGCGCGGAACTGGCGCGTGCTGATCACAGCCTGAAACTGGTGCGGCAGCGTCGCGATGCCGGGATCGACAGCACCTTGCAACTGCGCCAGGCCGAGGCGCGCCTGCCCTTGGCGCGCCAGCAGCAGCAGGCCGCGCAACAGCAGATCGACGAAGCACGAATCGCGCTGGCGGCCTTGCTTGGGCGTGGTCCCGATCGCGGGTTGCAGATCCAGCGCCCGCGCTTGCTCGACCCACAGGCGGTATCGCTGCCGTCGGTGCTGCCGAGCGACCTGCTCGGCCGCCGTCCCGACGTGGTCGCCGCACGTTGGCGAGTCGAGGCCGCCGCGCAGGGGATTCATGCGGCCAAGACGCAGTTCTACCCCAGCATCAATCTCACCTTTCTGGGCGGCCTTGTCACGAGCAATCCTGGCGACTTCTTCAAGAGCGGGTCGGTGTTGGGTATTCTCAGCCCGGGGGTGAGCCTGCCGCTGTTCGATAGCGGCCGACTGCGCAGCCGGCTTGCCGAGCGCGATGCCCAGTACGACTTGGCCGTGGCCAATTACAACCAGGCGCTGGTGGCAGCACTGCGCGAAGTGGCCGATCAGGTCAGTGCGGCGCGCTCGCTCGCGCAGCAGGCCCAGCAGCAGACGCAGGCAGTGGACACCGCGCAAGCCGCTTTCGATCTGGCCCAACAGCGCTACCACGCTGGCATCGGCAACTATCTGGACGTGCTCAGCGTCCAGCAGCAATTGTTCGAGGCGCAGCAGCGTCTGGCCTTGCTACAGACAAACCAAATCCTGGTCTCGGTGCGCCTGAATGAGGCGCTGGGCGGTGGTGACGAAGCCACTTCCGCTGCCGATGCACCCACGTCTTCTACCGCTTCTTCGCATTCTTGAGATCGCTGCAATGAATCAGACATCCACTCCCGCTTCCTCCGTTGCCGCCTCCAGCCGGCGCGGCAAGCTGCTGCGCGGCTTGGCCGTCGTCGTGGTGCTGGCGCTGATCGCCTTCGCAATCTGGTATTTCTGCATTGGTCGCTGGTACGAGCAAACCGACGATGCCTACGTGCAGGGCAATCTGGTGCAGATCACGCCGATGGTGGGCGGTACCGTGGTGCGGATCGACGCCGACGATGGCATGCGCGTGGAGCGCGGTCAGCTACTGGTGAAGCTCGATCCGGCCGAAACCGAGGTGGCGCTGCAGCAGGCGCAGGCCAATCTGGCGCGCACCGTGCGTCAGGTGCGTGGCTTGTACCGCTCGGTCGACGGCGCACAGGCCGAACTGTCCGCGCAGCAGGTGATTTTGCAGCGCGCCCGTGCCGATGTCGCGCGCCGTGCCGGCCTGGTGGCCAACGGTGCGATCTCCGCCGAAGAGCTGGCGCATGCCCGCGACCAGTTGGCCGCCGCTGAAGCGGCTGTCAGCGGTTCGCGCGAAACCTTGGCGCGCAGCAGCGTGCTGATCGACGCCACCGGCGTGGATCGGCAACCCGAAGTGCAGGCCGCTGCCGCGCAGATGCGTCAGGCCTTTCTCAACAACGCCCGCACCGCCATCCTGGCGCCGGTTTCCGGCTACGTGGCGCGGCGTTCGGTGCAGGTCGGCCAGCGCGTGCAGCCTGGCACCACGTTGATGGTGGTGGTGCCGTTGAATCAGGTCTGGGTGGATGCCAATTTCAAGGAAACCCAGCTCAAGCACATGCGTCTGGGCCAGCCGGTGGACATGGAGTCGGATGTGTATGGCAGTGGGGTGGTCTACCATGGCACGGTGCAAAGTCTGGGCATCGGCACTGGCAGTGCGTTCTCGTTGCTGCCGTCGCAAAATGCCAGCGGCAATTGGATCAAGATCGTGCAGCGCGTGCCGGTGCGCATCGGCATCGATGCCAAGCAACTGGCGGAGCATCCATTGCGCATCGGCTTGTCGATGAAGACCGAGGTCGACATGCACCAGCAAAACGGCAATGTGCTGCCGATCAATCCGGCCACCGGCCCGCTGTTGGGCACCGATGTCTATGCGCAGCAGTTGCAGCAAGCCGACGCGGCAGTCGCGCAGATCATCCAAGCCAACCTGCCCGCCGTCGCCAAGGCGAATTGAGCCTGCCATGTCCAACCAAGCTGTTGCTCCTGCCGCGCCCGGTATGCCAGGCGCACCGGTCGCCGGATTTCGTCCGGCCAGCGTGGCGTTGTGCACATTCGGTTTGGCGCTGGCCTCGTTCATGCAGGTGCTCGACACCACCATCGCCAATGTGTCCTTGCCGACCATCGCCGGTAATCTCGGCGCCAGTTCGCAACAAGCGACCTGGGTCATCACCTCGTTCGCGGTGAGCAACGCGATTGCGCTGCCGTTGACCGGCTTCCTCAGTCGTCGCTTCGGCGAGACCAAGTTGTTCGTGTGGGCCACCTTGGCCTTCACCATGGCCTCGTTGCTGTGCGGTCTGGCCCAGAGCATGGGCATGCTGGTGGTGTCGCGTGCGCTGCAGGGCTTCGTCTGCGGTCCGATGTATCCGATCACCCAGAGTCTGCTGGTTTCGGTGTATCCGCGCGAAAAGCGCGGGCATGCGCTGGCGCTGCTGTCGATGATCACCGTCGTGGCGCCCATCGCCGGGCCGATTCTCGGTGGCTGGATCACCGACAACTATAGTTGGCAGTGGATTTTCTTCATCAACGTGCCGCTGGGCATCATCGCCGCCAGTGTGGTCGGCGCGCAGTTGCGCGACAGACCCGAACCGACCGAGCGTCCGCGCATGGACTACGTCGGCCTGATCACCCTGATCATTGGCGTGGGATGTCTGCAGGTGGTGCTGGATCTGGGCAACGACGAGGACTGGTTCAACTCGACCAAGATCGTCGTGCTCACGGCGATTTCGGTGGTGGCGTTGGCCACGTTCGTGATCTGGGAATTCACCGATAGCGACCCGATCGTCGACCTGCGTCTGTTCCGTCACCGGAATTTTCGCAGTGGCACCATGGCGCTGATCGTAGCCTATGCGGGATTTTTTGCCGTGTCGCTGCTGATTCCGCAGTGGCTGCAGCGCGATATGGGCTACACCGCGATCTGGGCCGGTCTTGCCACCGCGCCGATCGGCATCTTGCCGGTGATCATGACGCCGTTCGTCGGCAAGTACGCACCGCGTTTCGATCTGCGCCTGCTTGCCAGCATCGCCTTCATCGTCATGGCGATCACCAGCTTCATGCGTTCGGATTTCAATCTGCAAATCAGCTTCGAAAACGTGGCCGGTATCCAGTTGTTGATGGGGATCGGGGTGGCGCTGTTCTTCATGCCGATGTTGCAGATCCTGCTGTCGGATCTGGACGGGCGCGAGATCGCGGCCGGCTCCGGTCTGGCGACGTTCCTGCGGACCTTGGGCGGTAGCTTCGCCGCCTCGTTGACCACCTACCTGTGGGCCAAGCGCACCCAGTTGCACCACGCGCATCTGACCGAGCATCTCTCCGCGTATTCGCCCAGCACGCAGGAACGGATACAGGCGATGGGCGGCGGCAGTCTGCAAAACGGCGCGGCGCTTCTCAACAACAGCATCAATCACCAAGCATCGCAGATGGGGTTCAACGACATCTGCTATCTGTTGGGCTGGGGGTTCTTGGCGATCGTCTTCCTGGTGTGGCTGGCCAAGCCGCCGTTCGGTGGCGGTGGTGGAGCGGCGGCGGCCGGAGGTCATTGAGGGGCTGTCCCCGCTGCGGTGCGTGCTCTGCTGCGTGGCGATGACGCTGTCGTGGCGTGGCGCCATGCTTGGCTGGAGGTGGTGCATCGCTGGTCGGCGCGCAGGTGCGCTGTGGCGTGTCCAGTCGCCCTCTTGCGCGATGCTGTGCTTGCCGTTGCTGCGCGCGATGCAACAGAATGCGGCTCCCTTCGCAAACGTCGGCAGGTTCGGATATGCAGCGTTTTCTGCGCGCCTTGTGGTGTCGTTTCGAACATGTCCGGCCGTGGCGTGCCTGCGCATACGTGCTCTCGCTGGCCGTTGTCATCGCGGCCAGCGCCGGCGTATCGCAAGCATCCATCGTCGCGGCGGCCACGCCGACCGAGCGCGCGGACGCGGCTGGATGGATGCAGCGCCACCAGCAGATTCTCGCGCAGGTGCGTGCGCATGCGCAGACTCCGCTGCTGCTGATCGGCGACGCCATCTTCCGCAGCAGCGGGCCGGATGCGGCGGACACATCGGCCTGGCGGACCTTTTACGGGGTGCGCGGTGCGCTCGATCTGGGCGTGGACGGCGATGCGACCGAGCATGTGATGTGGCGCTTACAACACGGTGAACTCGACGGCATCCAGCCCAAGGTGGCGATGCTGTTGCTGCGGACCGCGGCGGATGATCACGACATGCGCAGCGCCGAGGACACCGTGCTCGGAATCGATGCGCTGGTGGCGACGCTGGAGCAACGCCTGCCGAAGACGCGCATCCTGTTGCTTGGCGTGCTGCCCGGCAGCGGGTCGGCGCAGGCGCGTGCGCGCGTGGACGCAGTCAATCGCATGCTGGCCGTGCACTATGGCGAACATCCGCGCGTGACCTATCTGGATGTCGCCGCGCTGTCCGCGTTCGCACCGCAGGGCGCGGGGTCACCGTTCGCCACGCCACAGGCACAACAACGTCTGGCCGAAGCCATCGAGCCGACCCTGGCGCGTCTGCTCGACGCACCGCCGCAGGTCCCGCTGGCGGCGATGAGCGAGCTCAATACCGCGCTGATCCCGGTGCCGTGGTTGGAGCAGGATTCCTACGACTGGTACGCGCGCCATCATGCCGCGCTTGCGCAGGGCCGGCCGTTGCAGCCGCAAATCGTGTTGCTGGGCGATTCGATCACCCATTTCTGGGGCGGGCCGCCGCTGGCGACCCGGGTCAACGGCGCGCAAGCCTGGCGGCGAACCTTCGGCAGCGCGCGGGTGCTGAACCTGGGATTTGGCTGGGACCGCACTCAGAACGTGCTGTGGCGTCTGCGTCAGGGCGAATTGGACGGGCTGGCACCGCGTTGGGTGGTGATCAATATCGGCACCAACAACCTCGCCGGCACCGATCATGCGCGCACCAACACGCCGCAGGAAACCGCCGACGGTGTTGCCGCAGTGGTGGCCGAGGTACGCCGCCGACTGCCGCACAGCAAGATTGTCCTGATGGCGATCCTGCCGCGCGGCTTTGCCGCCGATGGGCCGCTGCGTGCGCCGATCCTGGCGACCAACCGTCTGCTGGCCGCGCGCTTCGATCACGATCGGCAGGTGCGCTGGCTCGACATCGGTGCGCGTTTTCTACAGCCCGATGGTAGCTTGCCGGCGGCGCTGATGCCCGACAGCACCCATCCCAGCGAGGATGGTTATCGCATTTGGGGCGATGCCTTGCGCGCGGTCGGCGTCGGCGGCTGAGCATGCGTCGGCGCGTGCTGCATGGCGCGTGTGTCGGCTCACAGTGACCAATCAAACCTCGCCCGTCGTTGTCGGGCGGGCGCGCACAAGGCACAGCAACTGTGGCGTACAAGGTGCTGCATGAGGATTGCGAACGTTCTGCGCGTCCGTCAGGCGGCGATGCCGTCGTTGGTGGCGACTCTCAGCCTTTGTCGGGTTTGAGCAGCTCCAGCACTGCCTCGCGACGGCGAGCCGGCATGTTGCGGTAACGGGTCAACAAGGCTTGCTCGTGCGGATCGCGCGCTTGCAGTGTGTAATCGGGGGACGCTTCCTGCAGCCGCACGCTGGGAGCATGCCCGCAGATCAGGTCGTCGAGTGAGCGCTTCAGCACCACGCGCAGCATCGGCAGTAGCCGGAAGCTGGGTGTCTCACGGTCGTTTTCCCAGGCCGAAATCGACGACTTGGTGACGCCCAGGGAGAACCCCAGTTGCTCCTGGGTGAGCCCCGCAGCTTTTCTGGCTTCGCGCAACCGGTCGCCGAAGCTTTTCATCGCGGTGGGCCTTGCAGAGACGACGGGCTTACCAAGATATGGAGCATCCGCCAACTTGTCGTACAGTCACGCTTGACTCTAGGTGTTCGGTAATTCAATACTTCTGTGGTGCGGACGCGCCGATGCGCGTTGGCACGCACGACACGGATGCCTCAGGAGTGGAGATGTCGTATTTTCGTTTCATGACTGCTGTCAGGTGGCCTACGGCCACGCAGCGTGCTGTTCGCGTATGCACAATGGAGGGCGTCGCGTGACCAAATACGATCTGAAACTCAAGCCGATTGCGCAATTCAAGCCGTCTTTGCAAGTGTTGGTGCATGCTGCCAATGCCTACTTGGCCGCATCTGCGGCCGAGCGTCGCAACCCTGGCTACCGTGCCTATGTGGTGGCGATGTGGGTGGATGGCGTCCGTGTGGAGATCGGTCCGTTTCGCCCATCGCCGCCTTGAGCAAGATGGTTCGCGCGGTGCCAACAAAAAACCCGCCGCGGCGGGTTTGTTTGATCCAACGTGACCTTTCGGTCGTGGTGCCCAGGAGAGGACTCGAACCTCCACGGTTTTACCCGCTAGTACCTGAAACTAGTGCGTCTACCAATTCCGCCACCTGGGCAACTCAGAACGACAATTGTCTGTGTGGCGCAAGGGACTGTCAAGCGCTGTGGCGACGGCGGCAGCTCGCGCCGTCGCCACAGCGGCTGGTCAGTGGCTGGCGTTGAAACGCAGGCCCTGGTTGATCGCGCAGCGGTAGCCCAGCGTCTGGCCGGTTTGCTCGTAGCTGGGCAGGGCGAAGATGAACATGGTGAAGTCGATGCTGTTGTCCGGATGTACTTGGTAACGCAGGAACTGCTGGATCGGCTTGCCGTCGCGACCAACGGTCATGTGATCGTCGGCGAAAGACAGGGTGCCGTCGGGCGTCACGCGGTAAGAACCGATACGCAGGCCGCCATGGGTCTGGGTCGGCGTGGCGCCACCGGACGTGGGGGTGCACTGACTTAGATCGACGGCCACGGCGACCGAGTTGCCGCTGTCCAGGGCATGTTCGATGTCGGCAAGCGAATCCAGTGGCGCGTGAGCGGAAGCCACCGTTGCGCTGGCGAACAACGCCACGGCGAGGAGGGAAAGGTGGAGAGGTTTCATGGGATGCAAGCTCCGGAGCATGGGGGAGGGCGACGGATCGTGCATTGCACGCTAGCGTTTTGTCGGATGGAGTCAACCGACAGAAATGCGATTTCCCGGTGCCGTCACACTGTGTTCGAGGTTAGGTTGTGTTCGTCGCGCGATGTCCGAGCGGCATGCAAAACGCGGCTTTCCGCTCAAGGCAGGTGCCACTGGACGTGCCGTGCCTGGGCAGAGGCTTGCGCAGGCGCTGTTGCGACAGTGCAGCGCGGGTTTCAGCGCACGCGGCCGATGCGTTTGTCTGTGGCGTGTGCCGGCGTCAGGCGCGTTGACAAGTACGATGCCGCGCCGCAGAATGCGCGGCCTTCAGCGCCCAGGTGGCGGAATTGGTAGACGCACTAGTTTCAGGTACTAGCGGGTAAAACCGTGGAGGTTCGAGTCCTCTCCTGGGCACCACAAGCAAGCAAGATCGCGAGAGCGCTGAATTCTCGCCGCGACCGGCCCGCGACGCGGGCTTCGTTGTTTCTGGGTTCTGCCGATGTGCGCATTGCGGGGTTGCGGTTGCGTTGGTGGCGCCCGCCATGCGAGTACCATGAGCGGATGACAACTCGCAAAAGTAAGTCCGGCAAGTCCGGCAAGTCTGCGTCCAACGACGCACCCGTTAGCAAACACGCTCCCGCCACCACGCCGAAGCCATCGCGCCTGCCCGCCTGGATGCCCAGTTTGCGAGAGCGCTGAATTCTCGCCGCGACCGGCCCGCGACGCGGGCTTCGTTGTTTCTGGGTTCTGCCGATGTGCGCATTGCGGGGTTGCGGTTGCGTTGGTGGCGCCCGCCATGCGAGTACCATGAGCGGATGACAACTCGCAAAAGTAAGTCCGGCAAGTCCGGCAAGTCTGCGTCCAACGACGCACCCGTTAGCAAACACGCTCCCGCCACCACGCCGAAGCCATCGCGCCTGCCCGCCTGGATGCCCAGTTTTCTGCGTCGTGGCCCCAAACCGCCGTTGCAGCCCCTGCACCCTGAGCCGCCCGCAGCGGCCCCTTCCGCCGCTGCGACGCCGCTCCACGATCCACACGCCGCGCGTGAGGCGGAACGTTACGCTGAGCCGATCGCCAGCCGCGAGGCGATCTTGCAGTTGCTGCATCGCTGCGACGGTCCGCAGACGCTGCAGGAATTGGCCGCCCAGCTCGGCTTGACCGAGCCTTCGCGCATGGAGGCGCTGAGCAAGCGCCTCGGGGCGATGCTGCGCGAGGCGCAAGTGGTGCAGAACCGTCGTGGCGGCTATGCACCGTTGCAGCAGACCAACCTGATTGCGGGTGTGGTGATCGCCAATCCGGATGGCTTCGGCTTCCTGCGTCCGGACGAGGGCGGCGACGACCTGTTTCTGCCGCCTTACGAGATGCGCAAGGTGCTGCATGGCGACCGCGCCCTGGCCAACGTCACCGGCATCGACCGCCGTGGCCGTCGCGAAGGCAGCATCGCGCGCGTGCTCGAACGCGGCCTGAGCCGCTTGATCGGCCGTTTCAGCCTGGAGGCGGGTATCGCCTACGTGGTGCCGGACGACAAGCGTATCCAGCGCAACGTGCAGATTCCCCACGATGCCATCGGCGAGGCGCGCGACGGCCAACTGGTGGTGTGCGAACTCACCTCCACGCCGGATGCGCGACGTCCGCCGATCGGCAAGATCATCGCGGTGCTGGGCGACAAGTTGACCCCGTCGCTGCTGGTGGAAGCGGCGATCCATGGTCACGAGCTGCCCTACGCCTTTCCGCAGGAGGTGCTGGACGAGGCGGCGGCGGTGCCGTTGACGGTGGCGCCGGAGGCGATCCAGGGCCGGGTGGATCTGCGCCACACGCCCTTGGTGACCATCGACGGCGCCGACGCCAAGGACTTCGACGACGCGGTGTTCTGCGAGTCCAACGCGGAGGGTTTCCGCCTGGTGGTGGCGATTGCCGATGTCTCCCACTACGTGCGTCCGGGCACGCCGCTGGATACCGAAGCGGTCAAGCGCGCGACCTCGGTGTACTTTCCCGGGTTCGTGGTGCCGATGTTGCCGGAGACGCTGTCCAACGGCATCTGCTCGTTGAATCCGAAAGTGGACCGCATGTGCTTCGTCTGTGATATGCAGATTGATCGTCAGGGCGAGGTCGCCGGCGCGCGCTTCTACGAGGCGGTGATGAATTCGCATGCGCGGCTCACCTACGACCAGGTGTGGCAGGCGGTGGGCGAGCGCGATGCGCAGGTGCGCAGCGAGTTGGCGGCGGTGCTGCCGCACCTGGAGCGTCTGCATCAGCTCTATCAGGTGTTGGCCAAGGCGCGCGCGCGCCGTGGCGCGATTGAGTTCGAGTCTTCGGAAGTGCGTTTCGTCCTCGACAACACCGGCGAGGTCACTCAGGCCGGGATGCTGATGCGCAACGACGCGCACAAGTTGATCGAGGAATGCATGATCGCCGCCAACGTGGCGGCGGCCCGTTGTCTGTTGGATGCGCGGATTCCGGCGCCGTTCCGCGTGCACGAGCGTCCACCCGAATCCAAGTACGCCGATCTGCTGGAGTTCCTCAAGGAGTTCAAGTTGAGCCTGCCGACATGGGCCAAAGTGGTGCCGGGCGATTTCACCAAGCTGCTGAAAAAGGTGCGCGAGCGCCCGGATGCGGCGCTGTTGGAATCGGTATTGCTGCGCAGCCAGAGCATGGCGGTGTATTCGCCGGACAACGCCGGCCATTTCGGTCTGGCGCTGGAAGCGTATGCGCACTTCACCTCGCCGATCCGTCGCTATCCGGATTTGCTGGTGCATCGTGCGATCAAGTATGCGCTGACCCGTGGCGCGCCGGACAAGTACCTGTATGCGCCGCGCGCGATGGCGGCGTTGGCGCTGCAATGCTCCGAGCGCGAACGCCGTGCCGACGAGGCCGAGCGCGAAGTCGACGAGCGCTACCGCGCGGCGTGGATGGAGAAGCACGTTGGCGGCCAGTTCGATGGCGTGGTCAGTGGTGTCACCAGCTTCGGTTTGTTCGTCGAACTGGACCAGTCCAAGGTCAACGGCCTGATCCACGTGACCCAGTTGCCGCAGGACTATTATCAGTTCGACGCCAGCCGCAAGACCTTGACCGGCGAGCGTCGCGGCCGCCAATTCCGGCTTGGCGACCGGGTGCGCATCCTGGTGCTGAAGGCCAGCATGGAAGAGCGCAAGATCGATTTCCGCCTGGTCGAGGAGGGCAGCTCCTCGCACGAAGAGCTGCCACCGCCGCCCGCGCGCGGACAGCCGGCCAAGCGCAAGAAAAAGAAGTACTGATGGCGCATGGGGTGGCACGCGCATCGTGGTAATTGCTGTGCGGCGCCGCTTCTGGCCGATCGTCCAGGATGGCCGCGACGGCGAGCAGGCGTTCGTGCACACCGCCGATCGTGTCGCGTGGTCGAGCATGTGACGCGAGCGCCCGCAGCGCCTACCATGCGCGCTTTCCTTTCGTGTAGTCCGGTGGCATGAGCAAGCAGAACCAGTGGATCGTCGGCGTCAACGCCGTGGCTTCGTCGATTGAGAACGATGCCGACAACGTGCGCGAAGTGCTGGTCGAAGCCGGCAGCAAGAATCCGCGACTGCAGGAGATCGAGGAGAACGCGCGGCGCAAGGGCATCGAGGTGCGGCGGGTGAATACCCAGGCGCTGGACGGTGTCGGCGGCGCGGTGCGCCACCAGGGCGTGGCGGCGCGTTATGCGGCGGCGCGCACCTGGGCCGAGAATGAGCTGGAGGGGCTGGTAGCCGCTGCGCAAGGGCGTGCCCTGCTGTTGGTACTGGATGGGGTGCAGGATCCGCACAACCTCGGCGCCTGCCTGCGCAGCGCGGCGGCGGCGGGCGTCACGGCGGTGGTGATTCCAAAGGACAAATCCGCCCCGGTCAACGCCACCGTGCGCAAGACGTCCGCTGGTGCCGCTGACCGCCTGCCGATCGTGGCGGTGACCAACCTGGCGCGCTGCCTGCGCGAGCTGCAGAAGCAGGGGGTCTGGATCTATGGTCTGGCCGGCGAGGCCGAGACTTCGCTGTACGCGCAGGATCTGCGTGGCAATGTGGCGCTGGTGCTGGGCGGGGAATCGGACGGTCTGCGTCGGCTGACCCGCGAGCATTGCGACGGCTTGGTCCGGATTCCGATGCCCGGGGAGATCGAGAGCCTCAACGTGTCGGTGGCGGCCGGTGTCACCCTGTTCGAGGCGGTGCGCCAGCGCATGGGCTGAGTGCCGCTGTGCTGCGTGCGGGCTGCTGTAGTTCGCATTGCGTGGCCAAGCAGTAAAAAGCCGCGCGGCGGCGGGAGTACGCCGCCGGTTTTATCTGTAGAAGCGCTGCTGCCGGCCTGGCACTGGGTTCACGCGGGCGATCCGCTCTGCGCGGTGGGCCAGGCATTGGCGATCTTGCAGAACAGCCGCGCGGTCTGTTCGGTGTCGTACACGGCGCTGTGGGCGTCGGCGGCGTTCCACTCGAAGCCGGCGGCCTGCACCGCGCGTGCCAGGACGGTCTGCCCGTAGGCGATGCCGGCCAGGGTCACGGTGTCGAACACGCTGAAGGGGTGGAACGGGTTGCGCTTGTGGCCGCAGCGTGCCACGGTCGCGTTGAGAAAATTCAAGTCGAAATGCGCGTTGTGCCCGACCAGGATCGCGCGTTGGCAGCCGTATTTCTTCACCGCCGCCCGCACGGGTGCGAAGACGTGTTCCAGCGCCTCGCGTTCGGGCTTGGCGAAGCGAAACGGGTGATCCAGGACGATGCCGGTGATTTCCAGCGACTTGGGATCGATGACGGTGCCAGGGGCCGGCACCACGTGTGCGCTGGCGGTGGTGCCGGGGGACAGCATGCCGGCCGCGTCCATTTCGATCGGGATCACCGCGATTTCCAGAAGCGCGTGTCGGTTCCAGTCGAAGCCACCGGTTTCTACGTCCACGACCACTGGCAGATAGCCGCGGAAACGTCGCGACATCGGGGCAATGGCGAGAGCTTGGGAGTGCGTTTCGAGTGGATCGTTCATGCGACAAGGGTAGCAGAGCAGGGTCAAGTGCCCGTCGCGGCGATGCGCCTGGATGTGGTGTGGCTCAGCGCGGTGGGCGGGTGCCGAGCAGGCTGCCCTGCGCGCGCAGGCGCTCGAGCAGGGCGGCGCCGTCGTGCAGCATGGTGACCGGGTCGTGGTCGTGTGTGTCGGCCAGCTCCAGCAGCAGTGCGCGTCCGTTGTGCGTGCCGGACTGCAGTGCGCTCAGCATCGCATAGGTGAGCGGCGCCAGTTCGGCGAAGCGGACTTGACCGTCGGCGTCGCGTCGCGCCAGTAAGTAGGTCGGTGCGGGCGGTGCCGTGTCGGGTTGCCACGCCGGGCCGATGCGCTGCACCGGCCAGCGGTAGCGCAGCAGGCGCAGCCAGGGTGAGAGTTGCGGCACGCCATCGAGCAGGTCGCCGTGTGGATCGTGTGGCGGCAGTGCGCTGTCGTCGATCTGGACGTCCAGTTCGACAGTCTCGTAGTGGGCCAATTCCGCCAGCCATGGTCGGCGTGGATCGGCCGCGCGCTGTTCCAGGAACCGCACCAGTTCGCCGCCCAGGCGCGGGAACAGTGGGGTGTGCGCGCGATGTTCGGCGCAAAATGCGCGTAGCAGTGCATCCCAGTCGGCTGTGCCGAGCGTCGTGCGCAGCACGGGAAACTGCGTGCCGAGTAGCTGTGCGAGATTATCGAAGAACAGCGCGCGGTATACCGCCAAGCGGCGCGGTTCGATGTCCGCCGGTGGCGCGTGTCGCTGCGGATCGCGCAGATGCATGGTCAGCGCGAGTTGCTGGCTGCGCAATGTCTCAGCCATGTGCGCTGCACTGCGAGGGGAGTGCGTGTTGCTGCAGGTCGCGAATGTGTTGGATCTCGCCCAGCAGATCCGTCAGTGGCGGAAACTGGCCGTCGCGCTCCAGCAGGGTCGGACGCACGCCGTGTAGACGATAAGCGGTGGTCAGCAGATGCCAGACAGGGGCGATGACCGCTGCGGCATGGGTATCGATCTTCAGGCCGCTGGCGGCATCGTCGCGATGTCCGGCGATGTGGTACGAGGCGATCCGCGCGCTGGGCATGGCGGCGAGGAAGGCCATGGCGTCGTAATCGTGGTTATGGGCATTGACATGGACGTTGTTGACGTCCAGTAGCAGGTCGCAGTCGGCTTCGCTCAGCACCGCGTTGACGAATGCGGCTTCGCTCAGTGCCTGTCCCGGCGCGGCGTAGTAGGAGACGTTCTCCACGGCGATGCGTCGGCCGAGTGCGTCCTGAGCCTGGGCGATGCGTGCGGCCACATGGCGCACCGCCTCGTCGGTGAACGGTAACGGTAGTAGTTCGTAGAGCTGGCCGTCGTCGGCGCTGTAGCTGAGGTGTTCGCTATACAGCACGACCCGGTGCCGATCCAGAAACTGGCGTGTCTGCCGCAACAACATCGCGTCCAGTGGCGCGATGCCGCCGAGCGACAGCGACAGGCCATGGCAACTGAGTGGATGGCGCGTGCTCAGTGTCTGCAGCATTTCGCCGGGACGGCCACCGACACCGATCCAGTTGTCGGGCGCGCATTCGAGAAAATCGAAGGCGTCTGCGGGCAGGTGGAGCAGCTCCGGCAGCAGGCCGCGGCGTAGGCCGAGTCCGGCGCTCGCCGCAGCCAGGGGCCGCAGCATGGCTTCAGCCGCCGCCACCGCATTTGCCTTCGCCGCATTTGCCTTCGGTCATGGCCTTGTCGTGGTGTTTGGCGGTGGCCTTGCCTGCTTTTTTCTTGCTATCTGCGGTCGTGGGGGCATGCGCACCGCACTTGCCTTCGGCAGTCTTGGCGCTGGGCTGGTTGTGTTCGATGTGCGTGGCCGATTGTGCTGGCGTCGCGGTCGGGTCTTCTGTTTGCGGTGGTGTGCTCGTCTGGGTGCCGAGCGCGTAGCCTTGGTCGAGGTCGGTCATTGCCAGCGCGGAGGTGGACAGGCTCAGCCCGCTGAGCAGGATCGCACCGGCGAGGGTAGGGGACGGGCGTGGTGATCGGGACATGCGCAGACTCCTGGCGAAGGGATGGGCACCGACGTCGCGCCGATGCGTTGCCAAGCCTACTCGCAGTGGAGGGAGCTTGCATGCGGCGGCGTGCTGCGCGACGGAAAACTCCGCAATGCATGTCGCCGCAGAGCCACGGTCGCGGCTGCGGCCAAGCCCGGTTATCCGTTCTCAGATACCACTGGTGGAGCTGGTTTCGTCGCGTTTGTCGCGCCGCGGCAGCGGTTGGTCGCCATGCACCAGGAACCACACGTTCTCGGCGATGTTGGTGGCGTGATCGCCGATCCGTTCCAGGTTCTTGGCCATGAACAGCAAATGCGTGCATGGGGTGATGTTGCGCGGATCTTCCATCATGTAGGTCAGTAGCTCGCGAAACAATGCGGTGTACTGTGCGTCCAGTTGCGCATCGTCCTGGCGTACCTGCAGTGCCAGGGTGGCGTCGTTGTTCTGGTAGGCCATCAACGCGGCCCGGACCTGCTGCGCGGCGAGTTTGCCGAGTTGGTGCAGGCCTAGGGTCTGCGGCATCGGCGGTGACAGGTTCAGCGCGATTGAGCGCTTGGCGACATTGGCAGCGTAGTCGCCGATGCGTTCGATGTCGGAGGGAATGCGCAGGCCGGCGAGGATCTCACGTAGGTCGCGCGCCATCGGTCCGCGCAGCGCCAGGCGCATGACGTCGTGGCTGATCGATTGCTCGAGCGCGTCGATTGCCTCGTCGTTGACGACAATGCGTAGCGCGGCGTTGTCGTCGCGGCGTTCGACCACGTCCAGTGCCGCCTCCAATTGCGCCACCGCAGTTTCGCCCATGCGCACGATTTCGGCGGTGAGGCGATGCTGTTCTTCGTTGTAGCTCTTCACGATGTGCTCGTTGGGCGGAGTATTCATGGTGTAGGTCCATTTGATCCGGCGTTGTCGCCGCTATCATTGCAAACTTTGCGGCGCTGGCTTCTGTGGCTGTTGTCCGCTCTGCGGTGGGGAGGTGTCGCGGCGAGAGGGCTGCCGCAGCAGGCGCTTAGCCGAAGCGGCCAGTGATGTAGTCTCTTCGGTCTGCTGTTTGCTGGGTTGCGAGAAGATGGTTTCGGTACGGTCGTGTTCGATCAGGTCGCCCAGGTACATGAAGGCAGTGTAGTCGGACACGCGCGCGGCTTGCTGCATGTTGTGGGTGACGATGAGGATGGTGTAATCGGTCTTGAGTTCTTCGACAAGCTGCTCGATGCGGCTGGTGGAGATCGGGTCCAACGCCGAGGTGGGTTCGTCGAGCAGCAGCACGTCCGGGCGCAGCGCCACCGCACGGGCGATGCACAGGCGCTGTTGCTGGCCGCCTGACAGCCCCAGCGCACTCTGCCCGAGTTTGTCTTTGACCTCGTCCCACAGCGCGCCCTGGCGCAGCGCTTGTTCGACCCGTTCGGCCATCTCGGCCTTGGGCAACTTTTCGTGGTGGCGGATGCCGTAGGCGACGTTCTCGAAAATGGTCATCGGGAACGGCACTGGCTTCTGGAACACCATCCCGACCTTGCTGCGCAGGCGGTTCATCGGATACTTCGGCGAGAGGATGTTCTCGCCGTCCAGCAGTACTTCGCCGCGCGCTTCCAGCTTCGGATACAGCGCGTAGATGCGGTTGAAAATGCGTAGCAGGGTGGATTTGCCGCAGCCGGATGGGCCGATCAACGCGGTGACGCGCTTCTCAGGCACCTGCAAGTTGATGCTCTTCAGCGCATGGTACTTGTCGTAGTAGAAGTCCAGGCCGCGCGCGGCGATTTTGACCGGTGACGGCGCCAGCGCAGTGTGCCCGGTGGGCATGGCGATGCGATGCATCGGTGCGGCGTTGTGGTGATCGTTCATGGCCTGTTCCATAGGAAAATCAATCGTTGGAAATCTTTTTGCGCAGCAGCAGGGCGCGCGCGCCGAGGCTGACCAGCAACACGAACACGGTGAGCACCAGTGCGCCTGACCAGGCCAGCAACTGCCAGCTGGGATAGGGGCTGCCGGCGAAGGAGTTCATCACCACCGGGACGCTCGCCATCGGCTGCATGATGTTGTTGTTCCAATACTGGTTGCCGAAGGCGGTGAACAGCAGCGGCGCGGTTTCGCCGCTGATACGCGCCAGCGCGAGCAGCACGCCGGTGACGATGCCGGCCGAGGCGCTGCGATACAGCACCTGCATCGTCACCTTCCATTGCGGGATGCCCAGCGACAGCGCCGCTTCGCGCATCTGCACCGGCACCAAACGCAGCATTTCGTCGGTGGTGCGCACCACCACCGGCAGCACGATGAAAGCCAGTGACAGCGCGCCGGCCATCGCCGAGAAGCGGCCACCGGTCTGCATCACGTACAGGGTGTAGACGAACAGGCCGAGCACGATCGAGGGCGCCGATAGCAGGATGTCGTTGACGAAGCGCACCACCTGGCCGGTCTTGCGCGCATTGCCGTACTCGGCCAGCCAGGTGCCGGCGGCGACACCGATCGGGGTGCCGATCAGCAGGGCCAGGCCGCACATCACCGCGCTACCGAAGAACGCGTTGGCCAAGCCGCCTGTTTCCTCGCCAGGCGGCGGGGTCATGCGGATGAACAGATCGAGATTGATGCCCGAGATGCCTTTGCCGATCAGCGTCCACAGGATCCAGGCGAGGAATGCCAGTCCGAACAGTGCAGTCAGGCAGGACACCGTGACCGCCATTGCGTTGATTATGCGGCGGCGCTGGTACAGGCGGTGCGCGATGTCTGTGGCCATTTCAGTTGCCCTCCCTGCGCGCTAGCTGCGCCAGCATCAGCCGGGCAATCGCCAGCACGATGAAGGTCACGATGAACAGCACGAAGCCCAGCAGCAGCAGCGCGGAGCGGTAGGTGTCGGTGGCTTCGCCGAAATCGTTGGCGATCAGTGCGGCGATCGTGGTGCCGGGTTCCAACAGCGACGGCGAGAGTCGCACTGTGTTGCCGACCACGAAGGCCACCGCCATGGTTTCGCCGAGCGCGCGTCCCAGGCCCAGGAAGATGCCGCCGATCACCGCTGAACGGGTGTAGGGCAGCACGATATCCCAGCTCACTTCCCAGCGGGTGGAGCCGAGCGCGTAGGCAGATTCCTTGAGCCGGGTCGGCACAGTCAGGAACACCTCGCGCATCACCGAGGAAATGAACGGGATCACCATGATCGCCAAGACGATGCCGGCGGTGAGCAGACCGATGCCCAGTGGCGGCCCCTGGAAGATCGGCCCGATCACAGGCAGCGTGCCGAGGTGGTCGTTGAGCCAGGGGGTGACGTAGTCGGTCATCACCGGCACCAGCACGAACAGGCCCCACATGCCGTAGATGATCGAGGGGATGCCGGCCAGCAGTTCGATCGCGGTTCCGACCGGGCCGCGCAGCCAGCGTGGTGCCACCTCGGTGAGGAAGAACGCGATGCCGAAACTCACCGGCACCGCGATCAGCATCGCGATCAGCGCGGTCACCAGCGTGCCGTAGATCGGCGCCAGCGCGCCGTACTTGTTCTCGACCGGATTCCACTCGCTGGAATAGAAGAAACTCAGCCCTTGCAGTTGCAGAGCCTGGCGGCCACCCCACAGCATCGACATGGCTGCACTGGCCAGGGCAACGAGGACGAAGACGACGGTGGCGGTCAGGATCCAGCGGAACAATCGGTCGGCGCGGGCGTCATGCAGGTCGCGTCTGCGAGGCGCCGTCATTGTGTCGGGAATGGCAGGGGCATTCATGGCTCGAAACTCGCCGGGACGTGCTTGCGCACGTTCCGATGGAGGCTGCGGCGGGTGGAGTCGCGCGCGGCGGGTGGTTGCATCGTTGCTGCGCTGATCGGAACCGGGAAGTTCAGATCACAACGTGCGCAGATGACGTCGGGGGGCCTGTAATATACAGATGGGACTGCTCGGAGCGGGCGTGGCTTGGAACTTGTCGTAGGGGAACATGCCGTATGGCAGCTCTGCGCCTATTTAAATTCCTCGTTCCAGTATGCTTCGATCTGTTGCACCAATGTTGTTGGCAGCGGCACGTAGTGCAGTGCCTTGGCTTGCGGCTGACCGTTTTCGAACGCCCATTTGAAGAACTCCAGGGTCGCCTGATTGCGGGCTGGGTCTTTTGCATGCTTGGGCATCAGCATGAAATTGGTGGCCGTGATCGGCCATGCTTGCGCAGCGGTGGAGTTGGTGATGATCAGGTTGAAGTCCTTTGCGCTGGCCCAATCCGCCGAAGCCGCCGCTGCGGTGAAGCTGTCCGCATTGGGTTGTACCCAGTTGCCGGCGGCGTTCTGCAACGAGACATAGGACATTTTGTTCTGTAGTGCGTAGGCCATCTCGACGTAGCCGATCGATCCCTTGATCTGTTGAACATACGAGGCCACTCCTTCGTTGCCTTTACCGCCGACGCCGCCGGGCCACTGCACCGAAGTGCCTTCGCCGACTTTGTTCTTCCAATCCTGGCTGATCTTGGAAAGATAATTAGTGAAGTTGAAGCTGGTGCCTGAACCGTCTGAGCGGTGAACCAGGTTGATCTTGCTGTTGGGCAGGCGCAGGTCGGGGTTCAGCGCGGTGATCGCCGGGGCATTCCACGTGGTGATCTTGCCGAGAAAAATGTCGGCCAGCAGTGCGCCGGTCAGTTTCAACTTGCCCGCTTGCATGCCTTCCAGATTGACCACCGGCACCACGCCGCCGATCGCCGACGGGAATTGGCCGAGGCCAGCGGCGGCCAGTTCTGCGCTGGCCAGCGGCTTGTCCGAAGCGCCGAAGTCCACGGACCTGCTCTTGATCTGGGCGATACCCCCGCCGGAGCCGATCGACTGGTAGTTGATCTTGTTGCCGGTGGCTGCGTTGTAGTCGGCCGACCACTTTGACAACAGCGGATAGATGAAGGACGCGCCGGCACCGGAAATTTCCGTAGCACTCCTGACACCAGCGGCTGGAGCGGCGGTGGGCGTCCCGCCAGCACTATCGGCGGCACCTTGCGAGGTGTCGCCATTGCCGGGCTGGCAGGCAGAGAGGGCAAAGATCAGCGCCGAGGATAGGACGGCAACACGCGTCGGCTGCAGTTTCATCGACTCACTCCGTGGCCAAGAGCGCCGGTGCATCCGGCAGACGCGCGCTATGAAATGATAATTTTGTTACAGGGGCATGACTTGTGCATTCGCTCGTGGAGTTGGGAGCTGCTTCGAACCGCGCCCATCCGTGCTGCATGGGGAGAGCGCAGACAAAAAACGCGGACCTTACGGCCCGCGTCGGTGGGTGTTGCAGGTGTAGTCGCGTAGCCGTCGCGCGTTACGACGGCACCTGCGGTGCGCCCGTTACTTGAGGTTTTGCGCCCAATAGGCTTTGATCTGCTGGACCAGCGGCTCCGGCAGCGGCACGTAGTCCAACGCCTTTGCCTGCGCCTGGCCCTGCTCGAAGGACCACTTGAAGAACTCCAGAGCCGCCTTGGAGGAGGCCGGCTTCTTGGCTTTTTTGTACATGATCGCCCAGGTCGTGGCGGTGATCGGCCATGCGTCCTGACCCGGCGCGTTGGTCATGATCAGGTTGAAATCCTTTGCGGACTTCCAATCGGCGGTCGCGGCCGCAGCGGAGAAAGACTTGTCGTTCGGCATGATGAAGCTGCCGGCGGCATTCTTCATACCGGTGTAGCTGAGTTTGTTCTGCAGTGCATAGGCATACTCGACATAGCCGATGCCGCCACGGATCTGCTTGACGTAAGCGGCCACGCCCTCGTTGCCCTTGCCGCCGATGCCGGCAGGCCATTGCACCGCGGTGCCTTCGCCAACTTTGCTCTTCCATTCCGGGCTGACCTTGGACAGGTAGTTGGTGAAATTGAAGCTGGTGCCCGAACCGTCGGAGCGATGCACGATGGTGATCTTCATGTCCGGCAGAGCCAGGCCAGGGTTGAGCGCGGCGATCGCCGGGTCGTTCCACTTGCTGATCTTGCCCAGGAAGATGTTGGCCAGCACGGTGCCGTCCAACTTCATCGCGCCGGGCGCGACGCCAGCCACGTTCACTACTGGTACGATGCCGCCGATCACGACCGGGAACTGACCCAGGCCGAACTTGCTCAGCTCCGCAGCACTGAGCGGCTTGTCGGACGCGCCGAAATCCACCGTCGCGGCCTCGATCTGGGCGATGCCGCCGCCGGAACCGATGGACTGGTAATTGATGCGGTTACCGCTTTTTTCAGCGTAGGCCGCCGACCACTTCGACAGCACCGGGTAGACGAAGCTGGAGCCTGCGCCAGTGACATCGGTGGCTTGCGCCGCCAGCGAAAACGAAACGACCGCAGCGGCTGCCAGCAGTCGGAGCTTGAGGGAACGCATCTGGAGAACTCCTGAGAAGGTTGAGATGCCGACACCCCTGCCGACATCGGTGAAATTGCAAGACTTTTTCGTGAATGCTTGAAGAAGGATAGGTTTCATTTTGGTGACAGATTGGCGCGTCCATTTAACTTGGCCCCGACAAGGGGTTCATAGGGGTTAAATTCATTCCGACATGGTTTTGACTTAAAAGTTCCATATATTTGACGGAATCTTTACAACTGGTCAGACTGTTGCCCGCCCCCGCCGTATCACATCGTTGTCCAACCAACCACTGGAGACATCCTCAAATGCGTTCTCATCTACTCGCTTCGGCGATCCTTGTCAGCCTCGGTCTGACGTCGGCACCGCAGGCATTCGCTGCTGCGAAGACCAAGACCAGCACTCCTGCAGTGTCCGCGGCCCAGTTGCAGCAACTGCAGGCGCAGATCGAAGCATTGCAAACCCAGGTGCAGCAGTTACAAGCGCAATCGCAAGCGTTGCAGGCGCAGTCCGATGCCCAGTCGGAAGTCAATGTCACCCAGGCTCAGGCCACTGAAGCCGCGCAGGCCAGCGCAAGCAAGGTCGACAAGCTCGCCAAGCTGGTCGACAACACCAAGGTCGGTGGGCGGATGTTCTTCGATCTGAGCGACGTCGACAGGACCAGCAGCGGTGCCAAGACCGCCGCCAGCGGTTTCGGTCTGGACGTCAAGCGGTTCTATCTGACCGTTGACCATTCCTTCAACGATATCTGGTCGGCCAACCTGACCACCGATTTCCAGTACAGCTCGGCCATCTCCAGCACCGAACTGTTCGTCAAGAAGGCATACGTGCAGGGCAAATTCAACGATGCTTTCGGCTTGCGCATCGGTGCGGCCGATATGCCGTGGTTGCCGTTGATCGATAAGTATTACGGTTACCGTTACGTCGAAAACACCTTGAACGACCGGATGAAGACGGCCAACTCCTCCGACTGGGGTCTGCACGCCTTCGGTGACCTTGGCACGCAGGTCAACTATGCGGTGTCGGTGGTCAATGGCGCGGGCTACAAGTCGCTCACGCGCAGCAAGCGGATGGACGTGGAAGGCCGCGTCGCCTACACGCCGATTCCCAACCTGGCCATTGCGCTGGGTGCCTATTCGGGCAAGTTGGGCAAGGAGACCGATATCCTTGAGGCCAACCACACTTACAACCGCGCCAACGCGCTGGTGGCCTACGCGGATTCGAGATTCCGCCTGGGTGGTGAATATTTCGTCGCCAAGAATCTCAATAATGTGTTGACTGTTGCCAGCGACAAGCTCTCTGGCTGGTCGACGTGGGGCAGCGTGGTGCTGACCGACAACGGCATCAGCTTGTTCGGGCGTTACGACAAGGTCGATCTGAGCAAGACGCTTGACCCTTCGCTCTACGACAAGTACTGGAACGTCGGCGTCGAGTTCCCGGTGCTGAAGAACCTGAAGTTGGCGACGGTGTACAAATACACCCACCAGCAAGACATCAGCAAGATCGATGTGAAGACCAAGGAATTCGGCATCTGGGGCGACATGTCGTTCTGATTCGCCGATCTGCGATGTTTGTCAGTTCGGCAGGAAGGCGGCGCAGATGCGCCGCCTTTTTGTTTTCTGATGCTGGCCCAGATCATGGGCCATGCCATCGTGCCGCGAGATCGCTTCAGTGCTCGGCTGCCGGCGTCTTGTCCTTGAACCGACACAGGTCGCCGATCACGCACTGCGGACAGTCGGGTTTGCGTGCCTTGCACACATAGCGGCCATGCAGAATCAGCCAATGATGGGCGTCGTAGAGGAATTGCGCCGGTACGCGTTTGAGCAGGGCATCCTCGACCGCACGCACATCTTTCCCCGGCGCAAGCCCGGTGCGGTTGGCCACGCGGAAAATATGCGTGTCCACGGCCATGGTCGGTTCGCCGAAGGCGGTATTGAGCACCACGTTGGCGGTCTTGCGGCCGACCCCGGGCAGGGCTTGCAGCGCATCGCGTTCGCGCGGAACCTCGCCGTCGTACTGCTCGACCAGGATGCGGCAGGTGGCGATGACATTCTTGGCCTTTGCGTTGAACAGGCCGATCGTGGAGATGTAGCGCTTCAGTCCGTCTTCGCCCAGCGCCAGGATTGCGGCCGGCGTGTTCGCCACCGGGTACAGCCGGCGGGTGGCCTTGTTGACGCCGACATCGGTGGCCTGCGCCGACAGAATCACCGCGATCAGTAATTCGAACGCAGTGCTGTACTGCAATTCCGTGGTCGGGGTTGGGTTGAGCGCGGCCAGGCGCGAAAACACCTCGTGGATTTCCTCCTTGCGCAGCGTGCGTCCACGTCGTGTGGTGCTGGTGGTTGCGTTCGCACTCACGACGGGCTCCTTGCCGCTTTGGCTTTTGCGCGCGCCAGGATCGCCGCTGCGGCTGCGGGAAGTGGGGGCGCCGTGGCGGCGCTTGCCGGTGCGGCACGGCGGGCCTGGCGTGCTTGTGCGCGCAGTGCCAAGCGCGCCGCACGCGCACGGTGGCGCGCGCGTGCGGCCCAGGCGATGCGCAAGCGCTGCTGTGCATCCAGCAGTTGTGCGCGTAGCTGCGGCTGCGCTGGATCCAGGGTGTCGTCGTCGGGATCGTCGCCGACATAATCCATCAGGCCACCCTCGATTGCGGCATCGAGGTTGTCGTCGAGAATCCAGCGCAATAGTTGCAGCGGCGAGACGGTAGCGGGGGTGCAGGCGTGGGACATCTGTGGAGGGCGCTCAACGGTTTTGAAACTGCGGCGGGCGTCGCTCCAGGAACGCCCGGGTGCCTTCGCGCATGTCTGCGCTGGAGAACAGCAGGCTGAATTGCGCAGTCTCGTACTCCAGTCCCTGCTCGATCGCGGTTTCGCCGCCGACCTGGATCGCATCGAGGATGCCACGCATCGCCAGCGGAGCCGCGTCGGCCAACTGTTGCGCCATTTGCAAGGTTGTCTGGCGCAGATCGGCGGCGGCCACCACGCGGTTGACCAGGCCCAGTTGCAGCGCGCGCGCTGCGTCGATCGACGTACCGAGCAGGCATAATTCCATCGCCGCTGCGCGACCGGCCAGCCGCAGCAGGCGCTGGGTGCCGCCGAATCCGGGGATCAGCCCGAGGTTGATTTCCGGCTGGCCTAGCCGGGCGCTGTCGGCGGCCAGCCGCAGATGGCAGGCCATTGCCAATTCCAGCCCCCCGCCGAGCGCAAAGCCGTTGACCATCGCCAGTACTGGCTTGGACAGACGCTCGATGCGGCGCATGAGGCGTTGGCCGAGTTGCGAGAAATCGCGGCCTTGCATCGGTGTCAATTCGTTCATCTCTGCGATGTCGGCACCGGCCACGAAGGCTTTTTCGCCGGCGCCGGTCAACACCACCACGCGGATTTGTGGGTCGTCCTCGGCGCTGGCGAAAGCCGTATCCAACGCCAGTAATATCTGCCGATTCAATGCGTTGAGCTTGTCGGCACGGTTGACGGTGAGGATGCGGATCGCCCCCTGTGTATCGGTGAGGATCGGTGTACCGGACATGTCCATTCCTAAATGTAAAAAAATGGTGATGGGAACTCTGCGCAGTCCGCGCCTGTCTAGTGAAGCGCGTTGTCGGTAGCGGTGATGCGCCGCTGCGGCTATCCTAACGCGTCATCTCAGGCGGCACTTGCCGTCCTGTGCCACCACCCTGGAGAATTGTTTGATGAAGTTGCGTTCTATTGCGGTCGCTGTTGCGGCCCTGGCCCTGAGCGGCAATGCGTTCGCCCAGGACACATCGTCCGAAAAGTTCAAGTTGAGCTATTACTTCGGTTTCGACTTCGGCAACAACCTTGCCGAACTGTCCGGCCGTGGCGAGCAGCTTGATATCAATGCGGTGGTGAAGGGCTTGCAGGATGCCTACGCCAAGAAGCAACCGGCGGTCACTGCCGATCAGTTGAAGCCGGCTGTCGAAGCCTTCCAGAAGCGCGAGCAGGCCCGTGCCCAGCAGGCCAAGGCCGACTACGAGAAGGCCGCCGCCGAGAACAAGACCAAGAGCGAAAAGTTCATGGCCGAGAACAAGGCCAAGGCAGGCGTGCAGACGCTGCCCAGCGGCGTGCAGTACCGCGTGATCGAAGCCGGCAAGGGCGCCAAGCCGACTCAGGCGAGCACCGTGCAGTTGGAAGTGGCTGGTCCGTATCCGTTCGGTCAGCACCCGCCGCAGGCGCGTCCGGCGCAGCAGATTCCGGCGATCAAGGTCAGCGAAGTCGAGATGCAGGCCATGCGCGAGACGCTGATGCAGATGCCGGCTGGTTCCAAGTGGGAAGTGACCCTGCCGCCGGACAAGGCCTATGGTGCCGATCCGCGCACTCCGTTCCCGCCGAACGTGGCTGTGCAGTTTGAAATCAAGCTGGTCAGCGTCAAGTAAGCGCGAGGCTTCTGGTTGTACGAGGATTGCGCCGGCAGCGATGCCGGCGCAATTTTTTTGTCGGGCAAGCCACGGCGGCGCGGTGAATCGCGCTAGCCTGTAAAGTGTTCAATCCGATGGATACTCTCTCCCATGCCGTGCTCACGCCGTGTATCGGTCTGTGCCGTCTCGATGCAGATGGTTACTGCATGGGGTGCTTGCGCAGCGGCGAGGAAATCGCGCGTTGGCGCGACATGAGCGACGCCGAACGCCGCCGGTACATGGACGCTGTATTGCCTGCGCGCGGTTGGTCGCCATCGCCGGGGCAGCGTCTGGTCGAACGTGTCCAATTGCAGTGCGCGCTGCATCCTTTGCAACGACCGCCGCTTGGGCCGGGCTGGAACCAGCATGAATTACAGGATCTGCTGCCTGCCGGGGCGCCGGTGGAGGCCGCCGTGCTGGTCGGGCTGGTGCCGCGCGCTGATGGCACCCGGGTGCTGCTCACTCGGCGCACCGATCGTCTGCGCCACCACGGTGGACAGGTCAGTTTTCCCGGTGGTCGTATCGACTCCGGCGACGCCAATGCAGTGGCAGCGGCGCTGCGTGAGAGCAATGAAGAAATCGCACTGGCCACGAGTCAGGTCGAACCATTGGGTTATCTGGATCCGTTCCTCACCATCAGCGGCTTCCGGGTGATGCCGGTGGTCGCGGCAATCGACCCGGCGTTCGTGCCGCAGCCGCATCCGGATGAGGTGGCCGAGGTGTTCGAGGTGCCGCTGGCTTACCTGATGGTGCCGGAAAACCTACGTGGCATCGAGATCGATGATCGTGGGCGGTCGAGAGTTGTGCTGGAATATGTCTGGCCCGAGCAGCGGATCTGGGGCGCGACCGCCGCGATTCTGCTCAATTTGCGTCGACGACTGGAGCAAACTGCATGAGTTCACCGTTGCCCGAATGGCAGCATCTGGTGGCCGCGCCGGCGTTGGCTGTCGCGCTGGATCATCCCGACCTGCGCATTATCGATGCGCGGTTTGCGCCAGCGGCGTTGCTCGATCCGCGCGCCGCAGACGCGATGCGCCAGGCGTATGCGCAATCGCATCTGCCCGGCGCGGTTTACGCCGATCTCAATACCGATCTTTCCGATCTAGGCCGCCCCGGCCTGGGGCGGCATCCGCTACCGGAGGATGCGGCGTTCGCGCGCACCTTGGGGCAGTGGGGCATCGCGCCGCACACCCAGGTGGTGGTCTACGACGCGGCCGACGGCAGCATGGCGGCGGCACGGCTGTGGTGGATGTTGGGCCTGCTTGGTCATCGTCGCGTTGCCGTGCTCGATGGCGGACTCGCCGAATGGCGCCGGTTGGGCTTGCCGGAGACGGATGCGGTTGTATCGCCTTCCTCGCTCGCGCCGTATCCGCAGCGTTTCGATGTCGGTCGTATCGTCGCGGCCGAGGAGGTGCTCGCGCGGCTGCATGAAGCTCCGGGCTGGTTGCTGGATGCGCGCGCTGGCGAGCGCTTTCGTGGCGAGGTCGAGCCGATCGACGCAGTTGCCGGGCACGTCCCTGGTGCGGTGAACCGACCACTCGGCGAGAATCTGCGCGATGGGTGCCTGCGTTCGCCGCACGAATTGCGCGCGGAACTCGAACCGCTGTTGTGCGGGCGCGATCCGAGCGAAGTGGTGGTGATGTGCGGTTCCGGCGTGACGGCCTGCCATCTGCTATTGGCGTTGGAACATGCCGGTTTGCATGGTGCGCGCGTGTATGCCGGTTCCTGGAGTGGCTGGATTGCCGATCCGGCACGGCCGTGTGCCAGCGGATAGGGCCGATGGCGACGAAGCGTTAACGCGATTGCGGTCAACACGACAAAGGAACAGGCGAGAGTGGGGCGGAACAATGCGTTGGCGTGAAGCGTGTGTGCTAGTCATGATGTTGGCGCTGGTGGCCTGTGGTGGAGCGGACATGTCCGGCGCAATCGGTGCCGACGCCTCGCCCCGCGCGCAGGCAGTCGCCGATTACCGGGAATTGGTGCAGCAACGTCGCATGCAACGGTTGGCATTGCTGCGTGCGCCCTCCGGCTGGCTCAGCTATATCGGCTCCGGGCGCCTGGGCGACGGCGTACACCGCGTTGGCAACGCCGCCGACAACGATGTGCAGTTGCCGGGCGGTCCTGCGCACCTTGGCACGCTGAGGGTGGACCCGCAGGACGGGGTGTATTTCGAGGTGGCGGAAGATGCACAGGTGCGTGTGGGGGGGCGCCCGTTCGTTGCTGGACGCTTGAATACCGATGCGACGCACGATACGGAGACCCGCCTTAACCTGGGGACGCAGGAGTTCTATGTGGTACGTAACGGCAATTTGTTCGGTTGGCGTTTCCGCGATCCCTACGCCGCCGCGCGCTACGCGTTTCCCGGTATCGATTATTTCCCGATCGATGTGCGCTGGCGCGTGGTCGCCGAGTGGTATCCGCAGCCGACGCCGCGCGCGGTCGTGTTGCTCACCTCGATCGGAACACCGGAGCCGCTGGCCTTGGCTGGTAGCGCCGAGTTCGTGATGCAGGGGCATCGTTATCGCTTGCAGGCCTTGCGCGATGAGACCGATAAACGTCTGTTCTTTCCATTCTCTGATCGCACCAGTGGTCGCGAGAGCTATGGCGGTGCGCGTTATCTATTCGTCGAATTGCCGAAGGGTCGTCACATCGTGTTGGATTTCAATCTGGCGCAAAATCCGCCTTGTGCGTTCACGCCGCATTTGGTGTGTCCGCTGGCACCGTTCGGCAATCTTATGGGTCTGGCGGTGACCGCGGGCGAGAAAAACTATATGGGTCCACGCTGAGCCCAGGTTGTGGCCGAGCGCTGGCTCGGCCAGGCTGGCCGCGCACGGCCATTGCAGCGTGCAGACCGTGCTCGCCGATCATTGCGCAGGCGGTGTGTACGGTGTCAACGCCACTGCGGCCAGAACTTGCGCCCACGGGAAGAGCGGCCCGGGATCGCGCTTGCGTTGAACCTGCAAACGCGGGTCGTCGCTGGCGGGCTCCAGGCTCAGGTCCAGCGCTTCGTGTCCGGCGATGCGGCGCAACTGCGGCAACTCGGCGTGCAGTTGCCGCAGCAGTGCGATCAGCGCCTGGATCTGCGTCGGTGGATAAGGCTCTTCCATCGCTTGGTTGCGTGAGTCCAGCCAGTGCGGGTAGCGTCCGTGGTTGACCAGTTCGATGCCCAGTGATTGCCGGTTGTAGCCGCGCACGTGATGGGCGATGCGTTCCAGCGGCACGTAGCGATACACGCTGCCGTCGCGGTCGATGTAGAAGTGGCCGCTATTGCCGGTGCCGGAGGGATACAGCACGCGTTCGCCGTAGTCGCGTGCGCTGGCCAGATCCGGCAGTTCGGTGCAGTGGATCACCGCCAGTTCGATGGCGTCCAGCGCACGCGTTTCCAGTCGCTGGACATAGGGCAAGGGCGTATCGTGGATGGACGGTGGTGGGATCTGCGGCATGCACCGATGCTAGCATTCGTCCATGAATCTGAATTCCGAAAGCCCGCTTGCGGCACTGATGTCCACCTTCCCGCGTGCAGGACGGGTGGAATGGATCGGCCTGCGTGCGGCGCGTGACGTGCCGATGCGCGCGGTGAACGAGGTCGTGGCCAAAACGGCGGCGGGCCTGTCCGGCGACCGCTATGCCGGACGCAACGGCAAGCGTGGGGTGACCCTCATCCAGGCCGAACACCTGCCGGTGATCGCCGCACTGGCTGACCAGGCCGAGGTCGCGCCAGCGACGCTGCGGCGCAATCTGGTGGTCTCCGGCATTGCGTTGATCGCACTGAAAGGACGCCGTTTCCGCATTGGTGAGGTCGAACTGGAAGGCGTCGCGCCATGTGATCCGTGCTCGCGCATGGAGCTGGCATTGGGCGCGGGTGGGTACAACGCGATGCGCGGCCATGGCGGCTTGTGCGCGCGGATTGTCCACGGCGGCACCTTGCGCGTGGGCGATGCGGTGGTGGCGCTATGAGTCGCGGTCACTGCATCGTGTCGCATGGTTTCGAGAGCGGGCCGCAGGCGGCCAAAGCGACCGCGCTGGCCGAGGTCGCGCAGCGCATGGGCTGGAGCCACGAGCGCCCGGATTACACCGATCTGGATGCGCGCCGGGAGGTCAGCCAGCTCGGCGACGTGCCGGCGCGGCTGCAGCGTCTGCTCGAGCGGGCCCGGCATGCGGCGCAGCAAGGGCCGTTGGTGCTGGCCGGTTCCAGCCTGGGTGCTTATATCGCCGCGCAGGTATCGCTGCAGGTACCAGTGCGTGCGCTGTTCCTGATGGTGCCGCCGACGCGGATGGGGCCGCTGCCGGCGTTGGATGCGGCCGCGGTGCCGATCTCGATCGTGCATGCCTGGCGCGATGAACTGATTCCCGCCGCCGAGGTGATCGGCTGGGCGAAGGCCCGCGCGGCGCGGCTGCTGCTGGTGGACGACACGCATCGTTTGAACGATCACGTGGACACGGCGGCACAGGCGTTCGCGCAATTGCTGGCGCGTTTGTGAGCGATACGCCGGAGCTGTTGCTGCGCGCCGAGCGCGCGGCCGATACGGCGGCGATCGAGGCGCTGACCCTGATCGCGTTCTTCCGTGTCGCGCACAGCCGCCACGATGAGCAGCAGATCATCGAACGCCTGCGTGCGGACGCCGCGTTGACCGTATCGTTGGTGATCGAACACGAGGGCTACATCGTCGGCCACATTGCGGTGTCTGCGGTGACTCTGTCCGATGGCAGTCGCGATTGGTACGCACTCGGGCCACTGTCGGTGGGCCCGGGGCATCGGCGACAAGGCTTGGGTTCGCGTCTGGTCCGCGAAGCGCTGGCGCAGTTGCAGGCGCTGGGCGCGGCCGGTTGCGTGGTGCTGGGCGAACCGGCGTTCTACGCGCGCTTCGGCTTCCGCCAGGAGCCGGGATTGGTTCTGCCGGGTGTGCCAGTGGAGGCCTTCCAGGCGCTGTGCTTCGGCGATCGTTTGTTGCCGGTGGCCGAGGTGGCGTATCACCCGGCATTTGCAGTCGAAGCCTAAGCCTAAGCATGGCCTGCGCGCTGTGGCGCCGCGCTGAGCGAGGCAAGAGGGGAGTGGCCGTTGCGTTGTGCCGCTGCCGCAGCGGTTCAACTTGCACTCGCTAACAAAGCGACTGCGTCGCTGAGCGACTCGCGATGTTTTGTCAGTCACTCTTAAGCCTAGCGTCAACGCATGCCGACATCCGCCGCAGAGGACGCGGCGCTTGTCGGTCGGGCTGGTAATACGCGGCGTGATGGCCGACCATGGCGGCCTCGTTCGTCTGCACCGCTTTCCGCCGCTGTTACCGGCTGCGTGGTGATGCGTCGGGCGGGGCGACGCCGGTCGCGCCTTTCCTCTGTCCGCTGTGGTCCGCATTGCCGTGAAATTTTCCGACATCCGCCGCAGAGGACGCGGCGCTTGTCGGTCGGGCTGGTAATACGCGGCGTGATGGCCGACCATGGCGGCCTCGTTCGTCTGCACCGCTTTCCGCCGCTGTTACCGGCTGCGTGGTGATGCGTCGGGCGGGGCGACGCCGGTCGCGCCTTTCCTCTGTCCGCTGTGGTCCGCATTGCCGTGAAATTTTTCGTCTCCTGTGCCAAGGGCCTGGAATATCTGCTTGTCGATGAGCTGCTTGCCTTCGGTGTGGCGCAGGCAACGGCCACCGTGTCCGGGGTCAATGTCGAGGGTACGTTGCGCGATGCGCAGCGCGCAGTGCTGTGGTCGCGTCTGGCCAGTCGCGTGCTGTGGCCGCTGCACGCCTTCGAGTGTCCCGACGAGGCGGCGTTGTACGCCGGCGTGGCCGCTGTGCCATGGTGTGAGCACCTCACCCCCGAGCACACCTTGGCAGTGGATGCGCATGTGTCCGGTACCGGAATTACCCATGCGCGCTATGCGGCGCAGAGGGTCAAGGACGCGGTGGTGGACACGCTGCGCAATGCTGGTTTGGAGCGTCCGTCGGTGGACGTGGAGCATCCGGATCTGCGTCTGAATTTGTCGCTGCGCAAGGGCCGCGCGACCGTGTCGGTGGATTTGGGCGGTGGTTCGTTGCATCGGCGTGGTTGGCGCCAGGCACAGAACGAGGCACCGCTGAAAGAGAACCTGGCCGCCGCGTTGTTGCTGCGTGGACAGTGGCCGGCGCTGTATGCGCAGGGCGGCGGTCTACTCGATCCGATGTGCGGTAGCGGTACCTTGCTGATCGAAGGGGCGCTGATGGTGGCCGATGTCGCCCCGGGTCTGTTGCGTGTCGCGTTGGCCGCTGCGCGCCACGGCGATTCGGCGCCCACGCTGTCCAGTGTTGCGCCGAGCCGCTGGCTGGGCTTCGACCTGACGGCATGGGACCAATTGCTGGCCGAGGCGCGACAGCGCGAGGCCACCGGCCGTGCCGCGCTTCGCCCGGTGCTGTACGGTGGCGATCTCGATCCGCACGCGATTCGTGCCGCGCGCGAGAACGCACAGGCCGCCGGGGTTGCTGCGGCAATCGCGTTCGAGGTGCGCGACGTCGCCGATCTGCGTGTGCCTGCGCCGACGTTGGGCGTGGTCGTGTGCAATCCGCCCTACGACGAACGCCTGATTGCCGATGCCGCGTTGTATCGGCGCCTGGGGGATGCGTTGAAGCGCGCGATGCCGCAGTGGCGCGCCAGTGTGCTGTGCGGCAATGCCGAGCTGGCCTACGCCACCGGCCTGCGCGCGGCGAAAAAATACCAGATGTTCAACGGTGCGTTGGAGTGTCCGTTGATCGTCTGCGATCCGATCGCGGTTGCGCCGCGCGTGGGTGCCGATGCGGCGCACTCGCTCAGCGATGGAGCACAGATGGTGGCAAACCGTCTGCGCAAGAACCTGCGTAAGTTCAAAAGTTGGCGCATGCGTGAGCAGGTGACGTGCTTCCGTGCTTACGACGCCGATCTGCCCGAGTACGCGGCGGCGATCGACGTGTATCAGGAAGACGCTGGTCAGGCGCGCACGTTCTTGCATGTGCAGGAATATGCGGCGCCGGAGAATATTCCCGATGCCGACGTGCGCCGCCGTCGTAACGAACTGCTGGCCGCCGCGCGCGAGGTGTTCGCGGTGCCGGCCGAGCAAGTGGCGCTGAAGACGCGCGAGCGCGGCAAGGGCGGTAGCAAGTACGGTCGCTTCGAACAGCGCGGTGAGTTCTTGGTGGTGCGCGAACACGATGCGCTGCTGCGGGTCAACCTGTTCGATTATCTGGATACAGGACTATTCCTGGATCACCGCCCGTTGCGCGGTGCCATGGCGCAGCAGGCGCGCGGCAAGCGCTTCCTCAACCTGTTCTGCTACACCGGTGTGGCCAGCGTGCAGGCGGCGGTGGCCGGGGCCGATTCCACCACCAGCGTTGACTTGTCCGGCACCTACCTGCAGTGGTGCGCCGACAACCTGGCATTCAACGGCAAGGGGGGCGCTCAGCATCGCCTGGTGCAGGCCGATGCGCTGACCTGGCTGGAGGCGGAGAAGAACCGTTACGACGTGATTTTCTGCGATCCGCCCACCTTCTCCAACTCCGCGCGCGCGGAGGATTTCGACATTCAGCGCGAGCATGTGCGTTTATTGCGCGCGGCGGTGATGCGGCTCACGCCGGAGGGCGTGTTGTACTTCTCCAACAATTTCCGTCGCTTCAAGCTGGATGAAGATGCGCTCGCCGTGTTTGCCAGTTGCCAGGAGATCAGTGCGCACACCATCGCGCCGGATTTCGAACGCAACCGGCGTATTCACCGCGCCTGGCGTCTGCAACGGCGTTGAATCAGGCGGCGTAGCCGCGTGTCATCACAGCGTGGTCAGCGCTGCCTGTGCGACGGGCGGATGCGGGGCAGGGGCTGTGTCCGGCTTGTGTTCGTTCCAGTGCTCCTGGATTTGCAGGATCTGCGGCAGGATCGTGCCGAACAGCTCGACCAGGCGCGGCTCGAACTGGTTGCCGGAGCGCTCTTGGAACAGCGCCATCACCTTGTCCAACGACCAGGGTTGCTTGTAGGCGCGGTGCGAGGTCAGCGCATCGAAGACGTCGGCGAGTGCGACGATCCTGGCCGATTCGGGAATGCGCTCCCCGGAGAGGCCGGCCGGGTAGCCGCTGCCGTTCCAGTGTTCGTGGTGACACAAGGCGACCTCGGCGGCGAGCCGGAACAGCGGTGCTTTGCTGCGGCTGAGGATGTCGTAGCCGATCTGTGGATGTTGTTTCATCACCTCCCATTCGGCCGGATCCAGCGGTCCGGGTTTCTTCAGCACGGCATCGGGAATGCCGATCTTGCCGGTGTCGTGCATCGGTGCCGCCTGTTCGAGGAGTTCGGCATCCTCGCGCGACCACCCGGCGGCCAGTGCCAGCGCCCGCGCGTAGGCGGCCATCCGCCAGATATGGTTGCCGGTGTCCGCATCGCTGTAGTGGCCGGCCATGCCCAGCATCTTGATCGCGTCGCGGTGGCTGTTGGCCAGGCTGGCGTCGCTGACCAGTGACAGGTGCGTGCGCACGCGCGCGCGCAGGATGCTGGGCGAGAATGGCTTTGTGATGTAATCCACGCCGCCGGCCTCGAAGCCGATGCTTTCGTCGGTTTCATTGTCCTTGGCGCTGACGAAGATGATCGGGATCGACGCACTACGCGGTTCTTGCTTGAGCGTGCGGGCGATGCTGTAGCCGTCCATGTCGGGTAGCTCGACGTCCAGCAGGATCAAGGCAGGATGATGCTTGGCGACGCCACGCAGCGCGTCGGCGCCGTTCTTGGCGAAGATCAGGGTGTAGTCCTCGCGCAGGATCTGGCGGATCAGTGCCAGGTTGCTTGCCTCGTCGTCGACGCAGAGTAGGGTTGGTTTGAACATGGGGTTCCTTGGCGGCGCGCAGTGAGACCGCACCGAAGCACATCTCAGGAACTAGCATCGGCCAACCATTGCCTGACTTTAGCCTCGGCTTCACGGAAGGAAAAATTTTCTAGGAGCTGATTCAATTCTGTGGCCCTGGGCTCTGCTAACCACGGGGTCAGGCGTTGGGTCGCGCGCTCGATGCGGTCCAGGTCGTCGCTGTCCAGCGCCTGCAGCAACAACTGCCAGGCTTCCTGGGCGGCTGTCGATGTCGGAGCACTGGCGGTGGGCGGCGGCGGCACCGGCGTTACCGCTGCCGCGACTGCCGTCTCGGCGTCGATCGCGGCGACGAAGCGCTGCACTTCCGCGATGGTGGCGGCCATGGTCGTTGCCAATGCTGCGATTTCGGTATCGGCCTGTGTCGGGTCCGTGTACAGCTTTTCCTCCAGCACCGCGGTGGCTGCGGTCAGCGCTGGTAACGCTAGCGATCCGGCCGATCCGCGCAGTGTATGCACGTGGAAGATGGCCTGCTCTAACAGTTGCTCATTCAGCAATGCTTGCACGCTCGCTGCTGGATCGCTGTGTTCCTGTAGTAGTTTCAGTAGGTAGCGCTGGTAGGGCGCGTGTTCGCCCCAGAACTGCTGCGCCTGGGCGATGTCGAGCAGGGCCGGATCGGCTGCTGGCCAAGTGGCACTGGCTGTAGGTGGCGTCGGTTCGAGCGGTTGCGATGTCATGGGCGTGGGAATGGGGAGGAATTGGCGGATGGTCGCAATCAGGTTTTCCACCTGGAAAGGCTTGGCGATGAATCCGTTCATACCACTGGAGAGTGCGAGTTCCTGTTGTTGACGGTAAGCGCCAGCGGTCAGTGCGATCACCGGCAGGGCAGCCAGACGCGGGTCTGCGCGTAATTGACGGGTGGCTTCGTAGCCATCCATGTTCGGCATCTGCACGTCCATCAGGATCACTTGGAAGCGGTTGGGCTCTTGCCGCAGCCGCTGCAGCGCTTGTTCGCCATCATGGGCCAATTCCACTGTCGCGCCTTCGCCTTCCAGGATGCGTTGCGCGACTTCGCAGTTGATCTGGCTGTCGTCGACCACCAGGAGCTGTGCGCCGGCCAGGCGTAGGGTGTTGTCGCCACAGAGCAGCGGAGTGGGGCCTTCGCCGCGCCGGTGCGCCAGTAGCGTGGCAATGGTTCTGTAGAGGGTGGGGGCGGTGACGGGTTTGGTCATGAGCGCATCCACGTTCACGTCGATGGACCCCTGGTTGCGTTCTTCGATCAGACGCCGTTCGTAAGCGCTGACCATGACGATGATCGGTTGCCTGTCCGAGCTTGTCTGCGCACGGATACGTTGCGCCACGCGCAATCCGTCCAGATCGGGCATGCGCCAGTCCAACAGGATCACATCGAAATCGTGGCCCTGCGGTGCGGCGGCGAGCGCGTCAGTGCCGTTGGCGACGGCCTCCACCTGCCAGCCGAAGCCGCTGACAATGGTGGTCAGGTTGCGCCGGGCCAGATCATGGTCGTCGGCGATCAACACTCTCGGTGTTTCGGACAGTTCCGGCTCGGCGGCTGGCGCAGGCAGCATCGCGAAGGTGATGGCGAAATAAAAATCGCTGCCACGATCGGGAGTGCTCTCTACCTCGAGCTGTCCACCCATCAGTTCCACCAGGCGTCGGCTGATGGTCAGGCCCAGGCCGCTGCCGCCGTATCGACGGCTGGTTGAGGTGTCGGCCTGCAGAAACGGCGAGAAGATCAGGCTCTGTTTTTCCCGCGCAATCCCGATGCCGGTATCGCGCACCGAGAACATCAATTTGATTTTGCCCGTCTCGGGGCTGGGGAAGGCGCGCACGGAGAGCGTCACTTCGCCCTGTTCGGTGAACTTGATGGCATTGCCGACCAGATTGACCAGCACTTGGTTCAGGCGCAGCGCATCGCCGCACAGCCAACGGCAACCTGCTGGCAACGGCTCGACGATCATCTCCACCGGTTTGGTGCTGATCGCAGAGGTCATCAGGGTGGCGATGTTTTCCAACAACTGGCTCAGATCGAATGGTTCCGATTCCAGATCGATACGTCCGGATTCGATCTTGGAGAAGTCCAGGATGTCGTTGATGATGTCCAGCAATGCCCGCGCGGAGATGTCGGTCTTCTGGATCATGTCCTTGGCCGCTTGCGGCAACTCGCTGTTTTGCAGCAGGTAGAGCATGCCCAAAATCGCATTCATCGGTGTGCGGATTTCGTGACTCATATTGGCCAGGAAATCGCTTTTGGATTGATTGGCGGTCTCGGCCGCGTCGATTGCCAGACGCAGCTCGCGCTCGCGGCGCATTTGCTCGGTGAGATCGACAGCGATGCCCAGATAGCCGATCACCCGCTCGTCGTCGTCGCGCAACGTGCTCAGGGTGAGCAGCACCGGGAACGCGATGCCATCTTTGTTCACGTAGGTCCATTCGCGGGTATCGCTACGGCCCAGCGTGGACAATGCGGCGATGGATTCGAACGCTGGTTGCACCGTGATTCCGGACTGCATGGTCATACGCTCGGCACGTTCGGCCAGTTGCTCCGGATCCAGGAACAAGCCGGTGGCTTTACGTCCGATCATCGCGTGCGCCGTATAGCCGAGCAGTGTTTCGGCGGCCGGATTGAACAGGGTGATGGTGCCTTCCGGGTCGGTGGCGACGATTGCATAGCCGGCATGGGCCAGGATCGCGCGCTGTAGCGCCGAGTAGGTGACCAGTTCGCTGGTGCGCTGCGCGACCTGTTGTTCCAGTGTGGCGTTGAGTTCCAATACGCGCGCTTGGGCGCGCGCCCGCTCGGTCACATCGTGCAACAGGTGCGAGTGGCCGATCATCTTGCCCTCGGCGTCCATGATCGGCGAGCCGCTGGCCAACACGTTGACGATTTTGCCATCGCGGTGACGCAGTTCGCGCACTTGCGTGTCGCCGTCGTTGGCATCGCGCAGGTTTGGGCCGAGCAGCGTGTGCAGCGGTTGGCCGATGGCCTGCGCTGTGGTGTAACCAAAGATGCGCTCGGCGGCGGGATTCCAATGGGTTACATGGCCCTGCAGGTCTTCGGCGACGATCGCCTCGCCGGTGCCGCCGACGAGCGCGGCCAATTGGCTTTGTTCGCGCAGGAACAGGTCGCGACGGTGGCGGTTGGTCAGGGACAGATGCAGCAACGCGGCCAGCAGCAGCGAGACGCCAGCGACCAATCCACCATCGAGCAGTGGCGAGGTTTGGTTGAGCGAGCGCACGAAGCTCGGCGTGGCCTGCATACTTAATCGCCATTGACGTCCGTACACGGGCAAAGTGCGCACTGCGCGCAGGTTGGTGGCGCCCGCCACAGGGCTTGCGTGTCCGCTACCGTCGCCGCGATAGAACGGCTGGTCGGGCGACTGGCTGTCAGCCACCGTCATGTGCAGATCCGTGCCGTGATAGGGCGAGGAGGCCAGCACCTCGGCAATGTTCAATGGCGCATAGGCCCAGCCGGTGGTGGCCTGCCAGCGCTGTTGCGGAGTCTCCAGTGGCATGCCGGGGCGGTAAATCGGCAACAGCAGCAGAAATTGGCTGTTGTCGTTGCGTGTGGTTTTTGACGGGTGGATCGGCGAGGTGATGATCGCATTGCCCGAGTAAGCGGCGGCCAACGCCGCGGCACGTTGTGCCGGTTCGGACGCGATATCAAAGCCTTGTGCGAAGGTGTTTTGCCCCAGCGGTTGGCGATACAGGATGACGAAGCGGTCGCCATCGTGTGGTGCCAGTTCGCGGATCTGCAGCGCTGGCATGCCATCCTCGTGGGCTTGCCTCAGGAATGCGGTTTCCTCGGTGCGCGCGACCCGGCGGATATAACCGAAGCCATGTACACCCGGGAACTCGCGTTCATACTCGCGCGAGCCGCTGTAGCGCGCGAAACCCTCGGACGAAATGCGATCGCCACCGGCAACGATCACTGCGCCGCGCAGGCCACGCAGGCCGTGTTCGTAGATGTCCAAGTGCTGCCGCAGCTCATCGGCAACATGCGTGGCGAGTTGCTGGAACTTGGTCTGGTTCTGCTGATGGTTACGTTGCTGCACGCTTTGCGCGACCAACACCGCGGCAACTAGGCCCGCGCCAAGCACGGCCGATGTGGCAAAACGCGCTGACCGGGTAGGGCCTGCGGTGAGTGTCCAACGTTTATTCGACATGCGCTCCCCTTCCTCTGATCAACGCTGGTGCGGCGTGAGCATCGGCATCCCCGTAGTCCGTGCGCGATGGCATGCATCGTGACCGCGCAGGTCCGCACAGCATCTTCTGCCAAGCTAGCGCGAACATTGCGACCGCACCAGCCCCCATTGCTTGCGCGGGGAGCAACATTTCGACCATTACGTAAGGAGCGTGACGGTGGCGTGTAGTATCACGCCGATCAGGCCGCCGACCAGGGTGCCATTGAAACGGATGTATTGCAGGTCGCGGCCGACGCTCAATTCCAATTGATCCACCAGATGGCGCTCGTCCCATCCCTTGACGGTTTGCGCGATATGCGTGGTGACGCTGTTGCGCAGGCGCTGGGTGAGTTGTTCGGCGCCGTCGAGCAGATGCTGGTTGAGCGCCTCGCGCAGTGCGCCGTCCTGGGCCAATGACTGGCCCAGGGTGCCTAGTGCGCTGCGCAAGTGTTGCGCCATTGCGCCATCGGGACGCGATAGGTCCTCGTGCAGGCTGGCATGGATCTGGCCCCACAGCCCTTGCACATAGTCCTGCACATCGGGGTGTTCGATCAGCCGCTGCTTCAGCGCCTGGACCTTGGTGGCGATGGCCGGATCGGTGCGCAACTGCTGCACGTAGCCGCTGAGCCAGCGCTCGTAATCCTGGCGCAGTGGATGCTGCGGCTGCGAGAGCACCTCCTGCAGTTCCTCCAGCAGCGCCTGCGCCAGACGCTCGGCCAGACTATCGGCGATGCCCTCCACCGGCTTCACCCACGCGACCGTGCCGACCAGCTTGGGCCATTCGCGCCGTGCGTATTTGACGATCATCCTCGATACGCGTTGTTTGACCTGGGCATCGTTCAGGTGCTCGCCGAGCCGGTTCAATGCTTCGTCTAGCAGTCTCTGGCGGCGCCGGTCGGCGGTGAGCAGGCCGAGAATCTCGCCGACAGTGGCGGTGGCATCCCATTCGTGCAGCCGTGCCACGACGAAGCTGTGGATGCGGCGTCGCACTGCGGCTTCGTCGAGTAGATTCAGCGCTTGTAACGCCCAGCCCCGCGTCAGTTCGGCGAGTTTGCCTGCCTGCGCTGGTTCGGCCAGCCAATGGCCTAGCCGCGCCGCAGGATCGAATGCGTTGAGTTTGGCGAGCAGTGCGCCATGCTCCAGAAAGTGATCGCGGACGAACACGGCAAGGCTATCGGCAATGCGCGTCTTGCCGTGCGCGATGATGGCGGTGTGCGGAATCGGCAGGCCCAATGGATGTCGAAACAGCGCCACCACCGCAAACCAGTCGGCCAGCGCGCCGACCGTGGCGGCTTCGCAGAACGCACCGATCCAGGCCCAGGCGCCGTGCATGCCCATGGCGTGGCTGAGCAGGAAACCGCACAGCATTGCCAGTAACAGCAATACGGCCAGCCGTTTCATCCGCCGCAACTGCGTATGGCGTGGATCGGGAGGCGAGGGGAGATCGGAAGAGACGCTCATGCCGGGTTAGTGTACGCAGCGCTGGGGCAAGCGGGTTTGATTGCAGTGTTTTCATTTCCCGGCGATGCAGTCGATCCATGGGCGTGCCATGCGTTTGGCTCGGGCATTGTTCGATGTAATGGGGGAACGTGAGTGCATACGCTGTCCTTGCGAAAGGCAACAGTAGATAGATGCAGGATCAGCCCAGCGCGTCCAGCGGCCTGACGAACTCCTGGCCCAGCGCCTGCGCCACCGCACGGTGGGTGAGCTTGCCGGCGTGTACGTTGAGGCCGTTGCGCAGGTCCTGATCGTCGCGCAAGGCCTGCACGCCGTGTTCGGCGAGCAACAGCACGAACGGTAGGGTGGCGTTGGTCAGCGCGAAGGTAGAGGTCCGGGCGACCGCACCTGGCATGTTGGCCACGCAATAGTGGACGATGCCATCGACGTTGTACGTCGGCTGCTCATGGGTGGTTGCATAGCTGGTCTCGAAGCAGCCGCCCTGGTCGATCGCCACATCCACCAGCACCGAGCCTGGCCGCAGCAGCGCCAGTTGCGCGCGCGAGACCAGTTTGGGCGCGGCAGCGCCGGGGATCAGCACCGCGCCGATCACTAGATCGGCATGCGGCAGACAGTGTTCGATGGCATCGTGGGTGGAATACAGCGTGGTCAGTTGCTGGCCGTAAAGTTCGTCCAGGTATTTGAGCCGTTCCAGCGAGCGATCCAGCACCGTCACCCGCGCGTGCAGGCCCATCGCCATGCGTGCGGCATTGATTCCGACCACGCCGCCGCCGATCACCAAGACTTGCGCCGGCTTCACCCCGGGCACGCCGCCCAGCAGTACACCGGAGCCGCCCTGGGCTTTTTCCAGCGCGTGCGCGCGCGCCGGCCTGGATCGCCATGCGTCCGGCGACCTCGCTCATCGGTGCCAGTAGCGGTAAGCCGCCGTGGCCATCGGTGACGGTTTCGTAGGCGATGGCGGTGCAACCTGAGTGCACCAGCGCGGCGGCCTGCTGCGGATCCGGCGCCAAGTGCAGATAGGTGAACAGCAGTTGCCCTGGACGCAGCATCGCGCATTCTGCTGGTTGCGGTTCCTTGACCTTGACGATCATGTCGGCCTGCGCGAACACGCTGGCTGCGTCCTCGGCAAGCTGCGCGCCGGCGCGTTCGTATTCGGCATCGGTCAGGCCGATGCTCTGACCGCCGCCACGCTGGACCAAGACGTGGTGTCCGTGCAATACCAGTTCGCGGACTCCGGACGGGGTCAGCCCGATCCGATATTCATGGTTTTTAATCTCTTTCGGAATGCCGACCAGCATGAGTGGTTCTCCAAGTGGACGCAGCGCGTGGGGAGCGCGGCTGGGTGGTTGGGTGAACGGTCAGGGCGTGCTGCGGATTATCTCCGCCAGCACAGAAAACATGCGTTCGATGTGCGTGTGCTCGACGATCAACGGTGGCGACAGCGCGATGGTGTCGCCAGTGACGCGGATCAGCAAGTCGCCTTCGTGGAAGCAGCGTTCGAAGATGTCGTAGGCACGCACGCCGGGCGCGCCCTCGCGCGGGGCCAGTTCGATCGCACCGATCAAGCCGAAGTTACGGATGTCGATCACGTGCGGCAAGCCACGCAGTGCGTGGATGGCTTGTTCCCAGACCATGCCGAGTTGTATCGCCTTGTCGAACAGGTTTTCTTCCGCATACGTATCCAGTGTCGCCAATGCCGCAGCACAGGCCAGCGGATGGCCGGAGTAGGTGTAGCCGTGGAACAGGTCGATGGATCCTGCCGGACCATGCGCGAAGGCGTCGTGGATTGCGTCCGACACGAATATAGCGCCCATTGGCACGCATCCGTTGGTCAGACCCTTGGCGGTGGTGATGATGTCCGGCACCACGCCGAAGCGTTGCGCGGCGAAGGCGTTGCCGATGCGACCGTAGCCAGTGATGACCTCGTCGAAGATCAACACGATGCCGTGTTTGTCGCACAACGCGCGGATGCGTTGCAGGTAGCCTTGTGGTGGCAGTATCACGCCGGCCGAGCCGGAAATCGGTTCGATGATGAGCGCGGCGATGGTGGAGGCGTCGTGTAGTGCGATCAGACGTTCCAGGTCGTCGGCCAATTCAGCGCCGTGCGTTGGCAGGCCGCGCGCGAATGCGTTGCGCTCAATGTCCAGCGTATGTCGCAGATGATCCACGCCAGGCAGCAGCGGGCCGAACCCTTTGCGATTGTTCGGCAGCCCGCCGACCGAGATACCACCGAAACCGACTCCGTGATAGCCCTTTTCGCGACCGAGCAAGCGCGTGCGCTGGCCCTCGCCGCGTGCGCGGTGATACGCCAGTGCGATCTTCAACGCCGTATCCACCGACTCGGAGCCGGAGTTGGTGTAGAAGACATGGTTGAGTCCTGGTGGCGCCAATGCCACTAATCGCTCGGCAAGCACGAACGGCAGTGGCGAGCCCATCTGGAAGGTGGGCGCGAAATCCAGCGTGGCGATCTGCCGGGCCACCGCTTCGACGATGCGTGGCCGTGCATGACCTGCGTTGCAACACCAAAGCCCGGCGGTGCCGTCGAGAATCTGGCGTCCATCCACACTGCGGTAATACATGCCCTCGGCCGAGGCCAGTAGCCGCGGCCGTGCCTTGAACTGACGGTTGGCCGTGAATGGCATCCAGAACGCCTCTAAATCCCGTGGCATCTGTGTGGCGTCGTGGTCGCACAGCGGCTGGGGTGGAAGAGTGGACTGAGGATGCATCGCAGGCTCCACGCGAAGGACGTTGAAAAAACTTTACCTCATGCCGGTACCGCGGGAGCGCACCAATTAGAACGGCTAACGGTCCTGCGCGACTTGGCCTATCCTGCGTCAGACCATGGTCATCGCCGGGCATGGCCTCGCCGACCTCACGGACAGGTCAGGCAGTGGCGGCATCGGCCCTTTGTCGTAAGATCGCAGACGCAGTGGGGAGGCTTGCTCAAAATCAAAAGGAGAGGTCACGCGCGATGAGCCAGGACACCGACGATCACGACGATCACAGCGACAATCCCTATCGCCCGCGCACGCCGGGCATGGCCTCGCCGACCTCACGGACAGGTCAGGCAGTGGCGGCATCGGCCCTTTGTCGTAAGATCGCAGACGCAGTGGGGAGGCTTGCTCAAAATCAAAAGGAGAGGTCACGCGCGATGAGCCAGGACACCGACGATCACGACGATCACAGCGACAATCCCTATCGCCCGCGCAAACTCAACGTGCGCGATCCGCTGCACGATCTGCAGCTCCTGCGCGATATGGCCATCATCAATGCGCGGGTGCGCGCCGAGCTTGGGCCGCTGCCACCTGGCGGATTGCCGGTGGAACCCAAGCGTAAACCCACGCGGCAACAGCACCTGCCTGACGCCGCATCCGCGCCCCATCTCCCCGAGGACGACCCGATGAAACTGCAACACCTTGCCGCCACCGCCATCATGCCGCTGGCCCTGACCGCTGCGGGCTGCTCCAAAGGCATCGCGCGATCCGCTGCACGATCTGCAGCTCCTGCGCGATATGGCCATCATCAATGCGCGGGTGCGCGCCGAGCTTGGGCCGCTGCCACCTGGCGGATTGCCGGTGGAACCCAAGCGTAAACCCACGCGGCAACAGCACCTGCCTGACGCCGCATCCGCGCCCCATCTCCCCGAGGACGACCCGATGAAACTGCAACACCTTGCCGCCACCGCCATCATGCCGCTGGCCCTGACCGCTGCGGGCTGCTCCAAAGGCATCGATGTATGTCGGCAATGACGGTGCCACCGGTCACCTCAATCCACATCCGGTCAAACGCTACGAAGTGATTGCCACCTCACATGCGCCGGGGCCGTGGGATTCGATCAAGGCGTATATCGGGTATGACGTCATCAATGAGAAATGCGTGCCGCTGGCTCGGTTTCTTGGTGTGCGGCAGATGCCTAATACCGGACTCGATGTTCCCATGACACAGGTGGACGATCACACGTGGAAGGGATATTTCTACCGCGACGCCTTGCTGGACGAGGATTATTTCAAGCTTGGCGTGTGCCACTGGGATGTCACGAGTGTAGGTGTCAGCGCAAGAGTGAAAGGTGTAACGTTCGGCTGGGGCGGTATGTTGGTGGAACTCCTACATGACAGTCCTGAGACGAGTTATTTTAAGAAGAGCGTGTATGGGGATACTTCTTTCGCTCCCTATGGCGCGCCTGACTACTCTCCCCTTCGTCCTGAATACAAACAGAGCCCGAGTGATTTCTTTCCAGTCACCGTTGCTGTCAAGGAAGCCAAGCCATGAATCCTGCCGATCAAGCGCGCGCCGATGCGGCCATTGATTCCTATAGAAACCGTTCGCAGGGCGATGTCGGAAATAATAGCAAGTACGTGTTCCTTGAAGGAAAAAAACACCAAATTTTTGGCTACGCGAACGACAATATTACCGGATTCCACGCGACGGCCTATCAAAATATCGCGACTGGTGACATCATCATTGCTTACCGTGGCACCGACACGGCTTTATTTACCGGCGAGACCAAGGCGGAAAAAGCGCAGCATGCGCTCACCACCCTCCAGGACATCGCCGTCGATGCCACGATGGTGCGCGATGCCGTCAACCCGCAAAAAGCCGCCGCCGATGCGTTCACCGCGCAGATGCTCGCCAAGGCGGCCAAGCAGGGCATTCCCAAAGACCAAGTGACCGTCGCCGGTCACTTTCACCGCGCAGATGCTCGCCAAGGCGGCCAAGCAGGGCATTCCCAAAGACCAAGTGACCGTCGCCGGTCACTCCCTCGGTGGCGCACTGGCGCAGATCGAAGCGGCGGAATTCGGCCTGGCCGGCTCCACCTACAACGCCTACGGCGCGGTGAGCCTACGCCACCACGTGCCGGAAGGTGGCACGGCGGTGACCAATTACGTCCTGGCAGGTGATCCGGTGAGTGCGGCCAGTCGGCATTACGGCACGGTGGTCGGTGGCGCACTGGCGCAGATCGAAGCGGCGGAATTCGGCCTGGCCGGCTCCACCTACAACGCCTACGGCGCGGTGAGCCTACGCCACCACGTGCCGGAAGGTGGCACGGCGGTGACCAATTACGTCCTGGCAGGTGATCCGGTGAGTGCGGCCAGTCGGCATTACGGCACGGTGGTGACTCTCTCTGGCGACGCCAGAAAATGTGCAAGCGCTCAAAGACGCGCACTACCTCGACGTCAGCCACGGCGCATCGTCACCCAATCCGCTGCGGGCGATGCGTATGGGCGATCACAGCGGCACACACTTCACTGGCCCGCGGAGCGTGCTGTCCCCGGAGAGGCTGGCGCAGCTCCAAGCCAACTACGCGCACAACAAGGCCGCCTTTGACCATTTTCGCCAGGAAATACACCAGGACCGCGAGCTACTGAACATGGCCCTGAATCCTGGCGCGACTACCGCCATGGCGGCGAAGTTGGAAGCACTGGCTGTGCAGGTGCGTGCCGAACATGCCTACGCGGCCAGTGGTCCCGCTGTCGAACGCGTCATCAATGTGGCCGAACATGCTGCCGGCCAAGCTTACGAGACCGTCACCCATCCAGGGCAGTGGTTCGGTCAGAGCGCGGGCGATCACAGCGGCACACACTTCACTGGCCCGCGGAGCGTGCTGTCCCCGGAGAGGCTGGCGCAGCTCCAAGCCAACTACGCGCACAACAAGGCCGCCTTTGACCATTTTCGCCAGGAAATACACCAGGACCGCGAGCTACTGAACATGGCCCTGAATCCTGGCGCGACTACCGCCATGGCGGCGAAGTTGGAAGCACTGGCTGTGCAGGTGCGTGCCGAACATGCCTACGCGGCCAGTGGTCCCGCTGTCGAACGCGTCATCAATGTGGCCGAACATGCTGCCGGCCAAGCTTACGAGACCGTCACCCATCCAGGGCAGTGGTTCGGTCAGAGCGCGCCAGCAGCGTCCACGCCACATCCCGCCGTGGACAGGCAACAGGCGCAGCAACACCAAGCGCCGCATTTGGTGCAGTCCCCCACGCATGTACATGCACCACTTCCTCCACGCCACATCCCGCCGTGGACAGGCAACAGGCGCAGCAACACCAAGCGCCGCATTTGGTGCAGTCCCCCACGCATGTACATGCACCACTTCCACAGCACAGCACTGCTGCCCCGGAAAAATCGGTTAGCGTGGACACGCAGGAACAGGCACGCATCGCGCAATTGCAGCAGCAGGAACAGCAAGCGCAGGCAGCGCGCGAGCAGCAACATCGCCTCGCGCAGCAACACGCGCAGTTGCACCGCCAAGCCATGGGTGCGCAGCAACGCGAACACGACCAGCGCCACAGCCAAGACACCCGTTCGCATCAACACGAACAGCGTCAAGCTAGCGAGGCGATGTTGCACACCCCGCCAGTGGCGCACGCACGCACCACAGCTCCCGCTGATCGCACCACAGCTCCCGCTGATGACGGCACATCCCCTGGAGCCTGGCGACCGCAGCGTCGCCGTGCAGTCAGTCCTTGCAACAACATTTGCAGACCATCGGTGCCACCGACCACGATGGCAAGGCCATCCAGGACGACAAGCACTACGGACCCCGCACCCAACAGGCGGTGGAGAACTTCCAGCGTTGGGCTGGCCGTGAGCCGACCGGTATCGCCGACCCAGGCACGCTCGAAGCGCTGCAAACGCATGCCCAGTTCGCCGCGCGGCAGAAGACACAGGACCTTGCCACCGACCGCCATTTGGCCGATCACGCCCAGCCTGCACTCTCCCACTCGACCGATGCCGTCGCCGAGCGTCCGGCCCAGCCTCGCCCCGACAGACCATCGGTGCCACCGACCACGATGGCAAGGCCATCCAGGACGACAAGCACTACGGACCCCGCACCCAACAGGCGGTGGAGAACTTCCAGCGTTGGGCTGGCCGTGAGCCGACCGGTATCGCCGACCCAGGCACGCTCGAAGCGCTGCAAACGCATGCCCAGTTCGCCGCGCGGCAGAAGACACAGGACCTTGCCACCGACCGCCATTTGGCCGATCACGCCCAGCCTGCACTCTCCCACTCGACCGATGCCGTCGCCGAGCGTCCGGCCCAGCCTCGCCCCGACCTCCCTCGCCACTGCGCAGCAACAAGCCGCACCCAAGGCGCTGGAACCCTACAGCAGCCCCAATTCCCCGTTGCGCGCGCTCTACGCGCAGACCAAAGCCAACCTGGAAAAGAAGGGCATCTCGATGTCCGAGGAACGCCTGCACCAGGTCGTCGGCGAGATGGCGCTCTACAAAATGAGCCCAGGCGGGGATAATCATTTAGTCCCCAAGGGCGATACGCTCTATGTCTGCGATCTCAAGGTCCCCTACACGCACTTCATGGTGGACCTGCGCGAGCCGGCGCCGTCGGTGCAGTCCACGCTCCAACAGGTGCAGACCCAGCAGCAGGTACAGGAAGCAGAGTTGACGGTCATGCTGCAGCAGCCAAAATACGAGCATTCGTATGGCCGATAGCCAGACGGATGGCATGATCGCCTCTGCACGCGACACACGGAGATTGCGCCTTGTTCCATCAAGGCTCACTACTTCGAAAAGCAGCTGCTGACTGTGTTGCAGGTTCTGCGGCTCGCGCTGGGCGGCATGTCAGCGCGTGAGGTTTTCCGCACGAGGCGCGCGGAGTTCGGCCAAGGTCTGGATGTGCTGGAAGATGCGCTATCCGAGCAATAGGAGTGCACGGATTTCATGTAAGACCAGCGCATCCACGCGGTGCTGCTGTTTACGGCGACGCAGTCGCTGATGGAGTCCTTGATTGACATGCCACGCCCCCGGCGCAGCGCGCCGGAGGCATGGGGGTGGTCATCAGTAGGTGTAACTCAGGGTCAGCATGTACACGCGTCCGGTTTCCACGTAGGCACCGTCGGCGCCCGGGTCGTAGGCCATGTATCGGCTGGACTTGCCCTGGGTTTCGTAGAAGGTCGCGGAATTGAGCAGGTTCTTGGCTGCGATTCCCACATCGATACCGTGCGGCAGGTGGTAAGTCGCGGTGAAGTCCAGCGATTTGACCGGTTGCAGGTAGTAGTTCAGTCGGTCGCTGGTCAGGCCGAGCAACTGCAGGCCGGTGTAGTTGTAGCTTAGGTCGGCACGCAGGCGGCTGTCGTCGTAGAACAGATCCAGGTTGTAGATACGTTCCGGTGCGCGCGGCAGCCAGGTTTTTTCCGGTTGATCGCTGCGCTTGCTATCGGCGGCGCTGTGTTGCAGCGTGAGGTTGGCGCTGACTCCGAAATTGCTCCACATGCCCGGCAGATTCTGCAAGCGCTTGCTGCCGTTGAACTCCACACCGTACAACTTGGCCGTGCCGCCGTTCTGCGGCATGGTCACCGGCACGCCGTTCTCGAAGGTGGTGCCGGTGGGGACCAGGCCGCCGAGCGTGTTGTCGTTACTGGTGGCCGATTGCGAGGTGTAGATGAAGCCGTTGATGCGCTTGTAATACGTCGATGCGCTGAGAACGCCGCCGTTGTGATCGTAGAACTCGGCAGACAAGTCGAGGTTGTCGGCCGTGCTCGGTTGCAGATTGGGATTGGGCTTGGAAATGCCGATGACTTTCTGATTGGGGTCGATCGTATAGACGGTTTCGCCGGAGATCAGGCCGAAGGCCGGACGGCTGAGGCTGCGACGCAGCGAGGCGCGGTAGACGGTGAAGTCGTCCGGGCGATAGTTCAAATTGATTCCCGGCAGCACTTCGGCGTAGGTACGGCCAGCGCCGACGAAGCGGCCGGTGTTGCCATCGCCGTTGGATTGCCAGGAATCGGCCGAATAACGCGTGAGTTCGTAGCGCACACCGGGCACGATGCTCAGTGCGCCGAAATGCAGCGTGGCCATCGTGTAACCGGAATAGATCGCTTCGGTGCTCGATGTGGTATTGGCGTTGTAGTCGTTAGGCGTATAGGCGCCCGCGCCGGCCGGATCGTTGGCGTACTTGTAGGGCACCGCCTGCGCCAACACCCAGTCGCGGTCCAGGATCTTGAACGGACCGTGGTAGTGACCATCGAAGGCGTTGTAGGTCAGCCGTCCCGGCAGCGCGCCCAGCGGCGGACCACCCGCGTTGGGGAATACGTAGTTGGGGCCGCCGAAATACGGGCCGTTGTAGATGAGGTTGCCATCCTTGTGGAAGAACGGATGATCGTAGGCGCCACGGTCGGAGTGGTCCACGGCCAGTCCGGTCTTGACGTTGTCCAGTACGTCGCCATCCACACGGTAGGTGATGTCGGTGTGCGCATTGATGCGATTATCGTGGCTGCCGGCGTCATGCCCCTGGGTTTTCCAGAACAGCGAGGAATTCAGGTTGTAGAAAAAGTCTTTCAGGTTCTGCGGGCTTTGCTCGATGCTCGGATACGTCGTGTCGCTGAGATCGAAGGCGAAGCTGCCGGGGGTGAAGCCGTACAGGCTCGCCGATACATAGTCTGGACGGCTGCGCGTGCCGCGTCCGAACGAGGTGCCGTAGTCGAAATGCAGACGGTCCAGTGTGGTCTGTCCGCCCAGTTGCAGCGTCGCCAGCGTCTCGTCGATGTCGTGGGTATTGAAGTAGCCGCCACGCACTGCCGTGGGTTGATTGTTCACCGTTTCCAGGCGCGCGCTGGATTGATCCTGCTGCCCGGTGACGCTGTAGTTGCCGTAGATGGCGCGTGCATAGAGCGCGCTGTTTTCGCCCTGCCAGTCGAAGCCGAGATTGGCGCCGTAACGTTTGATCTGGCTGGTGTAGATGCTGTACTTGTAGCGGGTGTCGATCAGCGGGCCGACATTGCGCAGGTCGCTGGCGTTGGCTTGGCTTGGGTCCAGCGGGACATATTTGCTATTGGGCGCAGGTGCCTGCGCCATATTGTTGTTGTTGCCGTAATACGCCGAGGCATACAGGCCGAAGGCATGGTCTTCGCCGAATTTCCAGGCCAATTCCTGCTGCAGCATGCCGCCTTTGTCTTTGCCGCCGAGTTTGGACGCCAGCGCATTGAGTTGACCCTGTGCGGTGGTCTTGCCGTAGAAGTCGCCGCTGAAATCGAAGGCGCTCGGAGTGCGCATATCGATCGCCCCGCCAGTGGCGTCGCCCGGCATATCCGATGTCGGCGACTTGGACACGTTGACCGACTGGATGCCGAACGGCGCCAACATGTTCAGCGAGATCGCACGGGTGGAGGAGTCGGTTTCGGGCATGCTGAAAACGTTGAGGGAATAGGCGTTGTAGCTGGCGTCCAGGCCGCGGATGCTGACATACGCGTTCTCGCCAGTGGTGGCCTGGCCCAGGTGCATATCGCCGCCCTGCCAGTCGAAGCCGAGATTGGCGCCGTAACGTTTGATCTGGCTGGTGTAGATGCTGTACTTGTAGCGGGTGTCGATCAGCGGGCCGACATTGCGCAGGTCGCTGGCGTTGGCTTGGCTTGGGTCCAGCGGGACATATTTGCTATTGGGCGCAGGTGCCTGCGCCATATTGTTGTTGTTGCCGTAATACGCCGAGGCATACAGGCCGAAGGCATGGTCTTCGCCGAATTTCCAGGCCAATTCCTGCTGCAGCATGCCGCCTTTGTCTTTGCCGCCGAGTTTGGACGCCAGCGCATTGAGTTGACCCTGTGCGGTGGTCTTGCCGTAGAAGTCGCCGCTGAAATCGAAGGCGCTCGGAGTGCGCATATCGATCGCCCCGCCAGTGGCGTCGCCCGGCATATCCGATGTCGGCGACTTGGACACGTTGACCGACTGGATGCCGAACGGCGCCAACATGTTCAGCGAGATCGCACGGGTGGAGGAGTCGGTTTCGGGCATGCTGAAACCGTTGAGGGAATAGGCGTTGTAGCTGGCGTCCAGGCCGCGGATGCTGACATACGCGTTCTCGCCAGTGGTGGCCTGGCCCAGGTGCATATCGCTATTATAGGAGGACAAGCCGGGCAGATGTGAGACCACGTCGGCGATGCCGCCGGAGGGGATCGCGTCGATCTGTTGCTTGCTCATCACGCTGTTGACGCCGGTGGACATGCGTTGTTCGTCCAGCGATCCCGGTGCGGCGGCTTGCGCGGCCTGCACGTTGACCGAGTCCAGCGTCGTCGTGTTGCGGTCGCTGACTTCGTCCGCATAGGCTGGTACGGAAAGCGCCAGCGCGGTGGCGATGGCGCAGGTCAAACGACCGAGATGCTGCATCTGTTGCATGTTGAAGACTCGTGGGGTTGGAAAAGAAACGTCTGCGTCCGCCTGCGCGCACACGGCGACAGACGCGCAATCGCTCAAGCTTTCCATCGCTTTATTGAGGATGCGCGCTGTCTTCGCTGTGCTGTTGCGTGGCTGATGTCGATCAGTGGCTCAGATCGACGCCTTGGCAGTGGGTGTTCGGCAGTTGCGGATTGCAGCGCGCGACCATGTGCTCGCCGAAGCGCACCACATAACCGGAAGCGGCGGGCTCGTGATCGGGAAAGTCGGTGCTGAGCAGTTGCGCGCCGCTGGCTAACATGGCGTCGCGACGCGCGGTGTCCCCGTGCTCGGCTTCTTTCAGGTCCGCATCGGTCCGGGTGCGGACCAGATAACCGGCTTTGACCAGGCGTGCGATCTCTTCGGCACTGCCATCATTACGCTCGATAAAGGCCGCATCGGCCTCGCCGGGCACCGCATTGGTGAAGCACATCCGGCCGCGCAACACCGGATGGCCGGACAGATAATCGTGGCCGACGCTGCTTTGGTCGAACAGGAACACGACCTTGCCGCGCGCATCGTCCAACGACGGCCAGCCGTGGGCCAGGATCGCGGCATTGAGCGTGGGCGCCTTGCCACGTACCTGATCGGGGCTGATGTATTCGCCGGGCTTGAAGACCGAGCGCAATTCGCGATCCAGCGCATCCAGCGCGGCGGTATTGAACGGTTCCGGCTGGACCGTCGGGAACGCCAGTTGCATGGGCGATTCCTTGGTTTCCAGCAGGATGAAGATCGGCACATGCCCAGGATGCTGTTTCGACCAGGCACGCACTTCGCGCAGGCAGGCCACGAGGGGTTGGCAGGTGCTGCGTTGGTCGAGGTCCTGGATGTGCAGCACCTTGAAACCCGGACGTTCCATCACCCCTGGCGGAGCGAAGGCCGGCGCCGGCGGCAGCCCGGCCTTGGCGATCTGTTGGATGAGCGCCGGGTGCGCGTAGCGCCCGCCCTTGGCGTCGGCATAAATGTCCAGTTCGAGCTGCCGCACACCGTCGTCCAGTTGCTGGGTCAACGGTGGATGACGGTAGTTGAGTGTCGCAAACATCGCCGGATCCATGCGCTGCAACAGCGTGGCTTCGCTAGGCGCGAATCCGGCGTGGTAGCTGTTGTGGCTGCCGATGTATTGCAATTCGTTGAGTTTTGGCGCCGCCTGCAACGCCATCGGCGCGGCGGCGGCGAGCAACGCGATCAGCATGCGGGTCAGCGCTGTGCGCTGCGGGCGTGGCGTGGCGGAGGCGGTGCGATCGGACAACGGCGACAACGATGTAAAAGAACAATGAGCGTGCATGCAGCAATACAAGATAAAAATTCATTAACATCATCACAATCTTGCTTGACGCTATTCTTTCTCCATTGTTTCAGTGTTGTGTAACGCGGGCCGCGTTCGTCGGTACGGTTTGGCATCGCCGGTCATGATGGTCGCGCCTGGACCACCTTGCAGAACCGCCGCGTGACGCCGACCTGCAAGGTTTTCCGGCTTGTCGATGCAGTCCAGCGGATCAGGGCGAGGAGGTTTGTTTCAATGCAAATGCCAGTAACCGTGCCTGAATACGTTCGCCGGTCGTGCGTGGGCTGTCCAGCGCCATGCGCTGCAGGCAGGCGAGATCTGCGTCTTGGTGCGTCAGCAATGCCCGCGCCAGCATCAGTACTTTCGCCCCGGTGCTGGCGGTGCGTTCTTGCAGCCAGCTCAGCGCACGCAACAGGCGTTGTTCCACCTCGGTGAAGTCGCTGCCCAGTGGATAGTCGGGCAAGGTGCCGTCGGCGCGGAATGGCGCTAGCGCCTCGCGCACGCGCGCGGCACGCTGGCGCTGCCAGTGCGGCGGCGCCACGAAGTCGGCCGGCAGTTTGCCGTGACGCTTGGCCGCGGCCAGCAGCGCCGGTTGCGCTTGCGCGTCGGTGATCCCCAGCATCGCGGCGATGCAGTCCTCGTCGGTCGATCCGCGCAGGTCGGCGATACCGTACTCATTGACGTAGAGATCGCGCAGATGGCGCGCGATGGTGGTGTGGCCGTAGTTCCAGCGCACATTGGAATGCGTCGCGCCGCCGTCGCGGCGGGTGGCGCGGAACATCAGCACGCTGCGCGCATCCTCCAGTGCATGCGCCATGGCGACGAAGTTGTACTGACCACCGACGCCGGACACCACGCGGCCGTCGTCCAGCCCATCGGACACCGCCGCGCCGAGTGCGGTGACCATCATGCAGGAGTTGAAGAAGCGCGCCTGCCGTCGCTGCAAACGACGCAGCGCTTCATTGCCATAGAGCTGGTTGATCTCGCTGATGCGGTGCATGCCGATTCCCGCGCGTGCTTGCCGGTCCATGTCGCGCAGCCAGGCGTAGAAGGCGGGTGAGCCAAGATAGAACGCACCTTGCAGGTATTGACCGTCGCGTTGCAGCCGCTGTAGATCCTGCGCATCGGCGCTGCCGTCGGCCACGCGTTGCATCAGTGCGGTGTCGTCGAGCACCTTGCGGCGGATCACCCCGCATTGGACCAATTGTCGGAAGCCTTCGTTGAGCATCTCGCTGCACCCGAACAGGCCAACCGAGAACGGTGCCAACCCGCCGCAGGCGCGGACCGTCGGATGCTGTTCCAGTGCGGGATCCAGCGCTGCCAGCACTTGTCGATAGCGTGCGTTGTCGGTATGTCGCAGCACCAGCGCGTGGCATAGCGCATCGGCCAGCGTGCCGATGCCGATCTGCAACGTGCCGCCGTCGCGCACCAGGGTGCTGGCATACAGGCCGATGGCGTAGTCGGTATCGGCCACGGGATGTCGCGGCAGCCCGAACAGCGCCGGGTATGGCGCTGGCGGCGTCAGCACCAGATCGAAGAACGCAGGGTCCACCGCGGCGCTGCCGCCGATCCACGGCAATTGCGGATCGACCTCGGCCACCAGCAGCGGCCGTGGCAAGCCGCGCCGTTGCAGTGCGTCCAGCGTGTCCTGGGTGATGTCGGTATTGCAGGAGAACGACAGGTTATTGCCGTCGGGTGCACGCGCGACCTTCTGCACGATCAGGTTCGGTGCGCGTTGCGCCACCGCGTCGGCGGCGTGGGTGTAGTTGAGGCTGGTGTAGCGGCGTTGTGCCTGGGTCGAGCGCAGCAACGCGCCGGACTGCATGTAGAACTCTTCCACTTGAATATGCGCCGGCAGCGCGTCGCGGCGCAGTGCTTCCACGTACTTGAGTCTGGGGAAATCCTCGCCGAAATGGCGTTGCAGGAATGGCCGTGCGAAGCGCCCCTGCAGGCCGCCTCCGGGTGCTGGCGGATGCAACGACAGCGCGGTGTAGAGCTGCATGGGCCGCGTGGCATCGGCCTGGATCCGCGTGTATAGCGCGTTGAGCAGGCGGTGCGGTTTGCCCAGGCCCAGCGGCGCGCCGATCCGCAGCGGGCCGGGGATGCGTTGCAGGATCAGCTCGACAGCGGCGCCGAGATCGTCGAGGTGGTCGGTCATCGCGATAGCTTAGGCGAGGGTCGCTGAGCGTGCCCGCATCGGATGACGAAAGTGCTTGACAATAGATCCGTTTACTCATGTAATCGATAAAAATTACAGGCGTAAATGTATGTCGATCAGCGAGGCGGAAGCCGTGGTCATGGAAGTGCTGTGGGAGCGGCACCCGCTCAGTGCCGAGGAGGTGTTCGCGGCGTTGTCGGGGCATGGTGGTTGGGCCGAACCCACGGTCAAGACCCTGCTCAACCGATTGCTCAACAAGGGTGCGATCCGTGCCGACAAAAAAGGCCGGCGTTATTTGTACACGCCGCTCTTGCAGCGCGCGCAATGGGTGCAGCAACAGAGCGAAGGTTTGCTCGAGCGCCTGTTCGGTGGCCGCATCGCGCCGCTGGTGGCGCACTTCAGCGAACGCGGCAAGCTCAGCGATGCCGATGTCGCCGAACTCAAACGACTGATCCAGGAGCTGGACGATGAGCATTGAAGCAATCGTGACAAGCATTGCCACGACGGCGTTAGCCGGCAGTGGGGCGATCGTGGCGGTCCTGGCATTGCGCGCACCAATGCGGCGTGTCTTCGGTGCCGGCATCGCCTATGCGTTGTGGATCGCGGTGCCGCTGGCCTCGCTCGCCACGCTGGTGCCGGGCCGGTGGCATCTCTGGCTGCCGACGGCTGTGGCCGTGGCGATGCCGACCGTGCGGGTGGGCACTCCGCACGCCGTGGCGGATGCGTCCGCCGCCGCCGCATCGCTGGCGACGGGAGCCGGCGCGGTCTGGTTGGTGACGCTCTGGACGTTGGGCATGATGGCGATGGCGGCGCTGCTGTGGCGGCAACAGCGCCGTTATCGCCGCAGCCTGGGTCGTTTGCAGCCGAGCGAGCCGGGCGTGTCGATCGCGCAACATGCGCTGCATGGTCCGCTGGTGCTGGGTGCGTGGCGACCGCAGGTGGTGCTGCCGGCGAACTTTGCCGAGCGCTATCGGCCACAGCAGGCGCAGTTGGTGCTGGCGCACGAACGCATGCACATCGCCCGTGGCGATACGCGCTGCAATCTGTTGTTGGCGGTATTGCGTTGCGTGTATTGGTTCAATCCGTTGTTGCATTGGGCGGCAACGTGCTTCCGCGTCGATCAGGAACTGGCCTGCGATGCGGCGGTGCTGGCGCGATATCCGTCCTCGCGCCGCAGCTATGCCGAGGCGATGCTGCAGACACAGTTGGATGCGGCCGCGTTGCCGGTCGGTTGCCATTGGCAGGCGGGCGCGCTGCTGCGGCAACGTATCGTGTTGTTGCAGCGGCCAGCCGTGCGCGGCTGCCGGCGCGGTGTCGGCATTGCGGTGGTCGCGGTGCTGGCGCTGGGTGGTTGCGTCATGGCGCTGGTGTTGCCCTCCAGTGTGCCTGCCACCGCCATGGCCCGCGATGTGCCGCTCGTTGGCGTGGTGAAAGACACGCTGGATCGGCCTGCGCCGCTTGCGGCGCAAGGTCAGGCGGTGGCGGACGCCATCAAATGGTTTCCCTCGGCGCGCTTCATGCCCCCGCCGCACTATCCTGAAGCGGCCATCCGCGCTGGGATTTCCGGCAAGGTGATGTTGCTACTCAAGGTGGATGCGATCGGTAAAGTCCGCGCTGTGCACGTGCTCGACCACGGCAGCGGTAGCCAGGCGCTGGATGATGCCGCAGCCACCGCAGCTTGGAAGTGGCGTTTCAACCCGGCCATGGCGCATGGTCAGGCGCTCGCTGCCATGTTGCGGGTTCCCGTCACTTTCGAGCTCGACATGGATCCGGTGCCCGCGCCGGCCAGTGTTGCCAATGCCGGGGATTATCGCTGGTATCGGTTGGGCGAAGATGCCGGCAAGCAGGTGGCGGATTTGTGCGACAAGTTGACGCCAGACACGCGCGCTCGCGCGGCGTTGCCGCTGTGCGGCATGACCAGGGCGCAGCGATGAGCGCGCCGTGGCTGCTGCTGCCGTTGCTGACGTTGTGCCTGGTTGGATGTGCCAGCCATGTTCCGCGCGCGCCGGTGCAACCGTCGCAACGCCTGGCCTCGGTGGAGCAGCAGATGCTGGACAGCCGCGTGCCCGCTGCTGCCGGTGCGGCGCAGGTGCTGCGCTATCAGATGCAGTCGCAGCAGGTCTTCCGCATGCCTCAGCCGCTGCGCACGCCGACGCCGCAGTTGCCTGCCGATTCGCCACGCCGCAGTCTGGCGCCGACCATGCTGTGCGTGCGGGTGATCTTGTCCGCACAAGGTGCGGTAGAGCGCAGCGAGCCGCTGAATGATCGTCCAGAGTGCAGCGCGGGGGCGCAGGCGGAGATGGCCGATCTACAGCAGGCGGTGCGCGAGGCGGTCGCTGCTTGGCGCTTCGTGCCGGCGGCGATCTGCACCTATGCCGATCCGGCGCAGCAGCCGGCAGTGGAAGGACGTTGCGACGATGCCGCGTCGGTGAAGGAAGTGCCGGTAACGCTGGCGTATGCGTTCACGTTCGCGGTGCGCGAAGGCAAGGCTACGGTGCGCAGCGGGCGCATGCAGCGCGCTGGCGCACATTGAACGCGCACGCGCTGCGGCTAATCCAGCCGATGCAGCGCATTGGCGATGCGCGCCACATCCTCGCTCTGGTGGCTGACGTACAACAGTGGCAGGCGCATGTCGTCGCGCACGCGTTGCAGGTAGGCAATCAGTGCGTTGCGGCGTTCGGCGTCCAGCGCGCAGAGTGGTTCGTCCAGCAGCAGGATCGCCGGCTGCGCCAGCAAGGCGCGCCCGATGGCCACGCGCTGCGCTTCGCCGCCGGACAAGCTGTCCGGTCGCCGTGCCAGCAACGCGCCGATGCCGAGCAGATCCACGACGCTGTCCAGCATGAAGCGCGGCGCCTGCGCGCGGTGGTGGCGTCCATAGTCGAGATTGCGGCGCACGTCCATGTGCGGGAACAGGCGCGCGTCCTGGAAGACGTAGCCGATGCGGCGTCGGTGCGCGGGCAGGTCGATGCCGTTGGCGCTGTCGTAGAGCACGCGTCCATCCAGGACGATGCGCCCGCTGCGTGGACGCAGTACGCCGGCAATCGCGTTCAATACGCTGGTCTTGCCGGCGCCGGATGGGCCGATCAACGCGATGGCGCGTGCCTGTTCTTCGATGCGCACGTGTCGCTCGAAGTGCCCGCGTTGCAGGTGCAGGTGCAGGCTCAGCATCGCGCTTGGCGTTCGTTGCGAAGACGACTCATGCGTCCTGCTCCGGTGCACGTTGGCGCTGCACCAGCCATTCGGATACCAGCAGCGCGGCCAGCGAGATCGCCAGTGCCACCATCGCCAGCCGCCAGATGCCGGTCTCGCCACCGGGGACCTGCAATAGGCCGTAGATCGCCGAGGCAAGGGTCTGGGTTTGCCCGGGAATATTGGCGACGAAGGTAATGGTGGCGCCGAATTCGCCCAATGCCTTGGCGAAGCCGAGCACGCTGCCGGCGACCACGCCCGGCCACGCCAGCGGCAGGGTGATGCTGAAAAACACTCGCCACGGTCCGGCACCGAGTGTGGCGGCGGCCGCTTCCAGGTGTCGGTCAGTGGATGAGAACGCCAGGCGGATGGCGCGCACCATCAGTGGAAAGCCCATCACCGCGCTGGCCAGCGCCGCGCCGGTCCAACGGAACGCGAACTGCACGCCCAGGTGCGCGAACAGCCAGGCGCCGACGGGTCCATGCAGACCGAACACGTTCAGCAGCGCATAACCGGTGAGGACCGGTGGCATCACCAGTGGCAGATGCAGCAGCGCATCCAGCAGCGCTTTGCCGGGAAAACGGCGACGCGCCAGTAGCCAGCCGCAGGCTACGGCGAAGGGCAGGCTCGCCAAGGCCGCGACCAGTGCGACCTTCACGCTCAGTGCGATGGCGGCCAGTTCTTGCGTAGTGAACGCGAACAAGGGCGGACTCAGTGCGCCAGGGTGAAGCCATGGCGGCGGAAGATCGCCTGCGCCGGTGGCGTGCTCATCCAGCGCACGAACGCGCTGGCGGCCGGCTGCTGCGTGCTGGCGCGCAGCGGTGCCACCGGATACACGATCGGCGCGTGGCTCTCGGCGGGGAATGTCGCCACCACCCGCACCGTTGGTTCGGCCTGCGCATCGGAGCCGTACACGATGCCCAGCGGCGCCTCGCCGTGCGCGACCAGCATCAGCGCACTGCGCACGTTGTCGGTTTCGGCCAGACGCGCGTGCACGCTATCCCACTGGCCGAGTGCGCGTAGCGCGGCGCGTGCGTACTTGCCCGCCGGCACGCTCTCGGTCTGGCCCACCGCCAGACGTCCCTGCGCGCCGAGCGCGGTGGCGATGGCGCCGGGCTTGCGCAGGTCGATCTTGACCGCACTGCCCAATGGCGACACCAGCACCAGGGTGTTGCCGAGCAAATTGCGGCGTTGCGTCGGATCGATCAGCCGGTGTTGCTGCAGCTCGTCCATCCATGCCTGATCGGCGGAAACGAACACATCCGCTGGCGCGCCTTGTTCCACCTGCCGCGCCAGCGTCGAACTGGCTGCATAGGCGACCTGCACCGGGATGCCGGTGGCGTGCTCGTAGGCGGTGGCGACCTCGTCCATGGATTCCTTCAAGCTGGATGCGGCGAACACGGTCAACGGGGTTTGCGCCGACACGGGCGCGATGGCGCGCGTGATCGCGATGAGCGCGCACAGACACAGTAGGTGGCGTCGCGTCATGGGCACGGGAAACATGCCGATGGTGTCGCGGCGGTCACGTCAGCCAGTGGCCGGTGCGCGCCTGCGCGCAGGCGGCGAATCGCGTGGTGGCTGAGGGCAGGGCAGGAGCGGCGCATGCCGGCATCCTAGCGCCTTCATCCCGCCGTTGGGGCGAGGCCGTCGGTGCGACCGGCCTGGATATTGGCGCGGATCGACGGCTGCATCAGTCGCGGTTCGGCCAACGTCGCATCGCGTGCCTGACGTAGCGCGATGAACTGCGCTTCGCTGATCCCGTCGCGGACATGGATGTTGTCGCGACGCTGCGCACCGATGCTGGTTTCGCAGGCGACCGCGCGACCGCCGGGGCCGTAGTCGTGGCACACGAACACGCGCGTGCTGTCCGGTAGCGCGTATAAGGCGCGGATCGAGCGGTACAGCGTCGCGGCATCGCCGCCGGGGAAATCGCAGCGGGCGGTGCCGCTATCGGGCATGAACAGCGAGTCGCCGGGAAACAGTGCATCGCCGATCAGATAGGCAACGCTGTCGCTGGTATGGCCGGGGACCGCGATCACCTGCGCCTGCAGGTGGCCGATCGCGAAACGTTCGCCGTCAGCGAACAGATGGTCGAAGCCGCAGCGTGTGTCGGCGTCTTCGGCCAGTCCGAACTGCGGCGCGAAGTGCGCACGCACCTGACGGATGCCATCGCCCATCGCCAGCGTCGCCTGCGGCCAGTGCTGCTTGAACCACTGCGCGGCGGAGACGTGGTCGGCATGCGCGTGGGTTTCCAGGATCCAGTGCAGGTGCAGCGCGCGTTCGGTGAGGCAGTCGGCGAGGGCGTGTGCCGGTCCGTCGTGCGCGGTGCCGGTGGCTGGATCGAACTCCAGCACCGGGTCGATCACCGCCGCTGCATGGCCGTCCTCGACCACATAGCTCCAGGTGCCGGATCCGGCATGGTGGAACGCATGGACGCGCGGGTGTTGGCTCATGGGCTGATCCTGCTGGCGGTAGGAAGAGCGGCGCCGCAGTAGATGCCGTGCAGCACCTCAAGGATGCGCCGCGCCGGACCGGGCACCAGCGAATAGTAAATCGTCTGTCCGTCGCGGCGTGTCTGCACCAGACCGTCCTCGCGCAGCAATGCCAGGTGTTGCGATAGCGCCGACTGGCTCAGTTGCACCCGTGTATTGAGTTCGCCGACCGATTGTTCGCGATCCAGCAGCAGGCACAGCAGCAATAGCCGTTTCTCGTTACCGAGTGCCTTCAGCAGGTGTGCGGCCTCGCTGGCGTGCGCACCCATCGCGAGTGGATCCAGCAGGGGCATCGCATGGCCCGCCATCGGCTCAGAAATCGACCGGCCTGCCGGCGGCGGTCCAGCCGAGAAAGCCACCGGGCAGTGCGCGCACCGCGCGGTAGCCCCGTTGCCGCAGGCTCAGTGCCGCCAGGGTGGCGTGGCCGCCACTGGCGCAGTACAGCAGGATCGGCTGATCGTGCCGGGGCAGCGCCGGATCGCTGTCAAGACGGAATGCGAGGATGTCGCGCGGGATGTTGATCGCCTCGGGAATGTGGCCGATGGCGAACGCGCCGGGTTCGCGCACGTCGATGATCCATTCGCCGGGCAGCGGCGTGGCGGCGGGATCGGCATGGAGGGGGAGGTCGTGGACCTGCGCGCACGCGCGGTCTACCAGGGCCTGGGCGGAGGAGGCGGGCATGGGTGGGGGCTTGGATGGGAGAAGAGACGAGCTATGGATTATATCAGTCGTTTCTAATGTAAGAAATTCTGAATCTATCGCGCAGCCAGGCGCTGTGATGCCATGCCTTCGCTCAGGCATGGGGCGCGCGATGGAGCAACGGATTCTTCGCTGTTGTCGGTGCCATGGGCGATGCCTGGAGTGTCGCGTTCGACACCGCAGTGCGCCGGGGGTGTACGGCGCTTGCAGAACTGTGCTTATTCGCCCAGTGCAGCGTTCAAGAGCGCGGCCAGATTGGCACCGGCCTGGCGCAACTGGGCCTCGGCGACCGGACGCCAGGTTGTCACGTAGTCCGCTGGCAGGGTCGCGCTGGGCGGGTAGAAGCCTGGGCGTTGCATGATCCGGCACGAGGCTTCGGCCCAGGTTGCGGCTGCTGGCGGTAACACGGGGGCGGTGGGCGATGGTGGCGGCAGCGGCTGTGCTTCCAATTGTTTCAGATAGGCCGCTTCGTTCAGGCCGCGCCTGTCCAGCAAGCCGCTGTCCCATAGCGCGTGCAGATTGGTGCCTTTGCCGTTGAACTGGATTTGCACGGTGTTGGCACCTTTGTCGTGGGCATAGCCGGCGTGCAACGGTTGCTGTACGTCGCCGGCCAAATGCACCACGAACTTCAGTGCCTGCGCGCGTGCTGCCGGTGTTTGGCTGCGGTCGGCGAGGATCGCGCTCTGGCGGCGCAGTGCTTCGACTACGCAGTTGCCATCTGCACAATCGCGGGTTTGCACGTAGTGGCAATCGTGCTCGCCCAGGTTGACGTAGTGCCAGCGCGCGCTGCGTTTGCCCAGGTCCGGATCCTGTTCGCGGATCTGGTCGGCCCAATTGGCGACACCGGCCAGCGTTGGCTCGGCTTCGCCTTGCAGCAGGGTGCGGATGCGCGCGCGGGTCTGCGCAGTGAGTTGGGTCTGGGCGAGGTCGGCGACCAGGCGGTGGCCCAGTGGTCCCCAAGCGAAGGCGGACGCGGGTATCAAGGCGAGTGCCGCGGCGAGCGCGGTCCGAAAAAACGCGTGTGACGTCATGATGCGCAGTCTAGTCGGTGAGGATGCCCTTGCCATGCTGCGTCGCGTTGTCGTTGCGTTGCCGCTCAGTCGCCACCACAACGGCAGTGATGGCGATGTCGGTGCCCGCAAGCTAGAGCGCCTTCCCAAACCCGTGTGTCCGGCGTGCTGCGGCGGGCCTGCTAGAATGCGCTCCCTCTCTCTTTCTTTCACCCGCCGCGGCAGACGCGGCCGCAGGAGCTCTGAAATGGCAATCAAGGTCGGTATCAACGGTTTCGGTCGCATCGGACGCAATGTGCTGCGCTCGGCTGTACAGAATTTCGGCAGCGACATCGAGATCGTCGCCATCAACGACCTGCTCGAACCGGATTACCTCGCCTATATGCTGCAGTACGATTCGGTGCATGGCCGTTTCGCGGGCCAGGTCGCGGTCGAGGGCAATTATCTGCTGGTCAACGGCAAGAAAATCCGTCTGACCCAGGAGCGCGATCCGGCCGCGCTGAAGTGGGGCGAGGTCGGTGCCGAGGTGGTGATCGAATCCACCGGCCTGTTCCTGACCAAAGAGACCGCGCAGAAACACCTGGACGCCGGCGCCAAGAAGGTGATCCTGTCGGCGCCGTCCAAGGACGATACGCCGATGTTCGTGTTCGGCGTGAACCACAACAGCTACGCCGGTCAGGCCATTGTCTCCAACGCCAGTTGCACCACCAACTGCCTGGCGCCGCTGGCCAAGGTGATCAACGACAAATGGGGCATCAAGCGCGGCCTGATGACCACCGTGCATGCCGCCACCGCCACGCAGAAGACCGTCGATGGCCCCAGCAACAAGGATTGGCGCGGTGGCCGTGGCATTTTGGAGAACATCATTCCGTCCAGCACCGGCGCGGCCAAGGCGGTCGGCGTGGTGATTCCGGAGTTGAACAAGAAGCTCACCGGCATGAGCTTCCGCGTGCCGACCTCGGATGTGTCGGTGGTCGATCTCACGGTCGAACTGGAAAAGCCTGCCACCTACGCCGAGATCTGCGCCGAGGTGAAGGCGCAGAGCGAAGGCGCGTTCAAGGGCATTCTCGGTTACACCGAGGACAAGGTCGTGGCGACGGATTTCCGTGGCGACGCGCGCACCTCGATCTTCGACGCCGACGCGGGCATCGCCCTGGATTCCACCTTCGTCAAGCTGGTGTCGTGGTACGACAACGAGTGGGGTTATTCCAACAAGTGCCTGGAAATGGTCAAGGTCGTGGCGAAGTAACGCGCCCGGCAAGTCGCATACAAAAGAAGCGCCGTTCGGCGCTTTTTTTGTGGCTGTCGCGATGCGTCGGGAGGTTGGGTGGGCGATGGTGCCGTGGCGGTGAATCCTCGCGCGGGCGGTGGAGCGCGACAGCGACGTGTGGACGTGCTGCAAACCCATGGCCTGCGCACGTCGGCCGATCCCCGGCGGCGCGCCGATTTGCCGCTGCGCAGCCGACACCTGACAATATGGCGATTGCCTCGTCACCGCGCGGCCATTGATGCAGCGTCCCGCAACGGGCGTCCCGCCGTCTTGCTGCGTCAATGGCACGCTTTTCCCCTTGCAACCTCACGATAGCGAGTAACCATATGTCCATCCTGCGAATGACCGATCTGGATCTGTCCGGCAAGCGCGTGCTGATCCGGCAAGATCTGAACGTGCCGATCGACAACGGCCAGATCACCTCCGAACAACGCATCCTGGCCTCGGTGCCGACCCTCAAGCACGCGCTGGAACAGGGCGCGGCGGTGATGGTGACCTCGCACCTGGGCAGGCCCAAGGAAGGCGTGTGGACCCAGGACGATTCGCTGGAGCCTGTCGCCACGCGTCTGGCCGCGCTGCTGGGCGTGGATGTGCCGCTGCTGCGCGATTGGGTCGATGGCGTGGACGTGCGGCCGGGGCAGATCGTATTGCTGGAGAATTGCCGCATGAACGTCGGCGAAGGCAAGGACGACCCCGCGCTGGCGAAGAAATACGCGGCGCTGTGCGACGTGTTCGTGATGGATGCCTTCGGTACCGCGCATCGCGCGCAAGCCTCGACCCATGGCGTGATCCAGTTCGCCCCGGTCGCGGCGGGTGGTCCGCTGTTGATGGCCGAGTTGGACGCCTTGGCCAAGGCGTTGCAGCATCCGGCCAAACCGCTGCTGGCGATTGTCGCCGGCAGTAAAGTCTCGACCAAGTTGGAATTGCTCTCGAACCTGGTGAACAAGGTCGATCAACTGATCGTCGGCGGCGGCATCGCCAACACCTTCATTGCCGCCGCCGGACACTCGGTGGGCAAATCGTTGTGCGAGCCGGACCTGCTCGACACCGCGCGCAAGATCGTCGCCGACGCCAACGCACGCGGCGCAGCGATCCCGTTGCCCAGCGACGTGGTGGTCGCCAAGCAATTCATGCCGGATGCTCCGGCCACGGTGAAGGCCGTCACCGACGTCGCCGACGACGACCTGATCCTGGACATCGGCCCGCAGACGGCCGCGCATTACGCCGAATTGATCGCCAAGGCCGGTACCGTGGTCTGGAACGGTCCGGTCGGCGTGTTCGAGTTCGACGCGTTCGGCAAGGGGACGCAGACCCTGGCGCACGCCATCGCCACCTCGCGTGCCTTCTCCATCGCCGGCGGTGGCGACACCCTGGCCGCGGTCGACAAGTACGGCATTGCCGAGCAGGTGAGCTACATCTCCACCGGTGGTGGCGCATTCCTGGAGTTTTTGGAAGGCAAGACCCTGCCCGCGGTTGCCGCGTTGCAGGCGCGTGGCGGTTGAGCGGCATCGGTACAGCGGTCTCAAGAATCAAGTGCAACACCTCGGAGAGCGATTTGACGCCATACATTCCACAAAAAAACAATGCAAGGCATTGATCTGCAAATGCTTGAGATGTGGTGGCAATGTGCGGAAACGTCGGTTTGCAAGGGGTGGGGCACTTGGAACTTGAGTCGGCCCAGCGTTGACATCAGCCACGCTGGCTTGCAGCATCAGGGCTCATCGGATGAATTGGATGGTGTCAGGATGCCAGTGAAATCGCTTTTCGTAACGATCTTGCTGGTTGCGGGCTTTGCAGGGGGCTTGCACTTCGCTGACTGGCTGGTTCTGAAACTGTTGCATGTCCAGGCACCGCTGGCCTGGGGCACCTGGTGGCAATACGTCAAAGTATTGCGTCTCCCACAATATGCGCCTTATGCCGGCAAGGTGAAAATGGCGGGCGTCATCGGTTTTGGCGTGCCGCTCTTTGTCTGGCTCATCGTGCTGATTCGGTTGTTCAAGCCGAAGCCCGAATCGTTGCACGGCGACGCCAGCTTCGCCAAGTTGAGTGATCTGAAAAAAGCCGGCCTGTTGGAACGGACTGCGCAGAGCATCCTGATCGGCAAGTACAAGGGGCGCCTGTTGTGGCTGAACGGTGCCCTGCATCTCATCATGATCGCCGCGACCCGAACCGGCAAGACCACCAGCGTCGCCATCCCGACCTTGCTGACGTATCAGCAGTCTGTGGTCGTTTCAGATCTGAAAGGCGAGCTGCGTAAGCTCACCAGCGGCCAGCGTGTGGCAATGGGGCAGCGCGTCTACGTGTGGGCACCCTACGATGTCGAAGGCCGCACCCACCGCTTCAACCCTCTCAGCTTGTTGGCCAATCGCGATGCGCGCACGCGGATTGGCGAAATCCAGACGATTGCCGCCATTCTGTATCCGGACGAACAGGGCAAGGATCCTTTCTGGACATCGCAGAGTCGAGCCGCGTTCACCGCCTTCGCGTCCTATATGTTCGAGCGATGGGATCACAACCTGAAAGCATCGCAGGAGCGCAATTTGCCTGTGGATTTGTGGCCCCAACCGAACACCTCGGAGAACTTTCCCAGCTTCGAGCGCATTTTGCGGTGGTCGTCGGGTGAAGGCAGCACGAACACCAAAACGATGCTGCTGGCAATCGCCAGCGATCCTGACAAGCGCTATGCCTACGTCAGCCCGCAGACCCGCGCCGTCTTCAATAATCTTTCCGGTATGGCCGAGCAGACGTTTTCCAGTGTACTGGCCGTCATGCAGGCGCCGCTTCAGCAGTTCCTGAATCCTACGCTGGCGGCAGCCACCAATGCGACCGATTTTGACATCACCACAATCCGCAAACGGCCCACGACAGTCTATGTGGATATTCCAACCAATAAGCTGGACGAAAGCAGTAAATTGCTCAACATATTTTATAGCACCGTGATCGGCCACAATCTGGACAAGCAACTGGGCGATGAGCCGGACCTGAAATACCAAATGCTCATGCTCCTGGACGAATTCACCGCCATGGGCAGGTTGGACGTATGGGCCAAGCGCATTTCCATTTCAGCTAGTTACGGCGTGCGCAGTCTGGTGATCGTGCAAAGCCGCGCCCAGTTGTGCGGCACCTACGGCGATCATGATGCGCAGAATCTGATTACCAACCACGGCTGTCAGATCGTGTTGACACCGCGCGAGCAGAGCGACGCCAACGCATACAGCGAGATGATGGGTTACAAGACCATCCGCAGACAAAACCGTAGCCAGAGCAGTGGAGGCGCTGGCGGTCGTCAGGTATCGATCAACTACACCGAGGAAAGGCGCGCCTTGATGTTGCCGCAGGAGATCAAAGAGTTGCCGCAGGACGACGAACTGATCTTCAAGGAGGGCTGTAAAGTGATACGGGCCAAGAAGAACTGGTTCTTCAAGGACAAGCAGCTCAAACAGTTGACACAGTTACCACCGGTGGTGATGGAGCCGCTGGAAAAGCGACTGGCAGCGGCACGGAATGGGAAGCCGAAGAGGGTTTTTGTGTTCAACTGAACATTCAACAGGAGATGGCGGCACATGCGCAGTTTGATTGTGATGGGTGTTGCCGTAGCGGCGGGCTTCACGTCGCTGACCTGTGTGGCAGAGAATAAATCGGTGCCAGCGCTCGATGCGTCTGTGTATGTTGAAGGGTCGCTGTGTAAAAAGCTGGATCAGATTGTTTTTTCGTGTCCTTTGGCCCAGGTTAAGAAGACCGTTTCGATTTGTGCAGCAGGAAATGCCGCGCCGCATCGATTTTACTATGTGTTCGGTAAGCCGCAGAGGATTGAACTGACTTATCCTGTCGGAAAGGATTCGGAGGTTAATCGTTTAAGTGTTGCAAAGTTATCATTTGCCAGTAGTTGGAGTGCGGTGTATTCGTTTTTGATTCAGGGCAAAAAATACATTGTCAGCGCAGTCGAGGGGATGGCTTTTACTGGAAAAAGTGGTGAGCAGGGATTCAGGGCAAAAAATACATTGTCAGCGCAGTCGAGGGGATGGCTTTTACTGGAAAAAGTGGTGAGCAGGGTTTTAGGAGTCCATATCATGGTGGGTCCGTACTTGTTCAAAAAGTGGGTGAGGATAGGGCCTTTCTTGAATTGGATTGCGTTGAGAATAAAGTTCGCTATAGCGGAAAGCTTGTTGAAGAATCGTTGCATGAACTTAAACAGGATTCCGACCTGAAAGAGGGTTTGTCTTACTGAATAGGGACGCTAAGGGAGGAGTCTGAGTAAGATCATGCCCCCATTTGGAGATTCTGATTTTGTGCGTGGAAATATCAGCAATAATATATAGTGGTGCAGTTATTTATTAATCTTAGTGTTGGGCCAAAGTGTGTGGATCTATGAGGGCTTACTCAATGTATTCGATGAGGTTTATTTTTTTACTATCTCTGATGGCAAAGTTGAGTCACGTTTTTGCCGCCAGCTTCGATTGCGGGAAGGTAGTTGGTGTTACGGAAAAGATGATTTGTAACGATGCAAAGACATCTGCGCTGGACGAAAAATTACAGCAAGCCTACCGTACAGCAATGGCCTCCGTTTCAGAGCCTGTCGATAAAAAGGCATTGGCTAAAGAGCAGCGAAATTGGATTCAATATACGCGTGCGAATTGCCAGAGTGCAGCTTGCCTGCAAAAAATATATGCCGCACGCATTGCCATGTTGGAGCGAAATGAAAGAAATATTCAAAACAATGAATCCTACTGTGTAACACCCAGTGGAGATAAGGCTGATGTCCATGATTGTAGTATCAGTGCACAGGATTACAGGGATCCTAACGACCATGTTCAGTCGTTCAATCAGTCTCTCGTAGAGAAAAGGAAGAGCGGAAGAATTATCGAGTGTGGACGATTGGTAAGCCTGTCAAATGGCAATCACATTGGCCCAGGAGTTGGTGAGCAGACATTTGGTGGCTACTGTGTATTGCAAGTTGCAAAGCAACGTCAAGATGTGGTCGTTTGTAAGGATGATATGGTTGGGGATTTTCATATTAAATCAGTAAAGCCACAGGGCATGTCCGAAAAAAATCTGATCCAATTTTCTAGTAAGTGTTGAGAAAAGGGTCGTTGTATTCAAATAAACAATAAATAGGAGGTCGCGGCGCATGAGTAGTTTGATTGTGAAGGGTTTTGTCATAGCGGCTGGCTTCACGTCGCTGGCCTGTGTGGCAGAGAATAAATCGGTGCCAGTGCTCGATGCGTCTGTGTATGTTGAAGGGTCGCTGTGTAAAAAGCCGGATCAGATTGTTTTTTCGTGTCCTTTGGTCAATAGCAAAAAGATTGTCTCGATGTGTGCATCAGGAAGTGTCGCGCCTCACCGGTTCTACTATGCGTTCGGCAAGCCGCAGAAAATTGAAATGAATTATTTGTCAAATTCATCAAGTCCGGGCGGTGGTTTTATGCGCTCATTTCTTGGCTACCCGGGCGGCACTGGGGGGTATACTTATTCTTTTGTTAGTAATAATTTTAAATATATTGTTTATTCGGTTTCCGGTAGGTATGGATTTAATATTGGCGGCGTGCTTGTTCAAAAAATTGGAGATATTCGCGCCGTTGTTGATATGAAGTGTGCAAAAGGAGGTGTTAAGGATTCTTTGAGTGATTCTTTGTTAAAAGAAACTTTGGGGTGGGAATTTGATGGGGATATAAACGGACACGCCTTGCCGAGAGTAAATTAAATAATTCTTTCCGGAGAGCCAAGATGACATCTAAGGAAAATGCAGACTTCTTAATGGAGTATGCGCAATCTCAAGGAATTACTGATAAGAGGGAATTGGCCAATTTTATGGGTCAAATGCAGGTCGAGTCTCGAAATTTCAATAGCTTCCAGGAGTCGCTGCATTATTCTGGGGAGAGGTTGTATGAGGTATTTCCTGGTAGGAATGGGCTTGATTCTGTCGCCAAGGCGAATGAAATAGTGAAAGGAGGGTCGGAGAAAATAGCAGAAGCAGTTTACGGAGGGCAGTGGGGTGAAAAAGCACTTGGGAATACTGAAGCTGGTGATGGTTGGCGATTTCATGGGCGCGGATACATCCAGCTCACAGGGCGGAATCAATATGAGGTCGTTGGAAGGGAGATTGGGCTTGATTTAGTTGGAAATCCAGATTCTGTGGCTATGAGAGAAGTTGCTGCCAAGGTTGCCGTACAATACTGGAAAGACAATGTTGTTCGTTTTGGTCACCAAAAAGATGTTGATAAAGCAACCTACGATATTAATAGGGCAGGTGAAGGATTAAAAGAACGCCGCGCAGCCGCAGCTGAGTGGGAACACAAGCTAGAACACGGTTATGTGCCTGGGGCTCCAGAGCCAGCACAGCCCCATACCCTCAAACAGGGCATGCACGGCGACGACGTCAAGCACGTCCAGCAAAAACTGCACGACCTCGGCTATCTGAAGGCTGAGCCGGATGGCCGTTTCGGTTCTGCAACCAAAGCCGCTGCCGAGGACTTTCAGCGCGCCCAGGGGCTGGTGGTGGACGGCAAACTAGGGCCTGACACGCAGCAGCATCTGGATGCGGCCGTGCGTGACCAGCGCATGCCGGGTTTGGCTCACGATCGCGGTGCCCTCTTGCGCGACTTCAGCGACCCCAGCCATCCGCAGAACCCGCTTTACAACACACTCAAGGACGGGTTTCCGCCGGGGACGTCCCCCGAGTTGCTGACACAGGCGACGGCGGCCTGTTATATGTCGGGCATCAAGCAGCCCGCTGATCTGGGCAATGTCGTTGGTAGTGGTGGCAGCATCTTGTTCCAGACCAACGCGATACACGCCGATAACGCCACGCTCAATACCAATCAACCTGCGCCCAGCGTGCAACACACCATGCAGCAGGTGCAGCAGTTCGAACAGCAACAGGCGCAGATCAACGCGCAGCTTCAAGCACAGAACGCACAGATCAACGCACAAGCCGCGCAGCAGGGGGCGGTCATGGGCGGACCGCCGATGCCAGGTGGGCGATAACCCATGGCGCTCTTCGCTTCCAGGAACGCGCGTCGGATCGCGCAACTGGACGTTTTGCTATCACAGCGAGTGGGTATCACAGCGAGACTTTTGCCGAAACGACTTGCCGACGATGCAGTGTTGCCAGGCCGAGTTAGCGCATGGCGTGTCGCAGTGGCAGTTCGCCAAGCATAGTGCGACACGTGGTGGCAACCATAGCACTCGCACACGGCACGATGGAGGAGGGTGAGGACGGTCGTGGTGTATGCGCGCGGTTGTAGGTCATCTCTGGCTGGCCGCTGAGGAGGCACGCATGCTGATCCGCGCGGCGGCGATCGCCGCGATCCGCGCTTTGGCCAGCGCCTGGCCGATCTGCGGGCCACTCAGGCCCTGTGCGGCAAGATCGCGCGCGTTGACCGCCAATGCGGCCGCATGCAGACACTGCAGGTCGCGTCCTTGCGGATAGTCGGCATCTTCGCTGCCGAGACGGCCACGCTTGTCGGCCTCGCACACCAGCGCCAGTTGCGCGATGCGCTCGGGCTTGCGGAAACCGTCGCAGCGTTGCAGTAGTTCGTGCACGGTACGGTCGCGCAGTTCGGCCAGACGGTGCACGTTCAAATGCTCGCGACAGGCGATTTCGGCCAGTTGCCGATGTTCCTGCGGGATCTTCAGTCGCTTGCACAGTGCGTGCAGTGGCGCCAACCCGCGTTGTTCGTGCATGAGGTGGCGTGGCCATTCGGCCGGTGGTGTCAGCGCCTTGCCCAGGTCGTGCGTCAGCGCGGCGAATCCGATCAGCGCATCGCCCGGCGCGAGCCGCGCGGCCATGTCGCTGACGAGTTCCTGGTGGCGGCCAGTATCGATTTCCGGATGGTATTCGGCACGCTGCGGCACGCCGTAGAGTGCGTCCAGTTCCGGTAGCACGCAGCGCAACGCTGCGGCTTCGTGCAGGGTACGCAGAAAGGCGGAAGGTTGCGCCGAGGCGAGGCTGCGTCGCAATTCCTGCCATACCCGTTCGGGTACCAGCGCTTCCAGTTCGCCGCTGGCCGCCATCGCGCGCATCAGCGCCATGGTGTCCGGGGCGATCTGGAAACCGAGCGGCGCCAGCCGCGCCATGAACCGTGCCGCGCGCAGCACGCGCAGCGGGTCTTCGCCGAAGGCTGGGCCGACGTGGCGCAGCACGCGGCGTTCGAGATCGCGCACGCCGCCATACGGATCGAGCAGACGTCCGTCTTCTTCGTCGCGGGCGATGGCGTTGATGGTGAAGTCGCGCCGTTGCAGGTCCTCTTCCAGGGTCACCGATGGATCGGCCTGGACCACGAAGCCGTGGTAGCCGCGTCCGGATTTGCGCTCTGTACGCGCCAGTGCGTATTCCTCGCCACTGTGCGGATGCAGGAAGACCGGGAAATCACGACCGACCTGTTTGTAACCCATACCCAGGAGCTGGTCCGGGGTGGCGCCGACCACCACCCAGTCGCGGTCGCCGGACGGCAGTCCGAGCAGGGCGTCGCGCACCGCGCCGCCGACGAGATAGGTCTTCATGTTGTGCGATGTGCGAGGTGCGGTCCGGGATAGGTGGAATCAGCGGTCGATGCGAGGTCGCCTGGATTCATTGGTGATTGCCGGCGTTTGCGCAGACGAATGCCTTGCGCGGTGCGTCGAACTTGCCCAGCATGCGCTCGCTAACGGGCAGCGCATTGCCGTTGAGGCGCCAGTCGTAGATCACACTGAAGGCGAGGACACGCGCCACGTATTCGCGAGTTTCTTTATAGCTGATTGTCTCGATCCAGAAGTCGGCATCGTAACCGGGACGCTGGGTTTGCCAGCGTGTAGCGGGGCCGGTGCCGGCGTTGTAAGCGGCGATGGTCAGGTAGGGTTGGCCGTAGCTGTCCAGCAACTGACGCAGATAAGCGGTGCCGATGGCGATGTTGATGTCCGGATCGTACAGACTGGCGGCACCGCTGTAGCCTGTCAGGCCGATGGCGCGGGCGATGTTGGCGCCGGTGGCGGGCAGTAACTGCATCAGCCCGATTGCGTTGGCCGATGAGCGTGCATTCGGGTTGAAGATGCTTTCGGCACGGATCTCGGCGGCGATCCATGTCGGATCGATTGCGTTCTTGCTGGCCTCACGGCGGAGACTGGCGTCGTGGTCCAGCGGGAAGCGCAGCAGGTACAGGCGTTGTTCTTCCGGATGTTTGCCCAGCGAGAACACCGCGCGGTCGAACCAACCCGTGTGGCTCGCCACTTCCACCGCTAGCCGCCGTTGCGTGTCGTCGAAACGGCTCAGCGCATCGTTCCATTCGGCGGTTGCCCAGCCGATGCGGTCGATCTTGAAGAGTTCCAGCGCTCGGATCATGGCCGGATCGCGTGCCACGGCGACCTGCGCCTGCGCGTTGTCGTTGGGTTCCCACGGACATAGCGTGTAGGCTTGCTTGAGTCGGTCGGCGGCCATGAAGCCGTGGAAGGTGCTGGACGTTGCGGCCGCGTGGTACAGCCGCTGTGCCTCGGCGGTGTTGCCGGTTTTTTCAGCGAGCCGTGCCTCGAAATATTGCCAGCGCGAATCGTTGCGCTGCGCCGCCGGCATCTTGCGGATCGCGACCAGTGCCGCTGGCCAGTCGCCACGCGCCATCGCTTCGCGTGCGCGCCATTCGTACAGGCGCTCGTCGTAGGCCGATTCCGGCACCGCATTGAGCCGGCGCGCCGAATCGGGGCCGTAGGAGGCCACCGTCCACAGCGCGATCTGGTACAGCACCGCGCCACGTTGCGCCTCGTTGAACTGGAGCGCCTGGGCGAACGAGGGCAGTTGCTGCTCGGCGGCATCCGGATCGGTCTTGGCCAGTTTCTCCAGCCCGTCCACGGCGACCTTGCGGCTACGCTCGGTCTTGGGCCAGTTCAGTGCGCGCGGGTGCACGGCATCCAGAAAAGCGGCGTAATCGTTGGCCAGGCTCAGTTCGGCAGCGGGCAGGCCATGTGCGGCGGCGCGCATGACCGCAGGCTGTTGCGCGTCCGCCGCGGCTTCCACTCGTTCCCAACGCAGTGCATCGCTGATGCCAGCGTGCGCCTGCAGTGTGTCGAAGACCGTATCGCAGCCATCGGTCGATGACGATTTGATGTTGCTGCGCCACAACCCCTGCGCTTCCTGGACCCATTGCGCATCGGCATGACCGGTGGCCTGGCGCGCGTTGAGTTGCGCACAGCGCAAGCCGAGATTATCGGTGGGCTTCCAGTTTGCCAGCAGCGTTGACCAATCCTGGCGCCGCGCCAGCGCCGCCAGCCATAGCGCTCGGAAACTCTCTGCGACCGGCTGACCCGCGTAGCGCTTGAGAAAATCCTGCGCCTGTGCATCGGGTACCTGGTCGATTGTGCGGCGCAAGTTGGCGTATTCCAGCCAGCCGTACAGTGGATGCTGTTTGAACGCGGCGGCCTGGGCGGGATCGAAGTGCCCTTGCTCTGCATCCTCGATTGCCGCGCGTAGTGCCGGACGCTGGGCATCGAGCGATTGGGCGAGAGCGGGCGTGCTACCGCACAGTGCGGCAGTCAATAGCAGGAGAGAGGTGCGCAGGATCATGAGCAAGACTATACCGGACGCCGATGAATGGACGTGCCAATGGTGGGCGACACGATGACCGGCGAGTCGGCAACCGATGCCGCAAATGTCGCGTCAGCATCGACCCGATCTATCGAGAATGACGATAGTGTGTGATGTATTGCGAATTTCAAACGAGTTTCCCTGGTATATCGGTGCCGAAAGATGCAGGCAGGGTGTCGTCTGCACTGGGCTTGGCCTCACCCGTTTGAGGGTGTCAAGTCGGTCCATTTTGCCACTGCAATAGCCGCGTCATCTGGCAAGAGATTCGATGTATCGATGCAGAGATGGTTGTCCGCACGGATCGGGACTCTATATGGGCACTGTTGCAGAATCGCAGCAAGCTGTTCGCAATGATTGACCTTTCCGAATGCGCGTCGATCGGGATTCTCTACTCTGTCGATGAGCTGGTCGTGACGTGCCTTTAGTTGCACAAAATAAGGTGTTGTCAAATATTTTGTGCAGAGAAATTTGAGTGCATCGACATACCAGTCATCATTGGGGCCTTCATAACAAAACGTGGTGACGATGTTGCGATGCTCGGATTCGAGCAATAAAGAAATCGCATCGAGTCTCAATCGGCATGCGAACCGCCGGCGAATTTCGAAGCTGCTATCTGCGCCTAGTAAGGCGGTGGCGAGATCGTAAGTCAGATGATTGTGAAAAAGAGTTGCGGAGAGACGCTTGGCTACTTCCTTGCCGACAGTTAATTTTCCAACGGCGGGTGGGCCGTAAAGCATGACGAGTTTTTTCCTGTGGCAAAGACTCATCGTTGTCTCACTGGGCTGTTTCTTTCGTCCCTGGTTCATAGTAAGTGACATTGAGGGTGTTGCGCGTGAGTCCGCCTGTTGGGGATAAGCGTGTCACTTCATGCCAAGTATCTTGGTAACATCCATCGCGAATTATCACGGTAGCGTTTCCGATCACGGGAACCACGGTGTAGTGAACTTCATGGTGGTCTTGAGGATTGAGAATACGAAGCAATCCACCCCAGTCGAGTTCCCAGCGGGAATTGAAATAGATAATCAGGCGGAAACCTCGGCGCAACGAAGCATCCACATGTGGCAGGTAGTGCGTGTCTTGGCCTCCACGAAACGCAACGGCCTCCATCGGGAATTTCGTCAGGTCTGTTCCGCAGAAATCGGCCATGGACGACCTGAATGCGTCTGACACGAGTTCTTTGCACATTGCGCGCCATGTATCGGACAATGTCGCAGGTTCGTCTACGTCGAGCGAACCAAGCGGAACCACGGTGCGTCGATAAAAATGTCCGCCGTTGCGTTCGCGGAAGTTGAATCCTTCTGTCGGAAACTCACTTGCCAGTCTGTATGCTAGCGCGTCGCTATGCCATATTGCCTGCAACTCTCCCCAGTTGAATGGCGTGGCATGGAGTGTTCCTCCCGCAATTTGATCAAGTGCGAAATATTCAGAGGTCATGTGTTGCCTCGTGTTGAATAAAGAGTCAATGGCACGACGCGTTACTTATCGCGCATGTAAGGTGCTGTGTCAGCTCGTCGATCTCAGTGTCATTGATGGTGAAGGGTGGCGCAAGCTTCAGATTTCGATCCGCAGCTCCGATGATCAATCCCTGTCGGCGCGCTTCGTGTTGTACACGGCCGCATGTTTCTGGTGAGTCGAAAGTGATCGATAGCATCAGGCCTTTTCCTTGTGCGCTCACCACCGTGCCTGTTATCGGTAAATTTTTGCGAATTTCCTGTAATAAACGCGCTCCCTTCATCCTGACTTTTTCATAAAATTCTTGTGTGTGCAGGTGATCGAGAATGAATAAGGCGGCACGGCAGCCTAATAGGTTGCCGGATTGTGTATGTCCATGCCGAAAAAGCGGAAAAGGTTGTGATGCGAAGCTTTCGGCAATTTGGGTTGTTGCCATGACGGCGGTGATCGGGAAGCCACCTCCGAGATTCTTACTGAAAATGACGATATCCGGACTAGCCCCCTGAGAGGCCGACTCGCACAAAACGCCGGTTCTTCCGATGCCACAATAGACTTCGTCGCAAATCAAGGGGATGTCGTGTGCTCTGGCGAGCGAGGATAGCGCTCGCAAAAAAAAAGCCGTGTGGAAATTGCCGTGTTCCCGCCATCGCCATCACCGGCTCGATGATGAGTGCCGCCACGGTCGATCCGTGTTCGGCAAGCAGCGCCTCCCATGCCGATAAGTCGTCTAGGCTCTGTGGTAGAGGCATCGTCATCGAACAGGTCGAGACAAATGGTAGTGCGCCTGCGTTGATGAAGGCGCGTCGCGTGGCGACCATCGCCCCGAGCGTGCAGCCATGATAAGCGCCATCAATCGCCACGACTCGCGTCCGCTGCGGCTGGTTGCGACTGATTTGATAGTGCCATGCCATTTTCAGTGCGGTTTCGACCCCCTCGCTACCACCGCTTACAAGGAATGTATGTGCAAGTCCCGATGGTGCCAATGCATCGCCGAGTCGTTCCGCGAGTGCCTCTGGCAGTAATGTGCTTGAGCCGATATTGCACGCGTGGACCAGTGTATCTATCTGCTGTTTGACCACCTCGATCAGGGCCGGGTGAGAGTGACCAAGGCAATGATTATAACTGCCCGATATGCCGTCGTCTAGATAGCGCATGCCCGTCTCGTCGTAGAGATAACTCCCCTGGCCGCGCACGATTCTAGGTCGGTGATCCTCCGTATTCATGGGCGTATACGGCGGCCAATAGCGGCGAGGTCTAGAGATAGCGCTCATATTGTGTTCCCTGAAGTTCCAGCTTCAATTGCTCGTTGTTTTAGATAGCGCATGCCCGTCTCGTCGTAGAGATAACTCCCCTGGCCGCGCACGATTCTAGGTCGGTGATCCTCCGTATTCATGGGCGTATACGGCGGCCAATAGCGGCGAGGTCTAGAGATAGCGCTCATATTGTGTTCCCTGAAGTTCCAGCTTCAATTGCTCGTTGTTTTCGATCGTCGACCAGACCGAGGATGTCTCCTTTTTTCCTGTTCCTGGTTCGAGTCTTGCCGCTGAGACATGAAGGAAGGAAAGTAATTTTTCGTGTACAGATTCGGGTTTGGCGAGTAGGTCTTCGTATTCGATTGACAAGATCTCGTGACAAGCAAAGCGAGCATGAAAATTGGCTAGATTGGCAAGGTCATGGTCGATAAACTCTACGAGTTCCCCATGCGGAATGGTCAGTTTGATCTGTTTCCGGAATCTCTGATCGTCACGACCGACGTACCAGACCTGGTCGAGCAGACTTTTCTTGAGCGACACCAGTCGTTCGAGACGGTTGCGTCGATCCAGCAGGATGATTTTTAGATCCCGCAACCCAGCCAGTGTCTCCCAGATATCTGCACCTGCCCACTCTGTGTCGAGATCGCGAAAGAGCACGAAGCCAACAGCTTCCACATATTCGAAATACGGTCGAAATAGATGTCGCTCAAGAATGCGCTCTGCGCTGGTGTCCTGTACGGAATATGGAAGCAAGTGCTGGCCGAACCGATTGAATGCTTCGCCGTGCATCTCGATACATGGATGTGAGCCGAGCAGCGTGCGCAAGAGGTGTGTGCCGGAGCGTGGTGTCGATACGATGGCGAACTTGGTGTACCGCTTCTGTGCGCAGGCGACCTCTTCGCGCAGGCTGCCGCCCAGCCATTTGTTGTGCTCGGCCTGCGCGACCTGTGCGCGCAGGAGTTCCAGCATCGTGGGCGCGCGATCTGCCAGGCCGAGCATGGGTGCCAATACTTCGTCGCCTCGCAGCCCCTGCCGGCTCCAGTTTCTTCCGCCAGCGCGATATTCATGTACGAATTCGGCGATGGCAGAAACCAGATCGTCGTCAATCGCGTGTTTTGCAAGGTCGCTCTGAATGCGCGTGGCGAACTCGCGTTCGCTGTAAGACATCCATGCGGACCATTGGGATGTGAGTATCGGTGCTGTCGTATCCGTCATTTGTGCCGGGTTCGATGTAATGACGTGGAAGCCGAAGCGCTAGGAAACTTTCCCTGCATGGCGTGCGCATGGAGCTGACAGGAATAGACCTCGCAGTAGAATGCGCGGATTGAAAGGATCGTCGACATAGGCCTTCCGCCCGTGTGAAAGCTGATCGTTGCGTATGATCAATGCCTGCCCTCTTCGCAGGGTAAAGCTCAGCGTATACCCGCTATCCGGCTCGGCAAGGCGGGTCAGGTAAGCCACAGCATCGAGCACTCGAGGTTCCACGCGGCGCGAATAGTCCCAGTCCGCAGTCACGTCGATGGTGAAGCCGCCAACGATTCCACCGTCTTCTGCGCTGAGAAATACCGGCCCGATGTGCTCATATTGTCTGTCAAGGCGCGAATCGGTCGATCTGCGTCGGAACACCTTGGGCGCTAGCAGGCACTGAGCGAGTTCTGGGTGATGTCTGGAAAGCGCATGAAATGCCGCCAGGCTATCGAACAGCGTCGATTCGCCACCGCCAAGCGCATGCTGCTTGCAGAGCAGGATCGACGTCTTGATCGTACCAATAGGCAAGTAGGAACCATCGGTATGCAAGGCCGCCCCCGTGGTGCCGTTGAAGACATCGTGTTGACCGCTGGTTAAACCGCCGACCTGGTTGATGCCAGACGTCGACATGCCTTCCATGTGCATGCGGCGGTTGAAATCGGACTGATACATCGGCCCGAGATGATAGAGCGTCGCCATCCGTTCGAAGTCTGATGCATCGAATCGCCATTCGTCCTGGACGATAGCGAACCCATACTTGTCGATATCGCGCATGACGGCCTGTGTGTCGCTCGCATCGAGCACCTGCGCGGACCAACCGTGGAAACGGCTTTGCATGCTCTACCTCTGGCGAAGTAAAATTTTAATCCTGAAATTTTCTGGGAAACGCATGCGACAGAGTTTCATAGGAAAGCCAGGCGATCATCGCCTTTTGACTTCGCAGAACGCATAAAATCTTGCGTTTTTACATCAATAATAATAAAAATGAAATTTTTTTCGTGCAAAAAATTTTCAGTGATTCAGATCAGCAAATTATGGTTGATTGATTTCTCTGTGTTCGACACGAAGAGCGCGATTACACTTTCAGATCGTCGTATTTTGCCAATGAAGCAATGGCTCTTTAGCTTGCACGCACCCTCTATCATGTACGTAAAGAAATCAGCATGCCGTGATGTTCTCCCCATTCCGGTTTGCAGTCCAATTTTCGCGTAAAAATGACGATGGCACCGTTGCTTTTGCTACGGGATGCGGGGTCTTCTCGTTAGGTGGGGGCCGTGTGTTGGTGCTTGCGTGTCGTTCATGATTTGATTACAACGCATCTATGCCCGCGCGGTACAGGGGGCGCAACGACTGGCCCACATCCTTTCCGGAGAGAGACGGATGAATGTCCTGCACCGTCATCGTTTGGTTTTCGTAGTTTCTTCGACCTTGCTCGCGGGTGCCCCAGCGTTGGCCGGGGCACAGCAGGGCACGGCGGCCGCTTCCGCGACGACCTCCACGCTGGATGGCGTTCAGGTCACCGGAACGCGCATCCGCCGCGCCGAAGTGGAGGGCCAGGTGCCCGTGCAGCGTTTGAGTCGCGCCGATATCGAGCGCACCGGCCTGACTTCCATCGGCGACGTGCTGCAGCAACTCACCGCCTCCGGCTCGGCGTTGAATGCCAAGTTCAACTCCTCCGGCAATCAGGGCTTTCCGCCCGATGGCAGTGGCGTCGGTGCTGGTTCGGCGCAGGTGGACCTGCGCCATCTCGGTGCCAAGCGCGTGCTGGTGCTGGTCGATGGCATGCGTTGGGTCAACGAGTCCTCCGCATCCGGAGTGGGCGCGGCGACCGATCTCAATACCATTCCGCTGGCGCTCGTCGAGCGCATCGAGGTGCTGGAGGATGGCGCTTCCTCGCTGTACGGCTCCGACGCGATTGCCGGTGTGGTCAACATCATCACTCGGCGCGATTTCGAGGGTGGGCAGGTGACGCTGAGCGATGGTCTGTACGACAAGGGCGATGGCGCCAACAAGGGCGTGGATCTGGCGTGGGGCCACAGTAACGAACGCGCCAGTGTGTTCCTCGGTGCCAGCGACACCAAGCAGGATCCGATCTATGCACGTGATCGCACGCAGTCCTCGTATCCGGTTCCCGGCACCGGGGTGAGCTTCGGCAGCTCGGCCACACCCGATGGGCGTTTCATCTTCATCGATCCCAATACCGGCGCTCAGCAGGATCTGACGCCCAATCATGGTGTCGCCTTGCCCCGTTACGATGGCAGTCCAGGCTGCGGGCGTCGCGACGATTATCATTGTTTCAGCACCGCCGACCGCTACAACTTCGCTCCGTCCAACCTGCTGCTGACCCCGTCCGAGCGCAAGGGCGTATATGGACAGTTGCGTTTCTTCTTTAACGATCAAGTGCAGGGGTATCTGAAACTGCTAGGCAATCGGCGGACATCGATCAATCAGGCCGCGCCGGAGCCGATGTTTCTGGGGCCAGGCGCCGGCACCGGCAATCCGCTGGCCGATAATGTGTTCGTTTCCGCCGCCAATCCATATAACCCGTTTGGCTTCGCTCTGGACCCGGCGCGCAATCTGATCATGATCGCGCGTCGGCCGGTGGAGGGCGGCATGCGCGTGTTCGAGCAGCGCGTGGACACGCATTACATCGGGACCGGCCTGATCGGTAGTTTTCAAGGCGCTGACCGTACCTGGTTCTGGGATGTCAACGGCACCTACAGCAAGAATCACGCCGAGCAGACCAACCATGGCAGTTACAACATCTACAACATCAACGTGGCGTTGGGCGATCCGGCTGCATGCGTGGCGGTGCCCGGTTGTGTGCCGCTGAATCTCTTCGGCGGTGCTGGCAGTATCACGCCAAGTATGTTGCGCTGGATTCAGCCGGTACTGCACGATCGCAGCCAGAACGTACTGACCCAGTTCACCAGCAACCTCAGTAGCGATCTGTTCCGACTCCCCGCAGGTGCGTTGTCCTTCGCCACCGGGATCGAATATCGCAGATACGAGGGGTGGTATCAGCCCGATCCATTGACCGTGATCGGCCATTACAACGGGGTGCCGTCGTTGCCGACCCAGGGCAGTTACGATGTCAAAGAGGCTTACCTCGAACTGAGCGTGCCGATCTTCGCCGACTCGCCGCTGGGCGATAAACTGGATCTCAGCCTGGCAGGGCGTTATTCGGATTATTCCACCTTCGGTAGCGAATTCACGCCGAAGTACGGCCTGCGCTGGCAGGTGTCGCCGGATTTCGTGCTGCGTACCGGCTATGCCGAAGGCTTCCGTGCCCCTAGCATTGGCGAGTTGTATGGCTCGGCCGCGCGTGCGGACCTGACGCTCTCCGACCCGTGTTCGGTTGGCCTGGGCGGTACCGCGCCGCGCGGCAGTGCGTCCCACTGCGCCGCGCTCGGTGCGCCGGCCGGTTATCAGCAGGCCAATGCGCAGATCTCGGTGACCACCGGCGGCAACCGGGCGCTGAAGCCGGAGAAGGCGCGCAGCTTCAGTGCGGGCTTCGTGTGGAGCCCATGGTTCGCCAGCAGCGTGCCGTGGTCGGACCACTTCGATGTCGATGTCACCTTCTACCGTCATGACATCGATGGCGCGATCCAGGCGATCAATGCGCAATCCCAGCTCGATGCGTGCGTGCAGACGCTCTCGCCAATCTACTGTCAAGGTATCACCCGCGCCGCCACGGGCGTCATCAACGGCTTCAATAACCGTTTGACCAATCTTGGGGCGATCAAGACCGACGGCTGGGATGTGGGCATGTTCTGGAGCTCGCCGGAAACGGCGCGCGGACGCTTCAAGCTGCGCTGGCGGAATACGTTCGTCACCCGCTACGTTGCCACGGGGGCGGCTGGCCAAGTGCAACCGCAACGCCCCGGCGTGGAGGTGGTGGACAGCGCCATCCCGGAGTGGACCAGCACCATGACGCTGGATTGGACGCGTGGACGCTGGAATGCGTCATGGACGCTGCGGCATCTGTCCGCACTGACCGAGCAGTGCGGCGACGCGGTCGCATTTGCAGTGTGCAGTAATCAAGTTGCCGGGACCAACACGCTGGCGGCGATGACCTATCACGACGCGCAGGTGGGCTACCGCTTCGATTGGCTCAAGGGGATGACTGTCAGCGGCGGCGTCAACAATGTGTTCGACAAGAATCCGCCGATCTGTTTGTCGTGTTCGCTCAATGGCTACGACGCCTCGACCTATGCGATTCCCGGCGGTCGTTATCTGTATGCGCGCGTGGATGTGAAGTTTTAGGGCCGTGTCGTGTGCGCAGGCCAGTGCATGATGCAATGGCCTCGATGACGGCACGACGTGCGTGCTGCGTGAGCGGTCAACGCAGCAGCGCTTGCGGCACTTCGACTTCGGTGGTCAGTGCCAGGTGGTCTGAGAAGGCGGCGGGTACGGCGCGATGGGCATTGCAGCGCAGGCCGTCGCTGACCAGGATGTGGTCGATGGCCCGCTGCGGGCGCCAACTGGGGAAGGTGGGCACCACGCAAGTCGGTGGTTGCAGCCGGGTGCGCTGGTACAACAACTGCATTTCCGGGCGGTCGGCGAGGCAGTTGAAATCGCCCATCAAGATGGCGTTGGGATGATCGGCGAGCAGGTCCGCAATGAATGCCAATTGCACCGTGCGCGAGGTTGCGCCCAGCGACAGGTGTGCCACCGCGATCGCCAGGCCCTCGTTGCCGTCGCCGAACTTGGCCAGCAGCACGCCGCGGCCACCGAGGCGGCCTGGCAGGGCATGGCTCTGCACCTCCAGCGGCTCCAGCCGGCTAAGCAGGCCGTTGGCGCTGGACGCCACGCCGCCCACGCGCCGGTTCGGTTGGTGGCTCCAGTAATGGAAACCGGCGCGCTCGGCCAGGTAGTGGGTCTGGTTGGTGAAGCCCGAGCGCAGACTGCCAGGATCGCTTTCCTGCAAGCCGACGATGTCGTGGGCGCTGGCCAATTGCGCGATCGTATCCAGACTGCTGCGCTTGCTCCCGGCCGGCAGCGCATGCGACCAACTGCGAGTCACATAGTCGCTGTAGCGGCGCGTGCTGGAACCGGCCTGGATATTGGCGGTCAGCACGCGCAGGGTGCGAGTGGCGGGAGCGGTCACGTCGCTGTGGCTCGACGCAGTGTGTCTACTTGGACAGCGCCGCACGTTCGCGCGCGATCAATTGATCGGCGATGTGCAGCATGTCGTTGTAGTTTTTGCCTTTGATCAAATATTTGCCATCCACGATCAGCGACGGCGTGCCGGTGATGCCGCTGCGGGTCGCGAATTGCTTGGCGCGATTGGTCTTTGTTGCCACCGCGAAGCTGCTCATGGTGTCGGCGAATTGCTTCGGATCCACGCCGTACTTGGCGTAGAAATTGGCGATGTCCTGCACCGAGTCGCGGCCGCGCTCGCCCTTGAGCGTCGCGTCGACGTGGATGGCCTTGTACAAGGCGTCGTGGGTCTTTTCCTGCACGCCCAACGCTTCGGCGGCGTAGAACGCACGCGCGTAGTCGTCCCAGGTGCCGCCGAACATCGCCGGGACGTAGATGAAGTGCACGTCCGACGGCAGGCCGGCTTTCCATGGGTCGATCAACGGCTGGAAGCCTGCGCAGGCAGGGCACACATAGCCGAAGACTTCGGCGACTTCGACCTTGCCGTTGGTCGGCTGGAACGGTTGGCCGCCCGGGATGTCGATGTAGTCGGTGCCGGCGACCGGCTCCGGACCGTTGGGCTTCTTCGCCGCCGCGGTTGGCGCGGCGGAGGGGGAGGGGGCGCTTTCGGCCGCTGGCGGCGCGCTCGCCTCGGCCGTTGCTGGCGTTGGCGCGGTTTCGGTGGGCGCGGCGGTGGCGGTGCTGTTGTCGCTGGCCGCTGCCGTTGCGGTAGTGGGGGCGACGGTGTCGGTGGTGCCGTCCTTGGCCTTGCAGGCCACCAGAATCGGCAGCAGGGCCATCAGGATCAGGGCGAAGCGGGTCTTCATCGGCGACATCTCCAGCAGGATAGGGGGCATGCGCCGGACCCGCAGCAAACGCGGGCCGGCAGTGCCGCCATGATGCCATGCCGGGGATCGAGGACTGTGGCTGGTTACTTGCCGGCGCGCGCGCCCGCGACAAGGGCGTCGGTGATACGCAGCATGTCTTCGAAGTTCTTGCCCTTGACCAGATACTTGCCGTTGACCACCAGTGCGGGGGTGCCGGCGATGTCGCTGTGGATGGCGAAGTCGCGCGCGGCCTTTACTTGCGCGGCCACTTGCGGGCTTTCGTAGGCGGCGATGAAGTCGTGCGGCTTCACGCCGTAGGCGGCATAGAACGTGGCCAGTTCCTGCGGTGCGACGTTCTGCGTCGGCACGCTGTGCTTGTCGTGGATCGCCTCGAACATGGCGTGGTGGCTGCGGCTCTGCACGCCCAATTGCTGCGCGGCATAGAAGGCGCTGGCGAAGTTGTCCCAGAAACCGCCGAACGCGGCCGGGACCAGGGTCACACGCACATCCTTGCCCTGCTTGGCGCTCCACTCCTCGAACATTGGTTCGAAATGCGCGCAATGCGGGCAGGTGTAGCCGAACAGTTCCACGACTTCGATTTTGCCAGCCAGTGGTGCGAACGGCTTGGGGTCGGCGATCACGGTGTAGTCCTGGCCTTCCACCAGCGCTGCCGGCTTGGGTTGCGCGAAGGCGCTAAGCGGCAGCAGGGCGAGCAGGCACAACAGCAGGTGGAACAGTCGTTTCATGCGATCTCCAATGGGCAAAAACGAACGCCGGTCATCGGGACCGGCGCGAGGCTGGGACGGGGTGGGTGCCGCCAATGGCGGCGCGGTCAGGATTGTTGCGCAGGTGCTCCCTGTTGGGGCATGGACGGTGCAGGTTTGGCCGGCGTGGCGGCGGCATCGTCGGCATGGTCGTGCAGGCCCTGCAGATAGCTGCCGAGCGCTTTGATCTCCTGGTCGGTCAGCGGTTTGGCGACCTGCGCCATGATCTTGAACAGCGTTGGGTCGCGTTCCTGGGTGGTACCGGCCTGGTATTCCTGCAGACGTCGCGCCACGTAGTCGGCGCGTTGACCGGCCAGATGCGGATACGCCGGGCCGGGATTGCCGGCGCCGGTCGGGCCATGGCAAGCCATGCACGCGGGAATGCCGCGTGTGGGGTCGCCACCACGGTACAACTGCTGGCCGACCTCGTAGAACTTCATGCCCGCGTAAGGCCCTTCGGCGATCACCGCATCGTCGGCGATGCCGGCACCGGCCTTTTGCGTGGCGAAGTAGGCACCGATGTCGCGCATATCCTGCGGGCTGAGTGCCTGCACGAACGGCACCATCGCCGCGACTGCGCCACTGGTGCGTTCGCCGTGGGCGATCAGCGCCATTTGCCGCGCGCTGTAGCGTTCCATCTGGCCGGCGATGCGTGGATACATGGCCAGCGAGGGGTTGCCGTCGGGCCCGTGGCAGGCGGCACAGTTGGCGGCCTTGGCCTGGCCAGCCTTGGCATCGCCCCAGGCGACCTTGCCGACGTCGCTTTCCAGCGGCATGGTGCGCACCGGCGCGTTGTCGGGGATAGGCACCACGGCGGTCTGCGCGAACGCGACAGCGGCGGCGATGGAAACGGCTAGACCGGCAAAGGCAAGAACGCGAGCGTGGCGCATTGCTGAAGCTCCGTATGACCCGACCTCGCGGCTGCCGAAGCGGCGACCGCATTCGCGCGATTATCCTCGCGCCCCTGCCCAGTGGTCAACGCAGCCCGCCTTGGCGGGCAGACGTGCGATCCTAGCGGCATGTCGCTGATCCTCGAACGTGCTCACTATCTGCTTTCCGCCCACAACGCCCGCCAGTTGCCCGACGATGATGGCTGGGAAGTGGCATTCGCCGGTCGTTCCAACGCTGGGAAATCCAGCGCGTTGAACGCGCTCACCCGGCAGAACGCGTTGGCCCGTGTCTCCAAGACGCCTGGACGCACCCAGCAACTGGTGTTCTTCCAGGTGCAGCCGGAGCGTTATCTGGTCGATCTTCCTGGCTACGGCTATGCCAAGGTGCCGCAGGAACTGCAGGCGCACTGGCAGTCGTTCATCGATGCGTATTTCCGCACGCGTCAGGCTTTGCGTGGATTGGTGGTGGTGATGGACATCCGGCATCCGCTCAAGGATTACGACCGGCAAATGCTGCGCTATGCCGTGCAACGCGGGTTGCCGGCGCATGCGCTGCTGACCAAGGCCGACAAGCTCGGCCGTGGTCAGCAGGCGCAAGCGTTGCAGCAGGTGCGCAAGGAGCTGCTCATGGCGTTCGGCGATACGGTCGGTGTGCAGACTTTTTCCGGCGCGAGCCGTCAGGGCGTGGACGAGGCGCGTGCCATCGTCGGCGATTGGTTGGGGCTGGAGGCTGCGCCGTCCGTCGCGCCTTGAGCTGCGCGCTCGACCTGCGCGGGCGCTCTGCCCATTGCCGTCTTCAGGTGGTGGATGGCGGGCGAGGTGTCAGGCGATCACCGATAACCTTGCGTATGCCACCGCTGTGCGAGTCGCTGCCCATGCAGTGTGATCGTTGTCGGGCATGGTCAGCGGTGCGGGCATGGCCGAGTGCGCGCGCTAGCCGCGTTCAGACATGTACGCCGAACAGGTGCCCGATCGCGCCAGTGGTCAGCATTGCCAGTGTTCCCCAGAACAGCACGCGTGCCGCGCCGCGCGCGCCTGACGCGCCACCGGCACGAGCGGCCAGCGCGCCGGTCAGCGACAGCCCGGCCAGGGTTGCCGCGCCGGTGACCCAGAGTTGCTGCCCGGTCGGTGCCAGCCAGGCCGCGACGACCGGCAGCGCCGCGCCAGCGCAAAATGCCGCCGCCGAGGCGGCCGAGGCCTGCAATGGGCGGGCGCGCAGGCTTTCGGTGATGCCGAGTTCGTCGCGCGCATGCGCGCCCAGCGCATCGTGTGCGGTCAATTGTTCGGCAACCTGGCGCGCCAGCGCCGGGTCCAGTCCGCGCTGGCGGTAGATCGCGGTGAGCTCTTCCAGTTCGCTTTGCGGATCTTCGTGCAGTTCGCGGCGTTCCTGCGCCAGGTCCGCGTGTTCGGTATCCGCCTGCGACTGCACTGAGACGTACTCGCCAGCGGCCATCGACATCGCGCCAGCGACCAGACCGGCGATGCCGGTGGTCAGCACGGTGGTGGTGGTGGCGCCGCTGCTGGCGACGCCAACCACCAGGCCGGCCACGGAGAGAATGCCGTCGTTGGCACCGAGCACGGCTGCGCGCAGCCAGCCGGCGCGGTCGGAGCGGTGTCGTTCTGAGTGGGCGGGGCGCATTGCGACACCTGTTGCGAAATAGGCAAAGATGGCAGCTTAGCCGAGTCGGTGGCGGGGCTTGTGGCTGCGTCTCACTCTCGACGTCGCCAGCGTGGCGGCCATGGAATACTGCGTTACCGCCCGTCGTGATGTGCGCGATGTCGTCGGCGGTCTACAGTGCCGGCCTTGCGATGGCGGCGGATGACCCCCACATTGCTCCTTCTTTTCGTGCGAGTGCTGCCCTTGTCGAGCCCCAGTCACGTTGCCGAGACACCGATCACCGACCGCGCCGAACTGGTTCAGGTGTTGGCCTCCGGAGAAAAGCACCAGGCGCAGTGGCGCATCGGCACCGAGCATGAGAAATTCGGTTTCCGCCTGGACGATCTACGGCCGCCGACGTTCGACGGCGAGCGCGGGATCGAAGCCTTGCTGCTCGGTCTCACCCGATTCGGCTGGGAGCCGGTGCGCGAAGCCGGACGTACCATCGCCCTGTTGCGCGATGGGGCTTCGGTGACGCTGGAGCCGGCCGGGCAGTTGGAACTGTCCGGCGCGCCGCTGCAGACCATCCACGAGACCTGCGTGGAAGTGGGCAGCCACCTCAACGAGGTCAAGCAGGTGGCCGATCAATTGGGCCTGGGCTTTCTCGGCATGGGCTTCCAGCCGAAATGGCGCCGCGACGACATGCCATGGATGCCCAAGGGCCGCTACAAGATCATGCAGGCGTACATGCCCAAGGTCGGCGGGCTCGGTTTGGACATGATGACCCGCACCTGCACCGTCCAGGTCAACCTGGACTATGCCAGCGAAGCGGACATGATCAAGAAATTCCGTGTTTCGCTCGCGCTGCAGCCGATTGCCACCGCGCTGTTCGCCGATTCGCCATTTACCGAAGGCAAGCCCAACGGCTACCTCAGCTACCGCTCGCACATCTGGACCGATACCGACGCCGGCCGCACCGGCATGCTCGATTTCGTCTTCGAGGATGGCTTCGGTTACGAGCGCTATGTCGATTACCTGCTGGACGTGCCGATGTATTTCTCTTATCGCGACGGCACCTATATCGATGCCAGCGGGCAGAGCTTTCGCGATTTCATGCGCGGCGCGTTGCCGGCGCTACCCGGTGCGTTGCCGACCCTGCGCGATTGGTCCGATCACATGACCACGGCGTTTCCGGAAGTGCGATTGAAGAAATATCTGGAAATGCGCGGCGCCGACGCCGGGCCATGGGGGCGGCTGTGCGCACTGTCGGCGTTCTGGGTCGGACTGCTGTACGACGACGCGGCGCTGGATGCGGCCTGGGACTTGGTCAAGGATTTCAGCCTGAGCGAACGCCACGCCCTGCGCGACGGCGTGCCGCGCCACGCCCTGAAGTTGCCGTTCCGTCATGGCAGCGTGCAGGACCTCGCCACCGAAGCGGTGAAAATCGCCCTGGCTGGATTGCGTCGCCGTGCATGCTTGAATCGCGATGGCCAGGACGAATCACGTTTCCTCGAACCGCTGGTGGAGATCCTGCACGATGGCGAGACCGCCGCCGAGCGCAAGCTGGCGCTGTACCACGGTGCCTGGCAGGGCGATATCGATAGGGTATTCGACGAGTTCGCTTACTGAGGTGGACGCGTCGCCGAGCCAGGCCCTAGCCCTTCCATCGACGGCATCGCGCAATGGAATCGCCACCAGCCCATGCTGCCGATGCACCTGATGTATCGGCGCAGCGACTGGGCCTTCCTGCACAGCATCGCTACGCCGACGTTCTATCTGGTGCGTGGCAGCACCATCCTCGAGACGTTCGCGGGCTGGCCCATCCCGATGGACTGGCCAGGATGAAGGCGGCGTTGCAGCGGGAAAGCGCGGTAGAACACGGCAGTCGGCAAAACGACGTTAGGCGGGTCAGCCGCGTCCGTCTTGTTTGCGGATTCATGTGCTCGCTTGGCAAGGCAGTGTCACGCACACCCGCAAGCCGCCTTCGGGACGATTGTTCAGCTCGATTACACCACCGTGCGCGAGCACCGTGCTGTGCGCCACCGATAGGCCAAGGCCGATGCCGCCGGTGTCGCGGTTGCGCGAGTTTTCACCACGGAAGAACGGCAGAAACAGTTTTTCGCGTTGCGTTGGATCGATGCCGGGACCATCGTCGTCGATCCACAGCACGCACTCGTTGGCTTCGCGCCGCAGGTGCACGCGTGCGCGCTTGCCGTACTTCAAGGCGTTTTGCACCAGGTTCATCACCATGCGCCGCAGTGATAGCGGGTCGCCGTCGAGGGTGATGGCCTGGCCGGCGTGCAGGCTGACGTCGGCGCCGGTGTCGCTGGCATCGTCCACCACGCTTTCTACGAGAAGGCGGAAATCCAGCGGAGAGCGGGGAGTGCGATGGTTATCGTTGTGGATGAAGTTCAGTGCGGCGGAAATCATTGCTTTCATCTCGTCGATGTCGGCCATGGTTTTGTCGCGCAACGGTGGCTGCAGGCTCTCCAGACGGAACGCCAGGCGCGCCAGTGGTGTGCGCAGGTCGTGAGCGATCGCGGCGACCATGTGCGTGCGTTCGTTGATCAGGCGGTTCAGGCGGGCTTGCATCGCGTTGAACGAGTCGGCGGCTTGCACGATCTCGCTGGGACCGCTGCGCTGTAGTGGCTGTGCGTTGGGATTGCGGCCCAGACGGTCGGCGGCTTCGGCAAAGCGTCGGATCGGCGCCGACAGCGCCCGCGAGAACCACCAGGCCAGCGGGAGCATCGCCAACATGCCGGCCAAGAGCAGCATCACCACCTTGGTCTTGAATTCGCTGGAAAAGCGCTGCGGCGGTGACATCACGCTGCGCCAACTGCCATCGGGTTGGTGTAGCGCGGCGGTGAAGCCATCCAGCAGCGGCACCTCTGGGGCGAAGCCATGTTCGCGCCAGCCCACACCACCGCGCATCGTTGCGTCGAAGGCGTTGTTGCGGGTCGTATCCCTGAGCACGGTGCGCGGTGGTGTGGGATCGACCACAACGTGCGAGGAGGGCGTGTCTGCGCTTTGGGCCGATGCTGCAGAGGCGAGTTGCGGTGGTGGCTCCCCCAGCCGGAAGCGCAGGCGGTCGAGGCGACCGTCGCTATTGCGGTAGAACCGTACTTCTTCCTGCTCCACTGCCAGCCAATGCGCTATCAGGCGTTCGGCCATGCGATCGCGGACTTGATCCGGGGCCGGCAATGGCGCGCGCGCAGAGTCCTGGACTTTCAGCGTCTGCGTGCGTGCGGGCATCCGGGTGCTGAGCAGCGCGATCACTTCCGGTGGATGCACCGGCATCTCGTAGACCGGTGTGCGCAAAACCAGGGCGATGCCGATCAGTTGTGCCGCCAGCAACGCCACGATGAGCAACAGAAAGGTGCGTGCGAAAATCGGCAAGCCGCGCTTGGACGCGCTCACAGGCGGGCGACGCTCGGCAACAGCATGTAGCCTTCGTTGCGCACGGTGCGGATCAATTCGGTCTGCACGCGCTCGTTGATCTTGCGGCGTAGACGGCTGATCTGGCTGTCGATGGCGCGATCGTAGACCTCGGTGTCGCGCCCGCGCGCGTAGTCGAGCAATTGATCGCGGCTGAGGACACGTTGCGGGTGTTCGACGAAGGTGCGCAGCAGGGCGAACTCGCCGTCGGAGAGATTGATGAAGATGCCAGTGGGGTCACGCAGATCGCGACGGATCACGTCCAGCCGCCAGCCAGCGAATTCGTAGACGTTGCCGCGCGCTTCCGGCGCCAGCATCGTCGCTTGACTGCGGCGCAGTAGGGCGCGCACGCGCGCCAGCAGTTCGCGTGGATTGCAGGGTTTGGCCAGGTAATCGTCGGCGCCCACTTCCAGGCCGATGATGCGGTCGGTGTCGCTACCCAGTGCGCTGAGCATGATGACGGCGGGTGCGCCGCGCTCGCTGGCGAGTTGGCGCGCTGCGCTGAGCCCGTCTTCGCCGGGCATCATCACGTCCAGAACGATCAGGTCGGGTTGCCGTTCGGCCATCAATTGGCGCATTTGCGCCACTGTCTCGGCGGCCTCTACCTGATAGCCGTGTTCGCTCAGGAACTCGCTGATGAGTCGGCGCAGGTCCGGGTCGTCGTCGACGACCAGGATGAAGGATTTCATGTCCACGATCTTGAGGGAGGGTCATAAGGTATTCGGTCAGTCTAGACGTGGTGACGGCTGTCTGGAACTGGTGCGGCCAGCGTCTGTTCACCGATCTCCGGCCAGGGTATGGTCGTCGGATCATCATAGGTTGCGGCTTCATGGCGGTTTTTGTCTGCTGCCCGCGCGATGCAGGGCAGGCCGGTCGGCACGGTGTGGACAGGGTTCGCCGTTCCTTTTTGCCGATCGTACAGATACTATCTTTAGTATATGTTTCAACGTCCAATCGCATGCCACACACCTGCACGAAAGGACGTGTGTTCTGTTTCCCATCCGCCGTGCGCGCGGGCAGAGCGAGGCAGTGGAGCGGGCGCTGCAAGGTAGTTCGGATTGCGCGCCCTTGCCTCAGCAGATCGCGGCGCTATGCGCTGCGGTTGGCAGTCTGATGGCATCGGTGATGCAGGCGCATGTGCGTGAAGCATTGGGCCATTGGCGTTTACGCAAGCTGTGTCTGTTGGTCCGCTCGTATCTTGCGTCATCCCGTGTCACCGGTCGCATTGCCTCGGTTTTTCAGTCAGGAGAACGCCCATGAAATCCCGTGCCGCCGTTGCCTTCGCAGCAGGTCAGCCGCTGCAGGTCGTGGAGATCGATGTCGCGCCGCCGCGTCAGGGCGAAGTGCTGGTCAGGATCACCCACACCGGCGTTTGTCATACCGATGCGTTCACCCTGTCCGGCGACGATCCGGAAGGGATCTTTCCGGCGGTGCTCGGCCACGAAGGCGGGGGCATCGTCGAAGCGGTGGGCGAGGGAGTGACCAGCGTGAAGGTGGGCGATCACGTGATTCCGCTGTACACGGCCGAGTGTCGCGCGTGCAAGTTTCAGTCAGGAGAACGCCCATGAAATCCCGTGCCGCCGTTGCCTTCGCAGCAGGTCAGCCGCTGCAGGTCGTGGAGATCGATGTCGCGCCGCCGCGTCAGGGCGAAGTGCTGGTCAGGATCACCCACACCGGCGTTTGTCATACCGATGCGTTCACCCTGTCCGGCGACGATCCGGAAGGGATCTTTCCGGCGGTGCTCGGCCACGAAGGCGGGGGCATCGTCGAAGCGGTGGGCGAGGGAGTGACCAGCGTGAAGGTGGGCGATCACGTGANAAAGGCCTGATGCCCGACGGCACCACGCGCTTTTCCTATAACGGCCAGCCGATCCACCACTACATGGGCTGCAGCACTTTTAGCGAATACACGGTGGTGCCGGAGATTTCCCTGGCCGTGGTCGATCCGCAGGCACCGTTGGAGAAGGTGTGTCTGCTCGGATGCGGCGTCACCACCGGGATCGGCGCGGTACACAATACCGCCAAGGTCAAGCCGGGTGATTCGGTGGCGGTGTTCGGACTGGGCGGTATCGGTCTGGCGGTGATCCAGGGCGCGTTGCAGGCAAAGGCGGGGGGCGCATTCTCGCGATCGACACCAATCCGGACAAGTTCGTATTGGCACGGCGCATGGGTGCCACCGACTGCCTCAATCCCAAAGACCATGCCAGTCCGATCCAAGAAGTGATTGTCGCGATGACCGATGGCGGTGTGGATTTCAGTTTCGAGTGCATCGGTAATGTGCAGGTGATGCGCGCGGCCTTGGAGTGCTGTCACAAGGGATGGGGTGAGAGCGTCATCATTGGCGTGGCCGGTGCTGGTCAGGAAATCAGCACGCGTCCGTTTCAGTTGGTGACTGGCCGGGTGTGGCGCGGCAGCGCGTTCGGTGGAGTCAAGGGCCGCACGCAGTTGCCGGGCATGGTCGAGCAGGCAATGCGAGGCGAAATCGACCTGGATCCGTTCATTACCCACACCTTGCCGCTGGATGAGATCAACCAAGCGTTTCATCTGATGCATGCAGGCAAGTCGATCCGTACCGTCATCCATTTCTGATCGACGGTTCGTTGCGTTGCGCGGCGGTGTCGTGCACGCGCCATGTGGCACGCAGGTAGTTTCCAAACACAGGAGTCACTCATGGAGCGCATCGAACACCATGCCTGTCACGGTGGTTGGCAGGACGTCTATCGTCACAATTCCACGGCCCTCGGCTGCACGATGCACATCGCGGTGTATCTGCCGCCGCAGGCAGAGCACGCAGCGTTGCCGGTGTTGTACTGGCTCAGTGGATTGACCTGCACCGAGCAGAATTTCATCATCAAGTGCGGTGCGCAGCGTTATGCCGCCGAGCATGGGGTGATCCTGGTCGCACCCGATACCAGTCCGCGCGGCGATGACGTCGCCGATGCCGATGGCTATGACTTGGGCATCGGTGCAGGCTTCTATGTCAACGCCACGCGCGCGCCGTGGGCCACGCATTACCGCATGTACGACTACGTGGTGGAGGAATTGCCGGCGTTGGTCGAAGCGCAGTTTCCGCACAATGGTCGCCGTGCGATCAGCGGCCATTCGATGGGAGGGCATGGCGCACTGGTGGTCGCGCTGAAGAATCCAGGTCGCTTCCGCAGCGTGTCGGCGTTCGCGCCGATCGTTGCGCCGACGCAAGTGCCGTGGGGTGAGAAAGCCTTTACCGCATATTTGGGCGAGGATCGCACGCAGTGGTCGGCGTATGACGCCAGCGCACTGATCCGCACGGCCCGCGAGCATCTGCCGATGCTGATCGACCAGGGCGGTGACGATGCGTTCCTGGAGGCGCAACTGCGGCCGCAGTTACTGCAGGATGCGGCCGATGCCGCTGGCTATCCGTTGACCTTGCGCTTGCAGCCCGGTTACGACCACAGTTACTACTTCGTCGCCAGCTTCATCGGCGAGCACATCGCCTTCCACGCGCGCGCGCTGCGCGACTGAGCGCAGCGAGGGGTACGTCGGCTGGTTTTTGGTGTGTGGTCAGCCTTGGGTGGGTGCAGGCAAATCGCCATGCTCGGACATCGACTGTGCGGCTGCGTCACGCGCGTCGTGCGTGAGAGTGACGTGCTCTTTCAGCGCACGTCGTGCAGTTCCCAGAAGCTGCCGGCAAGCAAGCGCATGCGCTGCCTCAGGATGTCGCCGGGGATGCTGGTCGTGACGGACAGGTCGATGCGCAGGTCATTCTGCCTGCCGGTGACGCGTGCATTGGGATCGGTGATGGCCTGGGCTGGATCCACCTCGTCCGGATCTGGCTGCAATGCGTGCCAGCGCTCACACCAGCCTGGGTCGCGCAGCGCGGTTTGCAACTGTTCGGCGAAGGCATCGGCGCCATGTGCGTTGAAACTCAGCGACGGCTGGCTGCCGCGCGCACGGGAGGGATCGGGCAGGCTGATCGAATAGGTGACGGTCATAAATGTTTTTCCGTGATGCAAGGCGATGCAGCCTAGCAGAGCAAGACTACCATCCGGCACGCAGTGCGGCCGCCTCGTCGCTAGCGCAACCGTCGCGCTACAGCCCATCGACGATCTTATATCGACGCTGGATAGGCACATGGCAGTGGTCAGCCCGGTAGACAATGCGCGTTGTCGGATGTTGCTAATGGCCTGGAAGTGAGTGTTCGCGCACGCTTTATACTGTGCCGACCTAACACTATTGCCGTTCGTGCATGAGATCAGATGTTCTTTTCATAGCTCAATCTGCGGACATCTTGTTAGCGTCGTGTAAGACAGCGAATGGCTGTTTCCATAAGGAAAATTCCGATGCACAACATCAAGATGGTCGCGGGTGTCCCGCGGAAGACACGCCGTCCCTTGCAGACACTGCTCGCACTGGCGTGTATGGCCGCCGTGCCACTGGTTATGGCTGGACCGAACAAGGTCTATGGGAGCCATTACGCCTGGGTCAACGATTTCGGCGATCCGAACCACGGCATGCAAGGCACGTTTGGTAGCGGCACCACGCCGGAATTGAATGTGTCCTTCAACTACTCTAACAATAATCTGTACGGTTATCCGGCGATCCTGCGTGGCTACCACTACGGCTGGAATCCGGCCGGCGATAACTTGTTCCCGGCCCAGGTGTCCTCGTTGACATCGATCCCGGTCCAGTTTTCTTACACTGCTGGTGGCACTGACCTGCACGGCGACTTCGCCTACGACATGTTCTTCCGCCACGACGCAAACAAGGACGTGCCACAGCTGGAATTGATGATCTGGGCGGGGAATAACTCTTATCCGATAGGCCAGCCCACCGCCACCAACGTGATTACTGCTGGTGGCTATACCTTCGACTTGTGGGAAGGAGATAACAGCGCCGCCGGCTATTACGTGTACACCTTCATCCCGCACGGCACTGCCGGCCAAGCCAATCTGCCGACCAGCGGTAGCCTCAATGTTGACGTGAAGCAATTCCTAAATTGGTTGCAGGCTAATCGTAGTCAGGATGGTCGCTACAGCGATTCGCTGTATCTGCATGTGGTTGAAACTGGCTTCGAAGTGGTGCGCGGCAAAGGTTGGATCGATATCACGGCGAACATCGATGCGAAGACTGGCGGTTCCACTGGCGGCGGTGGCTCCACGGGTGGTGGCGGCTCGACTGGCGGTGGTGGCTCCACGGGTGGCGGCGGTTCCACTGGCGGCGGTGGCTCCACAGGTGGCGGCGGTTCCACTGGCGGTGGTGGCTCCACAGGTGGCGGCGGTTCCACTGGCGGTGGCGGTTCCACGGGTGGCGGCGGCTCGACTGGCGGTGGTGGCTCCACGGGTGGCGGCGGTTCCACTGGCGGTGGTGGCTCCACGGGTGGCGGTGGTTCCACCGGCGGCCCGAGCTTCAGCACGCGTACCATTGTCGACAGCGACTGGCATGTCGGCTATTGCGAGCGCGTGCAGGTGACCAATACCGGTACTAGCGCAGGCAACTGGGCAATCAGCCAGCCGATCAGCGGCAGGATCAACAACCTATGGAATGCGATTTGGACGCAGTCCGGCAGCACGCTCAACGCTGCGGGTATGGATTGGAACAAGACTCTGGCGCCTGGTGCCATGGCCGAGTTCGGCTTCTGCGCCAGCCGTTGAGATCAAGAGGTCTGAATAACCCAGCAAAGCACTATCGGGCTGGGTTGTTCAAACGATGAGGGTATGCCTGGATGACCGTTCTCGGTCGTCCAGGCATATTTCTTTGCAATCCGCTGCATCACCCAGGTTGCAAGGGCGTTCCCGCATCCGTGCAACCTTCAAGGCACGATCAGCTTATGGCACGATCAGTTGCACGCTGTCGAAGACGACAGCCGGGCCGAGAAAGCCATTGTCCGGCGAGCCGGAAACTGTATCGATGTCCAGCCAATTGAGGCCGGCCTGCAAGGCCGTGGCCGGGATGTCGACAAGGTACACGGTGTTGTTACCGCGATAGGTGCCGCGGGTAATGCCGCGGCTGTCTGGTTGATTGGGGCGCGCTGGCACCGGGCCAGTCCATTGGCTGTTCACGCTCACTTGCGGGCGCGCACCGGCTTGTGTCAGTGGGACGAACATCCGCAAGCGATAGTCGCGGACTTGGTCGGCGCCGAGGACGAACTCAATGCGCGTGGGCGTGTTGACGCCGTGCCATTGCACCGCCGGAAAATCCTCAAGCGCGCTGGTTCCCACGCGGTAGGTCAGCGGCCCCCAAGGCGCCATGGCCTGGTCGGAGGGATGCATCGTGGGCAACAGGCTGGCATTGCGGAAACCGCCGGGAGTGCCGTCGGGCACGCCGATCTGCCACTGTACCTGGCCCTGCAGCGGCACCGCTTGCAATGCGGTCTGCGTGGTGGTGCCGGCATCGACTTCGAGCGTGTCCTGCGCAACCTCGAGTTCGTTTTGGTAGAGCGTGATGCGATAGTGTCCAGGAAGCACGCTGGCGATCTGGAATTGTCCTGTCGAGTCCGCGCTTGCCCAGTACTGCGCCTGGTCGTTGCTCAGGCCGACGACGGCCGGTTGCCCGTTCGCTACGCCCGAGACCTGACCGGATACCGCGCCGCGGCCGGTGTTGTCCACGAAGCCTTTTAGTTTCAGCCTCGCATCGACGAAGCTGAGATCGGTCGCCGCGTCCGGCGCTGGGCCACCGTCGGTGAACAGCAGGGCATACACGCCATGCAGACCGCCGCGATAGGACTCGGTCTGGGTGTGATTGGAAAACATGTAGTTGTACAACTCGTGGGTGACCACGGTCTTTTGCGTGGCGATGTCTTTGAAGAATGGGCCGCCGGAGCTGTATTCGCGGTTCCCCATCCACATGCGAACGGCCACGTTCGTGCCGCTCACGCCATGGATGCTGTCGTCGATTGCACGCCGCGCAGAATAGAACTTGGAGCTGGTGCGGCCGTCGGGAAGCAAAAACACGTCCTTGGCTTCAATCGCGGTACCGACGTTGGAGTCCGGTTCGCGGTCGGCGTTCGGCAGCAGGTCGACATTGAGCCGTGTGACGAAGCGCAATTCGCCGATGGGCAGCAAGGTGGGCGCATAGGTAGCCATGTAAATCGCATTGCGGCCTTTGTGCGCCATGTAGTAATGGGTCAGATCGCCGGCCTGAGCCGAGATGACGATGGTGTCGCCCACGGTGCGCGCCACCACGGTCGCTGTGCCGAGTCCTGAGGCCATCTGCGAGCCTTTGGGCTCGGTACTCTGCAACTCGGTGCCGCGATAGCGCATCGACACCAAGTCGCCATTGCTGTCATCCACGCTGAACACCAGATTGGCGCCGCTATCGACGATGAAGCGCCCGCCGCTGTGGCTGAGGCCGAAGGTTCCATTCTGGGCCACAGCAGGCAGTGCGCCGCCCACTGCGAGACAAAACAAGATCAGGGAAAAAACGGTGCGCACGCAGGCATTTCTCATGGGATGTGGGTCTTTAATTAATCTACAAAATCAGGTGTGGATATCACCTTGACATCGATATGTTTCGCTTCAGGTACAAGTCGCCACGCGGTCCATGCTCTGTTTCCTGCCGTGTCGACGCTGACGCTGGCCGGCTCTGCACTGCATCGCGACGCGGGATCTGTTATGCAACTGTATTGAAGCCAGAGAGACGCCGCGATGAGCGAAATCACCCCGCAGGCTGTCGTGGATTTCTGGCGTAGTGCTGGCCGTGAGCGCTGGTTCGCCGTCAACGAATCCTTCGACGCCAATGTCCGCCAACACTTGCTGGACACCCACCATGCCGCCGCGCGCGGCGAATATGCGGGGTGGATGGGCGATGCCGAAGGTGCACTGGCGCTGTTGCTGTTGCTCGATCAAGTGCCGCGCAACGTGTTCCGTGGCAGTGCGCATGCTTACGCCACCGACGGACTGGCCTGCTATTACGCGCATCAGGCGTTGGTGGACGGGTTCGATCGGCAGACGGATGCGACGTTGCGGATGTTTTTTTATCTGCCTTACACGCATGCCGAGGATGTCGCGTTGCAACGCCAGGCGGTGGAATTGTTCAGCGCGCTTGCCGATGCCCAGGCGTTGCAATGGGCGGTGATGCACGAGGATGTGATCCAGCGTTTCGGTCGTTTTCCGCATCGCAATGCGGCGTTGGGACGGCAAGCCACGCAGGAGGAGAACGATTTTCTGCAGGTCGACGCGGGCATTGGCTGAGCGGCCAAATGCGTCTGCGCACCGAAGGCAATCATCGTGCGCCATCCCATCCACTGCGCCGTGGCGATGCACACGGTGCATCGGCGCGGCGCAGTGGATGGATCGGTGTATGCGTGGCTGCACGAGCGCATGATCTTGCGCCTGCCCGTTGCGCTGATGGTGGCCGTGGGCGTGAACGGCTCAATACTTCGGGACGCTGCCGTCCACTTGGTCTGTCCAGGCGTCGATGCCGCCGATCACGTTGTGTACCCGAGTGAAACCGAGCGCGCGGAAGTGTTCGGCTGCCTGTGCACTGCGCCCGCCGCGATGGCACAAGAACGCCAGCGCGGTGTCCTTCGGCAGGGCTTCCAATTGCGCGCGCTGCTCGCCGTCCAGTGAGCGGAATGCCACATTCACCGCGGCGACGGCGCGCTCCTCCGGTGGGCGCACGTCCACCAGGATCAGGTTGCCGGCGCGGACCTGGTCGTCGGCGTCGCGCGGGCTGATGTCCTGTACCGGCTTGGGTGCGTTGGGGTTGTCGATGGCCAGGCCGCGCCCGCGCAGGTCGTCCACCCAGTCGATGGTGATGCCGTCGGCGCGGCGTGCGCTGCCCGGGTCGAACTGCACCCGCAGGCCGTTGGATTCGGCGGCAATGGCGTTGGGGTCGGTCGGCGCAAGCTGGAAGTTCGGCTGGAACTGCGCATCGATCGCCAATGCCAGGCTGGCGCCTGGGGCGTCGGCCAGCGCGCCGCGCAGCATGTCGGCGGCGGCGTCGGTGATGGTGATCGTCGGCGGCGTGCGATCCGGGGCTGGCACGCCCAGCAACTCGCTCAGTTCGCCATTGCCGGCCATTTGCAGAATGATGTCGCTGCCGCCGATCAACTCCCCGTCCACGTACAACTGCGGGATCGTCGGCCAGTCGCCGTAGACCTTGATGCCCTCGCGGATGTCCTGGTCGGCCAGCACGTTGACGTGGGCGAAGTCGACGCCGAGGTCGTTCAGCGCGCCCACCGCTTTGGCGGAAAACCCGCACTGCGGCATGCCCGGCTGACCTTTCATGAACAGCACGACGCGGTTGGAGCTAAGCAGCGTTTCGATGCGCGAGCGCAGGGCGGGATCCAGGGACATGGCAGGTGTTCGGTGGCGAAGTCGGGCTGGTCATTCTACGCCGCATGGCATCATGGGGCATGACAGTTCCGGAAACGCTGCATCGTATCCCGCCTCATCCGCACCGCTGGCTGCTCTGGGCGCTGGCCTCGCAGGCACTGGTCGCGGCGCTCTGGTGGGCCTGCGGCTGGCGCATCGGCCTGCCGGTGTTGCTGCTGTCGCATGCGGCGTTTTTGCTGCCGGTCTTCCTGCCACGGGCGTGGCTGTACGCGCCGGTGCTCGACCGTCTGCCCGGCGGCGCCTCCCGGGTATGGCTGACGATCGACGATGGTCCGTCCGAGGACACCGTGGCGATCCTGGAGCTGCTCGACCGCTATCAGGCCAAGGCCACCTTCTTTTTGGTCGGCGCGCGCGCTGCCGCGCGCCCACAGCTGGTGCGCGAGATCGTGCGCCGTGGCCATGGCATCGGCAACCACAGTCATACTCATCCACATGCCTGGTTCTGGGCGTTGGGGCCGCAGCGCATGGCGCGCGAGATCGATCAGGCCCAGCAAACCTTGACCACCATCGCCGGTGTCGCGCCGTGCTGGTACCGCTCGGTGGTGGGCATGACCAACCCCTTTGTCGCCGCACCGCTGCGCCGTCATGGCCTGACCCGAGTGGCCTGGAACGTGCGCGGCTTCGACGGCGTGCGCTGCGACCCTGCGGCGACCGTGGCGCGCATCGTCCGCAAGCTGACTCCAGGGGCGATTGTGTTACTGCATGAAGGTGCGGCGCACGGGCACAACCCGGTGATCGTGGAGGGCGTGCTACAGGCGCTGCACGCACGCGGGCTTCGCGCCGAGGTGCCTGATGCCGGCACCGCGCAGGTGACAGCCCACCGCAGCGAAGAACCGCCTGCGGATCAGCCGTCATGCGCGATGCCGAACCATCGGAACCAGGAGTGACGTGGTGTTGCGCGGCTGTTGTTTGCCAGCAGGCGTCGCGTGCGGATCAGGGCGTGCCGGTCAGGCCAGGGCAGCGTATGCAGCAGGTAACACGCGCTCGGTCCAACGCGCATACATCGCCGCCGACGGATGCAGTCGGTCGGTGGCCAGCATCGGTGCGTCGCCGCCGCCATCGCGGCTGATCGGGGTGATATCGACGAAACCAATCGCATGCGCGGCGCAACAGTCTTGGGCGGTCGCGTTGAAGGCGTCGATCTGGATGCTGATCTGTACCGGGTCGTACTTGGGCGGTTGTGCGAGTGGGCTCAAGCCCCAGTCCGGGATCGAGACCATCAGCACTCGCCGCGATTGGTTGCCGGCAAAATCGATCGCACGTTGCAGCAGTGAGTTGAGCTGCGCACGGTACTCCTGCAGTGGGTGGCCGTGGTACTGATCGTTGACGCCGATCAGCAGCGTCACCAGCGCGAACGGCCCCTGTGGCGCGGCCTCGTCGATGGCGGTGGCGAGTTGGTTGGTGCTCCAGCCGGTGGTGGCGATGATCTGCGGATCGCTCAAGGCCACCCCGCGCGTGCGCAGCGCGGCGGCCAGTTGCATTGGCCAACTTTCTTCCACGGTCAGGCTCTGGCCGATGCTGTAGCAGTCGCCAAGCGCCAGGTAGCGTCGTGGGTCCGGCACCGGCGTGTTGGTCTTTGCTTTGCGTGGCATCAGCGCACCGCGCTGCGCGGTTTCAGCGGCACCACCTTGGTGGCGGCTTCGGCGCGCCGCGTCAGCACCCGGTCGATGCGTGCGAACACCTCGCGCATCGTCGCCGCTTCCGGCAACAGGGTGACGCGGAAGTGGTTGTGGTAGGGCACGTTGAAGCTGGAGCCCGGGACCACCAAGACGCCCTCTTCGTTCATCAATTCCAGTGCGAAGGCGTGGTCGTCGAATCCGCGTGCGGCTGTGCCGACCACGGCTGGAAACGCGTACAGCGCGCCGGCCGGTTGTACCAGCGACAAGTGTTCGCTGGCCGCGCAGGCGTCGATCACCGCGCGACGGGTTTCGTACAGGCGGCCGCCGGGTGTGCAGAGCGGGGAGATGGTATCCGGGCCGTTGACCGCGGCGTCGATGGCGAATTGGCCGGGCACGTTCGCGCACAGGCGCAGTGCGCCGAGCAGGTCCATGGCATTGCGGAACTCGCCGATGCGCTCGGCGGCACCGGAGAGCAGCGCCCAACCGACCCGCCAGCCGCAGGCGCGGTGCACCTTGCTCAGGCCGCCGAAACTAACGCAGGGATGCTCCCCGGCCAGGGGCGCGACGGGGACGAAATCGGTGCCGTCGTACAACACTTGGTCGTAGATTTCGTCGACCATCAACAGCAGGTTGTGCTTGACCGCGATGGCGACGATCTTCTCCAGCAGGGCGCGCGAATAACTGGCGCCACTGGGATTGTTCGGGTTGATCAGCACGATGGCGCGGGTGCGCGAGGACACCAGTGTTTCGATCTCCACCGGATCGGGCTGGAAGCCATTGTCAGGCGCGCAGCGGTAGTACACCGGGCGACCGTCGTTGAGGATGGTGGCCGCCGACCAGAGTGGATAGTCAGGCGATGGCACCAGCACTTCGTCGCCTGGGTTGAGCAAGGCGCGCAGGGAGAGGTCGATCAGTTCGCTGACCCCGTTGCCGATGAAAATGCGCTCCGGATGGGCGTCCGGATGTTGGCGTCGCGCGTAGGCCGCGGCGATCGCCTCGCGTGCCTCCGGCATGCCTTGTTGGTGAGTGTAGGGGTCGGTGCGGCCCATGTCGTCGGCGATCGCGCGCTGCAGATGATCCGGTGCGCGGAAACCGAATGCGCCGGGATTGCCGATATTGAGCTTGATCAGCTTGCGCCCCTGCGCCTCCAGATCACGGGCGCGCCGGGCCAGTTCTCCGCGGATTTCATAGCGGACTTCAGACAGACGTTCGCGAATCGCGAGCGGCTTGATCGGCGGTGTGGGCATCGCATTAGCCGGTGGAGCGTGGAACTGGCATGGTAGCGGAAATGCGATAGAACCACCGGGACCGCATCGGCAGCGTCTAGAATCCGCACATGAGCCTGCCCCAGATCGATTTCGCTGCGTTGCGCCCCATCGGCTGGCCCTGGCCTGGATCGCCTGAGGAGCCGGCCTGGCAGGCGCAGTTCGATGCCTATCCGCAAGCGCGGCCGGCGCGGGTGGTGGAGCAGCATCGCACCGGCTATGTGGTCGCCGATGCGGTGGACACCGCCTTCAAGGTGGAGTCGCTGCCGGATTGGCAACGGCCACGCTTCCCCAGCCACGAGCGCGCCGCGGTCGGCGACTGGGTTCTGCTGGATGGCACGCGCATCGTCGCGCTGCTGCCACGGCGCACCGCGATCAAGCGCGGCGCCGCTGGTGAGCATTACCATCAGCAGGTCATTGCGGCCAATATCGATACGGTGTTCATCGTCTGCGGCCTGGATGCGGATTTCAATCCGCGCCGCATCGAGCGCTATCTGCTGCTGGTCGGCGGTGGCGGTGCCGCGCCGGTGGTGGTGCTGACCAAGGCCGATCTCACCGAATACGCTGACGACGCCCTGGCGGTGCTGGAGGAGCTGGCCGCGCAGTCGATCCCGCTGCTGACGGTCAATGCGAAGCAAACTGAAAGCGTCGCCGCGCTGCGGCCCTGGTTGCGGCCGGGACAGACCGTGGTGCTGGTGGGGTCGTCTGGCGCTGGCAAGTCCACCTTGACCAATACCTTGCTCGGTGTGCAGAAGATGCGTACCGCTGCGGTGCGCGAGCGCGATTCGCGTGGCCGCCACACCACCACGCACCGCGCGTTGTTGCCACTGCCCTCTGGCGCCTGCCTGATCGATACGCCGGGCATGCGCGAGCTCAAGCCCACTGGCGAGGAAGACCTGGCCGAAGGCGCTTTCGCCGATATCGAGGCATTGGCGGCGCAATGCCGGTTCAACGATTGCGCACACCAGGCCGAGCCGGGCTGCGCGGTGCAGGCCGCGATCGAGCGCGGTGAGATCGACGCCGCGCGTCTGGCCAATTACCTCAAGCTGCGCGAGGAAGTCGCCGGTGCCGCAGGCAAGCTGGCGCAGCGGCAGGCGCAGAACGCGACGACCGGCCGCGCCGGCCAGTCGCCCTCCGGCAAGCCGGGCGGCAAGCGCCAGCCGCCACGCAGCCTGCGTCGCTGAGCGAGATCGGATTCTGCGATGGCGGTGGTACCTGCCGAGATCCGCCATCACACCAAGCTGGACGCGCGCATGGTCAAGGCGGTGCGCGGCATTCGTCTACTGGCACTGACGAGCTGGCCGTTGGCGCTGCAGGCGTCGTTTCTGCAAAGTGTGGCGCGCGGTCAGCCGCAACTGCCGCAGGTGCAGTATCCGCGCCTGGACTTGACCGACACACGTCGTGAGTTGGCCGCCATCGCACAGGCGTGCGATCCAACGCATCCGCTTGGTGTCTATCTGCAGGCATCGGTGCACAGTTGGGATCTGGCCGCGGCGTTGCTGGAGTCGCTGGGGACATCGGCGGTGGGGACGTATTCGGCTCAGTTGTTCGGTGTCCCGGAAGATCCGATGCCCGGACAAGGGTCGACCATGCGCGAGGCGGCCAGTCATTTCATTCATATCGCTCAGGAACTGGACTGTGAGCTGCTTTCGGCCGAGGAGCAGGTGCCGGTGTCGGCCACCGCGTTGCATTTGTTGTTGCAGCGCGACCTGGATGCCTTTTTCGGTACGCGGGTGATCTCGGTCGAATTGGATCCGGACCTGCCATCCAAGGCCGCAGCGGGAGCCCGCCGCATCCGCCTGCGCGCCGGTGCGACATTTAGCAATTACGACCGGGCGCAGTTGTTCCACCACGAGGCATTGGTGCATTCGCTGACCGCGCTCAATGGCCGCGCGCAGGTGCATCTGCGAAGTCTTGCGCTGTCCTCGCCACGAGTGACGGCGACCCAGGAAGGTCTGGCGACTTTCGCCGAGCAGATCACTGGCAGTATCGACATCGTGCGCATGAAGCGGATCAGTCTGCGTATCGAGGCGATCGCACTGGCGCGCGCCGGTGCGGACTTTATCGAGGTGTTTCGTTACTTCGATGCGGCCGGACAGTCGCCGATGGAGAGTTTTTCATCGACCCAGCGCGTGTTTCGTGGAGTGCCGACCAGCGGTGGCGTTGCGTTTACCAAGGACACGGTGTATCTGCGTGGGTTGGCGTCGGTGCACACGTTTTTCCGCCAAGCTTTGCAGCGTGACCGCCTGTCGCTTTGCCGTGGGTTGTTCGCTGGCAAGATGACGCTGGAAGATGCGGTCGGATTCGCACCGCTGTTCGAGTCCGGCATTGTGTTGCCGCCGCGTTGGTTGCCGCCGTGGATGGCGCGGGTCAGAGGACTGACTGGGATGTTGGCGTTTTCGCTGTTCGCCAACCGTATCCGCATGGATGGGCTGGATTGAGTGGCACCGCCCCGCGTTTGCCGATCGCCAATGGTTGGCGTGTGGTGATGCCTTGAAGCACGAACGGCAGCGTCAAGCGACACTGCCGTTCCTGGTCACCGCGCAGGGCGTGGTGACGGTGTTACATAACCCGACGAGATTAACGGCTGGCGCAGAAACCGAACTCGGCCATGGCGCCGGGTGCCAGGGTCTTGTTCCAATCCATGCCCGTGGCGCTGAGCGTGCCGCCGGACTGCGTCCAAACTGCATTCCACAGGTTATTGATCGTGCCGCTGATCGTCTGTGTGACTGCCCAATTGCCGGAGGTGGTTCCGGTATTGGTGACTTGCACGCGGTCGCAATGACCGGTTTGCCAACTGCTGTCGACGATGACATGGGTGCTGAAGCTGGGGCTGCCGGTGGAGCTACCACCACCGGTCGAGCCGCCACCACCCGTGGAGCCACCGCCACCCGTGGAGCCACCACCACCCGAGGAACCGCCACCACCCGTGGAGCCACCGCCACCCGTGGAGCCACCGCCACCCGTGGAGCCACCGCCACCCGTGGAGCCGCCACCACCCGAGGAGCCGCCACCACCCGTGGAGCCACCGCCACCCGTGGAGCCACCGCCACCCGTGGAGCCACCGCCACCCGTGGAGCCACCGCCGCTAGATTTTGCATCGATCTCCACTGCGCCGAGATCGCATAGCGAGGTATGTCGAGCGTAGCCGCGCTGATCGATTTCGCGGCAGTTAGTGCCGGAGGCGTATGCAGGGCTGTTTGCAGCAGGAAGCATGGTCAGGGTCGGACCACCATTGTTGTCAGGAGCAGACAGCAATGGGTCTGCTGATTTGACCGAGCCAGATTTCAGGCAACTGAAGGGCCAGACTGCACCTTTGTCTGAGTGTTCAATGATGTTGTCGCCGCTATTGTTCTGGCTGCTGCAGAACGAGCGTTCGGTTTTCGAGGTGAAGATGCTGTTGTAGATAGCGAACCTGTCGCCGAAAAGTGCCGGTCCCTGCGAATTTTCCGCGAAGGTGACGTTGTTGAAACGCACCGTGACATTGCCTTGATCGCCGACCGATGACGGCCACCCGGTATGCTGGATGACAGCACCGACGTTCGAGGCGTAATTGCCATAAAAGGTGCTGTTGCTGATGTCGCACGCGCCGTAGCAGTCCATATACAGTGCGCCGGCATTGCCATTGGCTGCCTTATTGGAAATAAAACTCGATTCGGCGACATTGATGATGCCCGGTGTCGTCATGGTCGAGCCCGAATGCGAAGCATCGGTGAACCCAAGGCTGATGCGGCCAGCGCCGCCAAGGCCGCTGGTCGCGACGTTATTGGCGAATGTTGAATATTTCACGTCAATCGTGTCTGGTGCGTATGCCCAGAGTGTCATTCCTCCGGAGCCATTAGCAGCAACATTGTTATTGATCACAGTGCCGCAGAGCGACAAGGTGCCGCCGCTCCCCACTCCCCCATGGATATACCCGTTAAGCGATGCGCCATCGGTGTCGATTGCACCGCTACCGCCAAACTCACCGGCATCGGGAAAGCCCTGCGGAGGGTTGATCGCCTGATTTCCCACGAAATCCGAATTGACGATCGTCAGGCGGCTGAGTTGGGTGTACAGCGCGCCGCCAAGCCATGAGGAGTTCTTGTAGAAGGAGCTTCCCACGATGGTGACATCCGCGTCGCTACCGGCAAAGAGGGCGCCGCCGCCGATGCTGCTGCGATTGGAGAGAAACTGGCTGTTGATGATTTCCAGCTTGCTCTGGTAGCCGATCTTGATCGCGCCGCCACCCCAGGTGCCTGGGTCATACGAGGTGTTTGACGGTGGTTGCACGGAACTGCCGTTTTGAAGCTGTAGGTTGCGCACCGAGAGTGCGCTCCATGAATTCACCAGAAAAATGCGTGTGGATTGCTGACCATCCAGGATGATTTGACCTTGTCCATCGATCACGGTGGGATTTCTTGAGCCGATCGTGATCGACTGGCTGGGTGACTGGAATGGTGACGGGTTGTGTGCCGCAATTGAAGGTGACGTAGCCGCCTTGTGCGACAGCATTGGAAAGCGCAGTCGCGGTGCAACTGGTTGGTGTGCCATTACCAACGACTTTTGTCGCGCTTGGGGTCGGCCATTGTTGCGGAATGGCGCATTGTGGCACCGAGGGCGCGGCGGCAATTGCAGTTGCTGTGGTCATAATGGCAAAAATGCCAACTGCATTTGCTTTCGCTTTAAGTCTTGGAGTCGTGATCATGATGATGTTCCGTGATGGCGGAGTGCAATTTGAAGAATTGCACCATTCGAATTCGTTTGATTTTTAAAGTACTTCCCATTTCAACAGGGAGTACACGTTTGCTGATAAGAGATATTAGGTTGACTTAATCCATGGCGACTTGAACGGAAGTCCCAAATCATGGATGTGAGCTAGTGGTTGGTATGCAGTGTCTACCGCTAACGATAGGCTTTCCGGCCTGAGGTGGCTGCTCCAGCAGGATCAAGAGTCCTTTCTGCCGCGTCCACTGGCCTTGCTGCAGATGCTCGGCCTTATCGAGTGTTAGCTTTTTCGGTTTCTTTGCGGTGGAGTTACGCTCGTCTCGTTAACCGGAAAATCTGCATGCGTTCAGTCGTCGGCCAATCGTGCCCAGCGCTCGTGGTCGCGCCAGATTCCGCCGATGCGCATGTAACGTGGCGAATAGCCTTCGCAACGAAAACCGGCTCGCTTTACCAGCGCCAGCGAGCGAGTGTTATCCGGCTGGATATTGGCCTCTACCCGGTGCAATCCCAGTTCGGTGAACGCATATGCCACGCACAGGCGCAGTGCATGGGTCATCAGCCCACGGCCTTCGCAACCGGTCATCGCGTGATAGCCCAGATAGGCACTCTGGAAACAGCCGCCGACGACCTGGCTGAAAGTGAAGAGCCCTGCCAGCGCGTCGCTACTGCGCTCGCGCGCGAGTAGCGCGATGTTGCTGCCGTCAAGGGTTTGGGCATACCAGGCCTCGAAACCAGGCACGTCGGTGAACGGATACGTCCAAGGATGATGCAGGGCGGTGCTGGTGCGATGCGCTTGGATCAGCGCGATGCTGTCGCGCCTGCGTACCCGTTTCAGCGACACGGTCTCATGCGCAGCCTGGCTCGCGCTCTGGCCCATGGAGTTAGGCCGGCGGGACCGCTGCGCCGCTATCGTCGCGACGCATGATCTGAGTGTGACGTGCTTTGAATTCCTCGAAGCTCAGACCCTGTGCCAGCGCATCGGCGTGCGCGGCGTCCTTCAGTGCATCCGAGTACATCAAGCGTACCGGTGTGCCGGTGCGCTCGTGCATTTCCGCCGCCTGCATGATCAGTGACAGCACCTGCGCCGCACTCTCGCTCTGTCCGGCGATGCGTCCGTCCATGCCCAGAACCCATTCGCCGTCGCGGCGCACGATTCCGGCCAGGAGCGTGCGTTGCTGATCGCGCAGTTCCGCGTGTGCCTCGATCTGCGGGCTCAGGGTGGCAACCTCGGCGCGGTGGCGCAGGCGTTCGGCCAATTTTTTGCGTAGGTCGCGGCGCTGCTTGGACTGGATGGACATGCGATTCCCTCAACGGTGACCCGAGGACGATAGCCGAACCACGCCTTCGTTGCTCATAGAGGGTCTGTCGGTTCCAGTGGAGGCATCTGCGCCTCTGGCTTCGGCAGGGGGGCGCTGCGCCGATCCCAATACCAGAATGCACAGCCGAGCAGGAAAAACCCGCCCGAGCCCAGCGCCAGATGCAGTGGGTGGCCACTGAGCAACGGTGCCAATACCCCCGCCACTGCCACACTCACCATGAGTTGCATGAATGCTTGTAGCGACGAGGCCAGTCCGCGCTGGCGTGGATACATGTCCAGCACGGCGAGCGCCAGGATTGGGAAGATCAACGCCATGCCCAAGCCACCGCCGAAAATTGGCAACACCGCCCATGGCAGTGTGATCTGTGGTGCCAGCGCGGTATAGGCGATGTTGCCAACCACCGAGACACCACAACAGATGAAACCGATGCGGACCTGGCGTAATGGCCCGAGTTGGCCGGCCATGCGTCCGGAGAGAAATGCACCCAGGGTCATGCCGCCGATGGTGGGCATGAACAGCCAGGCAAAATCCTGCGCGCTCATGCCGAGCAGGTCGATGACGAACGCTGGCGCCGAGGCGATGTACAGGAACACCCCGGCGGAGTTGAACGCACCGGCGGCGGCCAGGCGTTGGAAACGTGGGTTGAACCCGATGCTGAGGTAATCGCGCAGGAGTGTGCGCGGTGCCAATGGCGTGCGTATCTGCGGTGGATGGGTTTCCGGTAGCCAGCGCAGCGTGGCGAGCAACAACAGCGAAGAAAACCCGACCAGCCACCAGAAGATCATCGGCCAGTCGTGGCCACTGCTCAGAATCCAGCCGCCGATAATCGGTGCGATGGCCGGGGCGATGCCGAACAGCATCGACACGTGGCTCATGAGCCGTTGGGCATCGTCGCCCTGGAACAGATCGCGGATCACGGCACGGCCGACGATCATGCCGACGCCGGCGGAGATGCCCTGTAGCGCCCGGAATGTCAGCAGGGTCGGCAAGTCGCGCGACAGCGCACAACCGACCGAGGCCAGAATGAAGACCGCCAACCCACCGACGATGACCCGCCGGCGTCCCCAGGCATCGGACAGCGGTCCGTGCGCCAGGCCCATCAGCGCATAGGCCAGCAGGTACACGCTGACCGTCTGCTGGATCGCCACGGGATCCTCGTGCAGGCGCTGCGCCAATTGCGGGAACGCCGGGAAAATGGTGTCGATCGAGAACGGGCCGAACATCGTCAGCCCAGCCAGCAGCCAGGTCATGCGGCGGGTGGACACGTTCGTGAGGGACATTCGGACATCCTGATAAATCGGTCGCACACACGACCATCCAGTCCGGCAATGGACAGGCGTGGGGGAATAGGGTGTGGCTATGATACGCGCCAGCAGCGTCGCTGCACACTGACTGCGTTGCCTATTCAGCCTGATATCGCTCGATTCCAGCGGCCGTGGACGGTGCTGGCTGCGCTATAATCAATCAGCAATATGGTGGGAGAAGCGGGGCAACCCGCTGCCGAAGGCGCAACGCCCGTAATCGCTCAGGCCCGATACCACCCGCACCAAGACTCTGGAGAGACCGGTCAAACCCGGCGCCGAAGGGGCACGAAGCGCAGCGCGATCCACAGCGGCTTCCAAACTCTCAGGCAAAAGGACAGAGGGGCACATTTGGGAGGCGCGCGCTTCTCGTCGGCCAACCGTCTCTGCGGTCGGACCGCAGCATACGCGCGCCTGCTTCTCGTGCCTTCCTCTGCCGGACCATCTCCATGTCTCACACCTCTTCGCTGCGTGATCTCGAACACCACTCGGCCTTCATCGAGCGCCATATCGGCCCGAACGATGCCGAGATCGCGCAGATGCTGCGCACTGTCGGCCACGACTCGCTGGATGCGCTCACCGATGCCATCGTGCCTGGCAGCATCAAATCGCCGGCTGCGTTGGCGTTGCCCGAGGCGATCACCGAAGAGGAGGCACTGGCCAAGATCCGCGCCATTGCCGATAAAAACAGTGTGTTCCGCACCTTTATCGGCCAGGGCTATTACGGCACCCACACGCCGAAGGTGATTCTACGCAACATTCTCGAAAACCCGGCTTGGTACACCGCCTACACTCCGTATCAGGCGGAGATTTCGCAGGGCCGCATGGAAGCGCTGATCAACTTCCAGACCATGTGCGCCGACCTCACTGGCATGGAGATTGCCAATGCCTCGCTGCTGGACGAGGCTACCGCCGCCGCCGAGGCGATGACCCTGGCCAAGCGTTCGGCCAAGGCCAAGTCGGATATCTTCTTCGTCCACGATGCGGTGCATCCGCAGACCCTGGAACTGCTGCGCACCCGCGCCGAGCCGCTGGGGATCGTGCTGCGCGTGGGGACACCTGAGGAAGCCCTGCAGGCCGAATGCTTCGGCGTGCTGTTGCAGTATCCGGATAGCTTCGGTCGGCTCCATTTCGACTCGGTCGACGCGCATGCCGCACTGACCGCCGCCTTGCATGCGCGCGGCGGTCTGGTCGCCGTGGCCACCGACCTGCTCGCGCTGACGCTGATTGCCGCACCTGGCGAATGGGGCGCGGACATCGTGGTCGGCAATTCGCAGCGTTTCGGCGTGCCGTTCGGCTTCGGCGGTCCGCACGCGGCGTTCATGGCCTGCCGCGACGCATACAAGCGCTCGATGCCGGGGCGTTTGATCGGCGTGTCGATCGACGCGGCGGGCAACCCCGCCTATCGCCTCACCTTGCAGACCCGCGAACAGCACATCCGTCGCGAGAAGGCCACCTCCAACATCTGCACCGCGCAGGTGCTGCTGGCGGTGATGGCGTCGATGTACGCGGTTTACCATGGCCCCGAGGGTCTGGTCCGCATCGCGCGGCGCACCCACCGCCTGGCTGCGATCCTGGCTGCTGCGCTGCGCGGCGCCGGCGTTGCCGTTGGCGCGCGCTTCTTCGATACCCTGCACGTCACTGGCGTGGATGCGCAGACGCTGCATGCCAAGGCGTATGCGGCCGGGATCAACCTGCGTGCGATCGATCATGCCTCGTTGAGCATCAGCCTGGACGAGACCACGACGCGCGCCGATGTGGTCGCGCTGGCGCAGTTGTTCGGTGTGCAGGCCGACGTCGATGCGCTCGACGCGATCACTGCCGACGCGCTGCCGGCGCAATTGCAGCGTCGTAGCGCGTTTCTGCAGCATCCGGTGTTCAATACCCATCACAGCGAGCACGAGTTGCTGCGCTACATGCGCGCGCTGGCCGACAAGGATCTAGCGATGGATCGCACGATGATCCCGCTGGGCAGTTGCACGATGAAGCTCAACGCCACTGCCGAGATGATCCCGGTGACTTGGCCGCAGTTCGGCGCGATCCATCCGCTGGCACCAGCCGCACAGAGCGCCGGTTACGCACAGTTGATCGACGAACTGGAAGCGATGCTGGTCGAGTGTACGGGCTATGACGCGGTCAGTCTGCAGCCCAATTCCGGCGCGCAGGGCGAGTACGCCGGCCTGCTGGCGATCCGCGCCTATCACCGCGCACGCGGCGAAGGCCATCGCGATATCTGCCTGATTCCCGAATCGGCGCACGGCACCAACCCGGCGTCGGCGCAGATGTGCGGCATGAGCGTGGTGGTGACCAAGTGCGACGGTAACGGCAATGTCGATGTCGAAGACATCCGCGCCAAGGCGGCGACGTATTCCCAGCGACTGGCCGCGCTGATGATTACTTATCCCTCCACCCATGGCGTGTTCGAAGAAGACGTGGTGGCGATCTGCGACGCCGTGCATGCCCATGGCGGACAGGTCTACACCGATGGCGCCAACATGAACGCGCTGGTCGGCGTGGCCAAGCCAGGGAAGTGGGGCTCGGACGTGTCGCATCTGAACCTGCACAAGACCTTCTGCATTCCGCATGGCGGCGGTGGCCCGGGTGTCGGTCCCTGCGCGGTGAAAGCGCATCTGGCGCCTTACTTGCCCAAGACGTTGCCCAATGCCGGCGAAGAGCAAAACGTTGCCGAGGAGGGTGGCGTCGGCATGGTCAGCGCCGCCAGTTTCGGTAGCGCTTCGATTCTGCCGATCAGCTGGATGTACATCACCATGATGGGCCGCACCGGCTTGCGCAAGGCCACTCAGGTCGCGCTGCTCAACGCCAACTACATCGCCAGGCGTCTGGCGCCGTACTACAAGACGCTGTACACCGGCCGCAACGGGTTGGTCGCACATGAGTGCATTCTCGACGTGCGCCCGCTGGAGAAAACCAGCGGCATTGGCGCCGAGGACATCGCCAAGCGTTTGATCGATTTTGGCTTCCATGCCCCGACGCTGAGCTTTCCGGTTGCCGGCACGTTGATGGTGGAGCCGACCGAGAGCGAATCGCTGCACGAGTTGGACCGCTTCATCGAGGCGATGATCCAGATCCGCGAGGAGATCGCCGCGATCGAAGACGGCCGCCTGGACCGCGAAGACAACCCGCTCAAGCACGCCCCGCACACCGCCGCGCAGGTCACCGCCAGCGAATGGACCTATGCCTATCCGCGCGAGCTGGCAGCGTTCCCGCTGCCGAGCCTGAAGCAACAGAAGTATTGGCCGCCGGTGGCACGCGTGGACAACGTCTACGGCGATAAGAACGTGATGTGTGCCTGCATTCCGGTGGAGGCATACAAGGAAGACGTGTTGGTCTGAACCGCGAGCATCCTCCCACGCTCGCATCTCCCGGCCTCTTCTGCGAGGCCGGTGGGGAACCCGGGTGAAGTCGGCTTTCCAGCGCCTGCCCAGATGTGCCTGGATCCCCCATGCCGCCCAAAGGGCGGATGGGCTCGGGGCGGCCCCATGGAAATGAATTCTGGTGAAATTTTCATCACACCGTTTGACACTCTTGTTTCACAGGGCGGTATCGACCTTATCCACAACGTTATGCAAAAGTCATCCACATCCCCTGTGGACAACGTCTAATCGACCGAGTGGCATCGGAAACAACATCAAGTAATTGATATAAAAGGCAATTTTATGTTAACGACTTGGCAAGAGTGATGGCGTTTCCACGCCGTCGGTAGGCGGCGGCGGCAGCCGAGGAAAAACTTATCCCGTGCTGAGTTGGCACTCCCTACATCGGATGGGGGTGAAGGATGCGTGAATTCTTGACGTGTTCGTCACCTCTACTGGCATAAGGTCACTGGCTTGCATTGCGCTCTCGGGGTACAGCGACCATCGCGAGCGATGCTTTCCGCTTTCATGCTGCGCAGCTGCGTATCTGTCTCGGTCCAATGCGTCGCCTGGCCTGCGCAAGGCGACCGCGTGTGCCCGTTCGCAGTTGCGCCGGTCGCATGTGCTCCCGTGGGTAGATCCGAAGCGTAAGTGGCCATGGCGAGCCCTGCAGACGCGCGCGTCCAGTCGTGCGGTAAGCGCACAGTGTCATCCCCCATGTGCTGCCGCGGGCGCTGCTGCATTACCATGCCGCGTGACCACAGCGAGCCATGCCATGCCCGACAGCCTTCGCGATCTGCAGACCGCCCAGCGTGCTTTCGCCGACGCCCGCGATTGGGGCCAGTTCCACAGTCCGCGTAATCTGGCTGCGGCTCTGTCTGTGGAAGCGGCGGAGTTGCTCGAACATTTCCAGTGGCTGGACGACACGCAGAGCCGACATTTGTCCGACGACAAGAAAGCGCAGGTGGGCAGCGAGATCGCCGACGTGCTGCTTTATCTGCTGCAATTGTGCGACAAACTCGGCATCGATCCGATCGATGCGGCGCAGCGCAAGATGCAGGTGAACGCGGCTAAATATCCGGTGGAGCGGGCCAAGGGCCGCATCACCAAGTACACCGAGCTGTGAATATGGTGATGCCGTCATGCTGCAAAGAGATGTCCGCGTTGTCGAGGAGTCCGTCAATGGCCGTTGGGTCATGCGCTGACCATGCAGGTAGCGTGCAGGTACAAGATGACGTTTCGCCCGCATCGGGTTAACGTTGCGCTTGGCACAATGATGGCGTGACTCCACGCTTACCACAGCATCGACCCGACGCATGAACGCAACGCCCAAGACGACGCCTGACATGAACAAAATCCTCCGTCCCGTCCACGATGTCGATCGCACACCCACCAGCGCCAAGCCGACGACCCGCAGTCAGTCGGCAACGTCTCACGCGGTGTTTCAATCACCGCTTTCCGCAGGCGATACGGACAACGCGCACGTGCAGTTGAGCGCGCAGCGTGCGCGACGGATGGCACAACTGACCGCGATCGGCAGCGTTGCCGCGTTGGCGACGGTTGCTTTGATCGCATGGCGTCGTATGCGGCGCTAGCAGCGCGCGGGAAGGTTTGCAGGCAGGGGCGCGCGCGAGGGATCGGAATCGTCACGGTTTCCGAGCAATCTTGGGTGTTGGATGAAACGTTGTCTACGCGATGAATGGGGGAAGTAGCCGCTGTGTTTCAGCGAGCTGCCGCTGTCGATGTATCCCAGCCGCACAGATGTCCCTGGTTCTGCTGCTTGAGCCACTCCTGCATCGGCGCGAAGTATTCCAGTAGCGGGCCGGCATCGAGGCGTTCGTTGCCGGTGAGTTCCTTGAGCGTGGTCTGCCAGGGTTGGCTCGCGCCACGTTGCAGCATCGACCAGAATTTCTGTCCGGCTTCCTTGTTGCCGTAAAAGGTGCAGGCGTAAAGCGGGCCTTTGTAGCCGGCCGCATCGCACAGACTCTTGTAGAACTGGAATTGCAAAATGTGTGAGAGGAAGTAGCGTGTGTACGGCGTATTCGCTGCAACGTGGTATTTGGCGCCTGGGTCGAAGAACGCCTCGTCGCGCGGCGCAACCGGGGCCACGCCCTGGTATTTGGCCTTCAGTTCCCACCATGCCTGGTTGTAGCGCTCCGGTCTGATCGAACCGTCGAACACGCCCCAGCGCCAGCGGTCGATCATCAGACCGAACGGCAGGAACGCCACTTTGTTCAACGCCATACGCATCTGTGTATTGATCAGCGCCTCGCGGCTGACTTGCGGCGTCTCGGCCATGCCGATGGAATGCAGGTACTGCGGCGTCAGCGCCAGCACGATGGTGTCGCCGATGGCCTCGTGGAAGCCATCGTTGGCGCCGCTCTGGAACAGTGGCGGCAGCGTGTCGTAGGCCAGGTTGTAATAGATATGCCCCAGTTCGTGGTAGATGGTGGCGAAGTTTTCTTCGTCCGGTTTGACGCACATTTTGGCGCGCACGTCGCCGGCCATGTCCATGTTCCATGCACTGGCATGGCAGTCCACATCGCGATCCAGTGGCTTGATGAACTGGCTGCGGCTCCAGTAGCTATCGGGTAGCTTGGGCATCGCCAGAGAGGTGTAAAAGTCCTGTGCGCGCTCGGTCATCTGCTTGGCGCTGAGCAACTGCGCTTCACGTTGTGCCATGAACCGTGCTTCGGGCGAGGTGTCGCCGTTACGCCGTGCCAGTGCCGCGCTCAGGTCGCTCTGGTATTGCCGCTCCAGCGCATCGGTAATGTCGAGATTGCTCGCATCGGGGTAGGGCTGCAACAGATCCCAGCGATTGCTCCAGTCCTGCTGCCACATGTTGCCAAGCAGGTGGGCCGGCAGCAGTCCGCCTGCGACTTCGCCCTTGTCCTTGCCGTATTCGGCGTCGAGCTTGCTGCGCGCGTAGCAGTGCAATTGTTCGTACAGCGGTTTGACTTGAGCCCATAGCCTGTCTGTCTCGGCGATGAGTTGCGCTGGCGGCATGTCGTAGCCGCTGCGCCACATCGCGCCAGTGTCGGCATAGCCCATCTCGCGTGCGCCTTCGTTGACCAATTCGACCAAGCGCGGGTAGTCCTTGCGCAGCGGTTGTGCGGTGGCGTGCCAGCTTTGCCAGGCGTCCAGTTGCTGGTCGTAGTCGCGACTGCGACGCAGCACGTCCTCCAATTCGTCCAGGCGTCGGCAGTGGCGCGCATCGCCTTCGCCGCTGCAGGATGTGGCCACCGCATAGGCGCCTTCCATCTTTGCGGCCAGCGCGGTGAGTTCCGTCAGCTTGGCCGGGTCGCGCGGCGCTGGCATCGTGGTCATCTGCTTGAGCAGTCGCAGCGCACGTGCGCTATCGGCCGACATCGGTTGGCCTTGGTAGCGTTTGGCCTGAGCGATCCAGCCGTTGAGCGTGGTCAACCAGCGTGCGTTGGCTTCGGATGCCAGTCGCTGTGTATCGGCGTTGATGTAGGTGGCAGACAGCCATTGTGCCGTGGTCAGTTCCGGGAGCAGTTTGCTGCGGTACTCCTCGTTGATGCGGGCCACGAATTGGTCTGCACTTTCGCCGATGGCGTGTGGCGTGGCGGGCGCGACGCTCTCGGGTGCGGCATCCTTGTGGCACGCGGACAAGGACAGCAGGCTCGCGCCGATGCACAGCGCGAGCAGCGGGAGGCGGTGGTTCACGGCGAATCCTTGGGCGGTGTACAAGGAAGGCTAGTGGGCCGTCAGGTAGGCTGCAAGCGCGGCGTTGCGGTGGGCCGCGCGCGGTGCGCACGATGGCGACGTCGGGAATCGCGCGGTCGCGTGGTTGGTCACGATCGCGCTGGCGATTAGTGCGGTTTGGTGCAGGATGCGAATAGGTCGCGCGAGCGGTCGTAGACCGAGGTCTTGACTTGCATCAGGCCCAGCACCGAAGAGAACAGGTTGTCTTGATCGGCGTATTGACGCGACCGGGCTTGCAGGCAGGCCAGATCCAGGCCGCGCGCATTGGCGAAACCCGGCGAAAACCACATCACCATCGGCACATGGGTCTGCTCCTGCGGCGCGATCGCATAGGGTACCCCGTGCAGATACAGGCCTTTTTCGCCCAGCGACTCGCCGTGGTCGGAGAGATAGATCATCGCGGTGTCGTAGTCGGGCATCGCTTGTAGCGTATCCACGGTGCGTGCCAGTAGATGGTCGGTGTACAGCAGCGAGTTGTCGTAGGCGTTGGCGATCAGGTCGCGGCTGCAGTTGCCCAGATCGGCGGTGTCGCAGGTCGGGGTGAAGTGACGGAACGTTGCCGGGTAACGCTCGAAATAGCTGGGGCCGTGGCTGCCGAGCTGATGCAGTACCACCACGCGGTCGCCTGGTTTGGCACGCACCTGGGCGGCCAGGTCTTTCAGCATGATCTCGTCCATGCAGCGTCCGTCCTTGCAGAGCTGCGGATCCTTGGCGTCGTCCATGCTCTGTAATGCCAGGCCGTCGCACACGCCTTTGCAGCCGGATTGGTTGTCGCGCCACAAGGTGCCGATGCCGGCGTGTTCGAGCACGTGCAGCAACGATTGGTGCTTGCGAATCATGCTCTCGTTGTAGTCGTGGCGGCCGAACGGGGAGAACATGCACGGCACCGAGACTTCCGTACTCGTGCCGCACGAGTGCATGTCGGGGAAGTTGATCACTCCCAGCTTGGCTTGTTCGGGCGTGGTCTGGGCGGGCGTAGCTGTTGAGCCCCCAGTTTTGTGCACGCGCGGTTTCACCCAGCACCACCACCAGTAGCCGCGGCTTGCTGCCGGGTGCACGCGTGGTGGCCTTTGCATCGTGCTCCAGCGGCAGTTTGGCGGCCTTGTGAGTGGGGCCGTCGGATTTGAAGTTCTGCCGCAGTGCGACCAGGTAGTTGATCGGAGTGGCGAGGTAGCGGATTTCGCGATGGTTGCGCATCATCGCCGACAGGTCCTGAAACGACAGCATCGCGCCAATGCCGCCCAGCGCCAGCATGCCCAGCAGGAAGCCGGCGCGGATCGCCACTGCTTTGAGCGGTGAGCGCCGGATCAGGCGTACCCGCCACAGCACCAGGATCGGCAGCGCAGAGTAGAACAGCAGCGGCGCGATCAACGTCGGCGTCATCAGTTCGCGCGACTCTTTGTGGTCGGTGGCCAGGACGTTGCGCAGCATGTCCGCGTCCAGATAGACGCTGTAGCTGTTCATGTAATGCGCGGCGAATGCGGTACTGATCAGCAGGACGGTCAGTATCGGCTTGGCAATACCGCGCCATAGCAGCAAGCCCAGGAGCAGCCCATGCACCGACAGCAGCAGCAGGAACAGTGACACTGCCAGCTTCAGGTCGCCGGAGTGGCCATTCATCGCGCTGCGCCAGAACATGCCATTGCAGGCCAAGGCGAAGAACGCGCTGGCCGCCAGTGCCAGGACTTCGTTACTCAGTTGCGGGCGCCAGGCCCATCCGCGCTTGGAGCCGAGAGGAGGGTGTTGCCGGGGAAAGGACAGGCTCATGCAGTGGGCTTTTCCGCATCGTTTGAAGAGGTGGGGCAGGCTTGTTGCGGCGGCGATATACGCGGCCACAGCAACGCACGGTACAGCACCAGCGCCACGCCCCAGCACAGTGCCAGCGTCCACAGGTCATGCGACATGAAGTGCGCCCCGCGCAGTTGCTGGCCGATGCCAAACAGCAGCCCGGCGCCGAGTCCCAGGGCCAGCGCTGGCCAGCGCCAGGAGGGCTTCAGGGCCAACGCGGCGAAGTACAGTGCCACCCAGGCATAACCGGCGCTGGCGTGTCCTGCAGGAAAGCATACCCCGCGCGGCATGCCGGCAGGACGTGCTTCGAACAGGCCGATGAACATGTGTTCACCGCCGTAGCGGGTCAGGTCCCAGGGGCAATCCATGTCGGTCAGCGACTTCAGCAGGGAGACCACGCCGGTACCTAGCCCCACCGCCATTAGCAGGTACAGCAGCGGCCAGCGGTAACGTCGGCGGTCAGGATGGCGCCAGGCCCACAGCGTCAGCACGGCGGTCATCGCCCAGGCCACGCAACTGAGCAACTTGCCATCGTGATGGATCACGCTGCGGGTCAGCACCACATCGCGCAGCGCCCATTGGCCACCTTCCCTGCGGTAGATCAGGTCGGCGATCCAGAAATCGCCGCCCAACCCCATCAGCACGATGCTCATCAGTAGCACCATGGTCAGAGGTATCAGCGCATGCCACAGATAGAAGTGCCGAAGTGCACCGCAGCCGGTTACCGTTGCGGCGGACGAGTGCGGTGACGGGCTGGACATGAGCGGCAACCATGGCCGGTGATGGTGGAATGAAGGCATGTTCGTGTTGCAAATGTCGGATACATGTCGGAATGGTGTCGAAGAGGGCTTATCTTCGGTTGCACCAGTCCGGGCGTGCGAGCGTCGGGCCGAATCTTGCTGGGGCTTCGGGTCGATGGTGCGCTGACGTGGCGTAGTCCGGATATCGTGCCATGATGCTAGGGGTTTTCCATCGATACAGCGCCCTTTCTGACGGGATTCCGACATGGATCCGTTAGCATGGAGCGCTCTGTCCTCCGTAATGCGAGCGTCCCATGCGGCTGTTAGTGATAGAAGACAACCGAAATCTGGTTGCGAACCTGTTCGACTACTTCGAAGCGCGCGGCCATACCCTGGATGCGGCACCGGACGGCGTGACCGGGCTGCATCTGGCGACGACGCAACAGTATGACGCGCTAATTTTGGACTGGATGCTGCCGCGCCTGGATGGACAGCAAGTGTTGCGCGCGCTGCGCGAGGAGCACCAGACCAACTTGCCGGTGATCATGCTGACCGCACGCGACGAATTGCCGGACAAGATCGCCGGGTTCCGTGCTGGCGCCGACGACTACCTGACCAAGCCGTTCGCGTTGCCGGAACTAGAGGTTCGGCTTGAGGCGTTGCTGGTACGAGCCAGTGGCCGCGGTCGCAGCAAGGTGTTGCGTGTGGGCGACCTGCAACTGGATCTGGCGACGCTGGAGGTCACGCGTGGCGGGCGCATCCTGCATCTGTATCCGGCCTGCCGCAAGCTGCTGGAAGTGCTGATGCAGGCCAGTCCGGCGGCGGTTACCCGCGATCGCCTGGAGCATGCACTGTGGGGCGATGAGCCGCCGGACGGCGACATGCTGCGCTCGCATATCTACGACCTGCGCCGTAGCATCGACGGCCCGTTCGCAGTCAAGCTGATCCATACCCTGCCGCGCATCGGCTACCGCTTGGCGGTGGTGGAATCCAACGAAGACGAGCATGCCGCTTAGGGCGGGATTACGACAGCGCCTGACGTTGTGGTTGATCGGGTATGCGGCGCTGCTCTCGTTGACGGTGTTCGTGCATGGCTACATCGTCAACGCGCAGGCAGAGAAACTGACCTGGCGCTCGCTGCTGACGTTGGAGCTGGAATATTTCCTGGAGCGCAGTGCCAGCGATCCGCATTACCGCTGGATCGATACCCGTACCGTGAGCCTGTACGGCAATCCAGGCGGCGCGCCGTTGCCGCCGGCGGTGGCGGCGCTAGGACCGGGCTTGCACGACGAAGTGCCACTCGCTGGCAGCGAAAAGGTGGTGCTGGTGCGTGACGTGCGCGGTCGCCGCTTGGCACTGGTGCTGGATATCACCGAATTGCACGACCACGAGGACGATTTGGCGCTGTGGATGCTGGTGTCCAATGCGTTGGCGATCCTGCTGCTTGGTGGACTGGTGCTTTGGGGCATCGGCCGGGTGGTGCAGCCGCTGACCGACATGGCGCAACGCATCGGCCGTCTGCGTCCGGATCGTCCTGGTCAGCGCATCGCCGTGCATCCGCGCGCCAGCGCCGAGCAGGTGGTGATTGCCGATGCGTTGAACGACTATCTTGCGCGCAACGACCTGTTCGTCGGGCGCGAGCGCGCTTTCATCGACAGCACCAGCCACGAGTTACGCACGCCGATAGCCGTGATCGGAGGCGCCGCCGAACTGGCGCTGGAACAGCACGACGTCCCTCCAGGCGTGCGCAACCAGTTGCTGCGCATTCGCCGCACCGCCAGCGGCGTCGGTCAGTTGATCTCGCTGCTGCTGATGCTGGCCAAGGATCCGGCGCGGCTGGCAAGCGGCAACGATCTGGTGCGTTTGGATCAGTTGCTGCCGGACATTGTCGACGACCACCGTCACCTCTGCGCCGATAAGCGTCTGGAACTGGTGCTGGCGCCATTGCCGCCGTGCGAGGTGCTGATTCCGCTGGCCATCGTGCAGGTGGCGATCGGCAACCTGTTACGCAACGCAATCGAGAACAGCGATCAAGGCCAAATCCAGATCGGGATGCTGTCGCCCGGTGTTGTCTGTATCGACGACCCAGGCCATGGGATGAGCCCGGAAGAGATCAGCGCGATCTACACCCGCATGGCCCGTGGCGGTAGCCGCGATGGCAGCGGCATCGGCTTGGACTTGATCGCGCGCCTGTGCGAACACCTTGGCTGGGCGTTGCACTTGGATTCGCTGGCCGGTACCGGTACTCGCGCTACCCTGGATCTGAGCAGCGTGTTGAAATCCACTCGCCAGGGCGTGCCCCCCGTGTCCAAGTAGGTAGCGTTGGCCTTGTCGGACAGCAGGGCCGATACGACCATGCTGCATCGCGCATTCGTCAGCGCCGTGTTGAATGTGTCCGCGCACGCAACGGCGCGAGATTTGCTTGAATGATGCGCTGTGGTCGCAGGTGTAGCGCCTGTGTCATGCAGGTGAAAGCGCCCAGTGATATCACAGAATTTTTCTACATAATCGAGACGGATGCCGAGGGTGTGATTTTTCGCGTGAAATCCACGCGGTAAACGCCAATCGCCTGTTGCGTGCAACGTCGTATGCTATTTTCACATTGATCACTACAAGGCTATCGGGCATGAAAACAAATGCTTGTGCGCAAGTGCATGGGTGGGGAGTGCGTGTCGGCATGCAGGCCGTTGCTTTGCTTCTGATCGGAGCTGGTACTGCCGTGGCATCGCCGGCGGATGCGGCAGTGTCGACGCTGACCGATGCTGCCGCGCGCGAAGTCGATCAAGTGATGCCGCCGCTGCTGGCGACACCGGCACACGTGCAGGTGCGCCAAGCGCTCTCGGCCACGGCAACACAGGTGGACGGATTCGTCAGCCCAGCGTTTCCCCGAGTGACCAGTGAATTCGCGCGCTTTCGCGAACGCGACGCGGCGTTGACCCCTGAACAGGTTCCGGCGTCGCTCAGACGCGCCGATCCGGCTGCGTTCGCACAGATGCAGCGTTATCTCTACAACCGTTACAACGGCGTCACCGTGGTGCGCACCTTGTTCGTGGACGGGCATCTGTTCGATTGCATCGTGTTGTCGCAGCAACCGGGATTGCGCGGCGTCGCGCGGGTGGCGTCGCCGCCGTCGCGCGTTGGAGGGCTCGATGGCGCCTTGCGCAAGCTCCCGCCGACCGACGCGGCGACCCGCTGCAATGCTGGTACGGTGCCGCTGGAGCGCCTGGGCATTGAGGATCTGGCGAAGGCCAATAGTCTGCGCGAGTTCCTTGGTAAGCCGCCGACCCGTGGTGATCGCGCAGGCACGATCACCGCAGCGGCACCTTCCAACGGCCACCATTACGCCTCCATGTTTGCCGATACCGCAGGTAGCCCGATCAATGGCGCGGGGGCGGATCTCAATATCTGGACGCCGGTTTTCAGGTCGAGCAACGACTACATGTCGATCAGCCAAATATGGATCTATGGCCAAAGCGATGCGCAACAGCAGCAGACGTTGGAAGTGGGTTGGCAGTTGCGACCGTCGTATCGGGATTGGGGCAACAAGTCGATCACTTTCATTTATTCCACGCAGGACGGCTACGCCACGACCGGTTGCCACAATCTGGAGTGCGGCGATTTCGTGCAGGTGGTCTCGGACAATGTGCTGGGCACGCCATATGCGGAGGACCGGTACAGCATCAGTGGCGGCAAACAGGGGCTGATGAGCGTGCAGTACCAGCGCGATTCCGGCGGCAATTGGTGGCTGATGTTGGACGGGACCTGGATCGGCTACTACAAGGCCAGCCTATATTCCGGCGATCTGGCGCAGGGTAGTGCGGCGGTGGGTTTCTCGGCAGGTGGCGAAATCTACGCGAACGATCTGACTCCCAGCACTCCGATGGGCAGCGGCGCGTTCGCTGCTGCCGGCTATCGCAAAGCCGCTTTCCAGGCCAATCATTTTTACCTCGACGACAACTTGGACGCACATGCGGTCACCAATTTGTCCGCCTATTCGTTGGATTCTCCCACCTGCTATACGTTGGCGTTGGCGGGTATGAGCGGGCCGGTGATGAGGGGTGTGAGCAGCATCGGCCTGGCGCCGGAAATGCGCAGCGGCGGTTTCTATTTCGGCGGGCCAGGTTGCACGCGCTGATGCGTGTCCGGCCGAGTTGGAGTTGGCGCGTCGATGTAGACCCGCCGACTCAGCATGGGCGAAGTGTGTGGCCGATGCCGACAGCGGTGCCATCCTGGCATTCGCAAGCGTCGCAGTTTGTTGCAGGCACTTATTCCGGCAGTAGCCCGCGCTGCGCCAGCCAGATGCGTGCGTCCCCAGCATCGTGCTCGAACCAGGCTTCGGTGGAACCGAGCCGGTAGGTGTAGCCCCAGGCATCCATGTCGGCCATCAGCCGCGCACGGCCGACGCCCGGGAGTGTGTCGGCCAGCAGGATCTGCAGATAGCAGGTGGCGTCCTCTTCCTCCACCGAGTCGGTGGCGTCGGTATGCACTTGCGCGCGGCGTTGCGGTGGCAGCACGATCAGGTGGCAGGCCTCGTGCAGCAATGAATGCACCGGTGTGTCGTCGCGCACATACACGTTGCTGGCGATCACGCCGGCTTCCGGTTCGCCCCAGTAACTGCCGGGAATGCTGGCGCCGTCGGCGACATGGTGCAGTTCCAATGCGTAGCGGGCCAGCAGCGCGCGTGGCGCTTCCAAACCGATTGCGCCGACTGTCAGAATCGCGCTGATGGATGCGGTCATGGCGGTATCGGTCTGCATTGGCGGTGAAAGTGCAGAAAAGGGCGGATGCAGAGCAAGCGACTCTCGTCAGACGCGGACCGCAGACGGTGCCGCGCCCGTGCTCATGGCTGCGCCGCAGTGCCGATCAGGGCGCCGGCCCCTCCGGCAGAGCGACGGAAATATCCAGGACGTCGTGTTCGCCGTCCTTGACCAGATCCACCTTGACCGCGTCGGCGTCGATGTTCACGTATTTCTTGATCACTTCCAGCAACTCGCGTTGCAACAGCGGCAGATAGTCCGGGCCGCCGCGCTGGTTGCGTTCCTGGGCGATGATGATCTGCAGGCGGTTCTTCGCGGTCTCGGCGGTGTTCTTTTTGCCGATACCGCAGGTAGCCCGATCAATGGCGCGGGGGCGGATCTCAATATCTGGACGCCGGTTTTCAGGTCGAGCAACGACTACATGTCGATCAGCCAAATATGGATCTATGGCCAAAGCGATGCGCAACAGCAGCAGACGTTGGAAGTGGGTTGGCAGTTGCGACCGTCGTATCGGGATTGGGGCAACAAGTCGATCACTTTCATTTATTCCACGCAGGACGGCTACGCCACGACCGGTTGCCACAATCTGGAGTGCGGCGATTTCGTGCAGGTGGTCTCGGACAATGTGCTGGGCACGCCATATGCGGAGGACCGGTACAGCATCAGTGGCGGCAAACAGGGGCTGATGAGCGTGCAGTACCAGCGCGATTCCGGCGGCAATTGGTGGCTGATGTTGGACGGGACCTGGATCGGCTACTACAAGGCCAGCCTATATTCCGGCGATCTGGCGCAGGGTAGTGCGGCGGTGGGTTTCTCGGCAGGTGGCGAAATCTACGCGAACGATCTGACTCCCAGCACTCCGATGGGCAGCGGCGCGTTCGCTGCTGCCGGCTATCGCAAAGCCGCTTTCCAGGCCAATCATTTTTACCTCGACGACAACTTGGACGCACATGCGGTCACCAATTTGTCCGCCTATTCGTTGGATTCTCCCACCTGCTATACGTTGGCGTTGGCGGGTATGAGCGGGCCGGTGATGAGGGGTGTGAGCAGCATCGGCCTGGCGCCGGAAATGCGCAGCGGCGGTTTCTATTTCGGCGGGCCAGGTTGCACGCGCTGATGCGTGTCCGGCCGAGTTGGAGTTGGCGCGTCGATGTAGACCCGCCGACTCAGCATGGGCGAAGTGTGTGGCCGATGCCGACAGCGGTGCCATCCTGGCATTCGCAAGCGTCGCAGTTTGTTGCAGGCACTTATTCCGGCAGTAGCCCGCGCTGCGCCAGCCAGATGCGTGCGTCCCCAGCATCGTGCTCGAACCAGGCTTCGGTGGAACCGAGCCGGTAGGTGTAGCCCCAGGCATCCATGTCGGCCATCAGCCGCGCACGGCCGACGCCCGGGAGTGTGTCGGCCAGCAGGATCTGCAGATAGCAGGTGGCGTCCTCTTCCTCCACCGAGTCGGTGGCGTCGGTATGCACTTGCGCGCGGCGTTGCGGTGGCAGCACGATCAGGTGGCAGGCCTCGTGCAGCAATGAATGCACCGGTGTGTCGTCGCGCACATACACGTTGCTGGCGATCACGCCGGCTTCCGGTTCGCCCCAGTAACTGCCGGGAATGCTGGCGCCGTCGGCGACATGGTGCAGTTCCAATGCGTAGCGGGCCAGCAGCGCGCGTGGCGCTTCCAAACCGATTGCGCCGACTGTCAGAATCGCGCTGATGGATGCGGTCATGGCGGTATCGGTCTGCATTGGCGGTGAAAGTGCAGAAAAGGGCGGATGCAGAGCAAGCGACTCTCGTCAGACGCGGACCGCAGACGGTGCCGCGCCCGTGCTCATGGCTGCGCCGCAGTGCCGATCAGGGCGCCGGCCCCTCCGGCAGAGCGACGGAAATATCCAGGACGTCGTGTTCGCCGTCCTTGACCAGATCCACCTTGACCGCGTCGGCGTCGATGTTCACGTATTTCTTGATCACTTCCAGCAACTCGCGTTGCAACAGCGGCAGATAGTCCGGGCCGCCGCGCTGGTTGCGTTCCTGGGCGATGATGATCTGCAGGCGGTTCTTCGCGGTCTCGGCGGTGTTCTTTTTGGCCTTGAGGAAATCGAGTAGTCCCATGCTCACCCTCCGAACAGCTTGTTGAAGAAGCCCTTCTTCTCCACGGAGATGAAACGCATCGGACGTTCTTCGCCGAGAATCCGCGCGACCGCGTCGTCGTAGGCCTGTCCGGCCGGGGACTCGCCATCCAGGATCACCGGCTCGCCCTTGTTGGAGGCGTTGAGCACGTCGCCCGATTCGGGGATCACGCCGATCGCTTTCAACCCGAGAACCTCCTGCACATCGGTGATGCTGAGCATTTCCCCACCTTCCACCCGTGCCGGGCTGTAGCGGGTCAACAGCAGGAACGCAGGCAGGCTCTTGCCGCTCTCGGCCTTGTGGGTCTTGGAGTCGAGCAGGCCGAGGATACGGTCCGAGTCGCGCACCGACGACACTTCCGGATTGACCACCACCACCGCGCGGTCGGCGAAATACATCGCCAGGAACGCGCCTTTCTCGATCCCGGCGGGCGAGTCGCAGACGATGTAGTCGAAGCCGTCGGCGGCCAGATCCTTGAGCACCTTCTCCACGCCGTCCTGGGTCAGTGCGTCCTTGTCGCGGGTCTGCGAGGCGGCCAGCACGAACAAGTTGTCGAAGCGCTTGTCCTTGATCAGCGCCTGCTTCAACGTGGCCTCGTTGTGCACCACGTTGACGAAGTCGTACACCACGCGACGCTCGCAGCCCATGATCAGGTCGAGGTTGCGCAAGCCCACGTCGAAGTCGATCACGGCGACTTTCTTGCCGCGCCGCGCCAGGCCGCACGCCAGGCTCGCGCTGGTGGTGGTCTTGCCGACGCCGCCCTTGCCGGAGGTGACTACGATAATTTCAGCCAAAGGAATGTCTCCTGATATGTGCGTTGTAGGGCCGCGTCAATCTTGCGCGGCAATTTTGATTTCGTCCTGCTCCAGCCAGACCTGTACGGCTTTGCCGCGCAGTTCCTTGGGAACATCGTCCAGTACCTTGTAATTGCCCGCAATGGCGACCAGTTCGGCGCGGAAATCGCGGCAGAAGATCCGCGCCTCGGTGTTGCCTTGCGCGCCCGCAAGCGCGCGGCCGCGCAGGCTGCCATAGATGTGGATGCTGCCATCGGAGATCACCTCGGCGCCCGCACCGACCGTCGCCATCACGGTCAGGTCGCAATTCTCCGCATAGAGCTGCTGGCCCGAACGCACGGCTGTCTTCTGCATGCGCCCTGGTTGTGGTCGCGCCACCGGTGCGGGTGGTGGAGGCGGCGGTGAGACCGGCGCTGCGGCGACGGCAGGCGGGCCGCCGTCGATGCGCTCGTATTGCGCCCGGAATTTGGCCAGCAGCGGCAGGCTTAACGCCTCCGATAGCGCTTCGATCTCGCGGGTGCCGTAGGCGAGCGCTACCGGCAACACGCCGGCCTCGCGCAGCCCGTCCAGCAGCGCTTGCGCGGTGGCCACGTCTGGCGCTTGGGCCAGCCCGCCGAAATCGATGATGACGGCGGCGCGGCCGAACAGTTTGGGTGCGCGCTGCACCCGTTCGCGCATTTCCTGGCTCAGGCGCATCACGTCCAACGTGCGCACGCGCAGGTTGGCGATACCGACCTGGCCGATTTTGAGTTCGCCGGCCTGCTCGAAATCCGGATTCACCGACGACACGCTCAGCTTCCCGTCGGGCGTTGTGCCCGCTGCAGGCGGTGAGCGTGGCCGGCCCAGGGGAGTTCGGGCAGCGTTTCGCCATAGGTCTCGCGGACCCAGGTGTAGCTGCACAGGTCCTTCAATAGCATGCTTGTACGCACCTCCACTTCGTTCATGGTGTTTTGGCCGACTTCGCGAAAACCGAAGCTGCCATGGAATAGCAGCGCCGCATCGGCGCCGTGGTCGAGGAAAACCTCGCATGCCAATTGCGGGTAGCGCAATTCGGCGTAGCTCTGTACGTCGGCATAGAACGCCCGGCCGACGCCGCCGCCGCGGCGGCGGCTGGCCACCACGATGCGGTCGATATAGAAAAAGCGCTGGTGGCGTTCGCGGAACCAGGCGAAATTGCTGCTGTCGTGGTCGCTATCGCTGCCGAAGCCGACCAGAAAACCGGCCAGGTTGCCGTCGTGCTCGGCGATGCGGAAGTATTCGGCAGTATCGTAGAAGTGACGCAGTTTGGTCGAATCCAGGGGCAGAATCGCCAGTCCGGCGTTGTTGTTCAGGGCCAGGACGGAATCGAGCTCGTGCTCGCGCACGTCGCGGATGACGATCGACATTGGGACTCCGTTGCGGATACGCGGGCGGCCCGTGCAGGTCGCCAGCGCGTGAGTATCGCACGCGCGAACCGATGCGGCGAGCCGCGAGGGCATGACTTCCGTGGGAGTGCAATGCGTGCCGTTCATTCCTAAGATGCGTAGATGTTGGGAAACCTCAGTCATACCCGCGTCCTGCGCTATGCCGGCCTGTTCACCTGGGCCATCATCGCCATGCCGCTGGTCTATAGCTATCTGGTGCCGATCAAAGATGGGGTCCAGCCGGCCGTTCACGAGGCGCGCTGGGTGTTCGCGGCTTACCTCGGGTTCGGGGTCAGCTATTTCTGGCTCACCCGCGGGCTGAGCAGCGGCGGGTACAGTCGCTGGTACGACCGGTTGATCCTGCTGCTGTTGACCGGTTTCGCGCTCGCCGTCAGCTACTTCAACGGCTCCGGCCTGGGCAGCATCCTGATGATGGTCACCGCCGGGGTGATCCCGTGGATGTTGCCGGCGCGGATCGGTGTGGTCTGGCTGCTGTTGAGTCAGTTGGCGGTGTTGCCGGTGTACCACTTGATCATGCAGTTCCCGCTGTTCGACTCGCTGATGCAGTCGCTGTTGTACGGCGGTTTTTGTATGTTCATTTTTGTCACTGGCTTGGTCGCCCGGCAGCAGACCCAGGCGCGTGAGGAGCAGCGTCAGCTCAACGCCGAACTGCGTGCGACCCGCGCGCTGCTGGCCGAAAGCGCCCGTGTCAACGAGCGCACCCGCATCTCCCGCGAGCTGCACGACCTGCTCGGTCACCACTTGACCGCGCTGAGCCTGAACCTGGAGGTGGCCGGCCACATCACCGAGGGGCGTGCCCAGGAGCATGTGCAACAGGCGCACACCCTGGCCAAGCTGCTGTTGACCGACGTGCGCGAGGCGGTCAGTCAACTGCGCGACAGTGGTGCGATCGATCTGGCTGCAGCGTTGCGGCCTTTGGCGGAGCGGTTGCCGGCGCTACAGATTCAGCTGCAGGTGGAAGAGCCGTTAACGGTGGAGGATCCCGAGCGTGCGCACGTTCTGTTGCGTTGTACTCAGGAGATCATCACCAATGCGGTGCGCCACGCGCAGGCCCATAACCTGTGGATTCAGGTGCGTCGCGATGGCCCGCATGTGGTCATTCAGGCCCATGACGATGGACGTGGTTGCCCGACGTTGTTGCCCGGCAATGGCTTGCGCGGCATGCGCGAACGCTTGAGCCAGTACGGCGGTGACCTGGAGATCGAGGCCTCCTCGGGCGTGGGTTTCCGCTTGCGTGCCGTGGTTCCGGTGGGTGTCACGCTCGCGCTGCTGTTGCCCGTCGTTCTGCCAGGAGTGTTGTGATGATTCGTGTGTGTCTGGTCGATGACCAAACCCTCGTGCGGCAGGGGATCCGCTCGCTGCTCGCGCTCGATGGCGGCATTGAGGTTGTGGCCGAGGCCGGGGACGGTCGCCAGGCGGTGGATCTGATTCCGCAGGTCAGTCCCGATGTGGTGCTGATGGATATGCGGATGCCGGCGATGTCCGGGCTGGAGGCGCTGCAGTTGCTGTCGCGCGCCGCGGCGCTGCCGCCGACCATCATTTTGACCACCTTCGACGACGATCAGTTGGTGCTGGCCGGGCTGAAGGCCGGTGCCAAGGGCTATTTGCTCAAGGATGTCTCGCTGGAGCAACTGGTCGGCGCGATCCGCACCGTGGCCGCTGGCGGATCGTTGGTGCAGCCGGTGGTGACCCAGCGCCTGCTGTCTGGCTTGGAGCACATGCGCAATGACTTCGTGAGCCTGGATCGTCCGGACCCACTGACCGACCGTGAGACCGAGATCCTGCGGTTGATGGCCAGCGGATTCTCCAACAAGGAGATCGCCAATTCGTTGGGCGTGGCCGAAGGCACGATCAAAAACCATGTCTCCAACATTCTCTCCAAGCTCGGCGTGCGCGATCGCACCCGGGCCGTGCTGAAAGCGTTCGAGTTGCAGTTGGTCTGAGCGCTGCTAAGGCGGACAGGTGCCGATATGTCGGGTTCAGGTGTTCGGCGGGGCGTCCTCACGCTGCCGCTTTCAGTCCTTGCCCAGTGGATTGGTCTGTCGCGAGAGCGTTGATCTTGTCGCCACTTGGTCAGTCGGCCACATTGTCAGTGGCTGGCTTTACGTGCCGCTGCGCGGCACTGTCCGGTTCCGCGTCGGTTGCAATGGTCTGGTCGCGCGTGCCAGTGCCATGCGCGGCGCTGTGTGCGAGCGCCGGGGGCGACCGCGGCAGTGGATGGCGTGTCATTCCGTGATGGGCTGACCACGGGGAGAGCGAAGCCTGCTAGGATAAGAGCTTCGTTTCATCAACCCGCATCAACCTGGCCGTGGGATCGGCCCCGGAGACCTGCTGAATGACCCGTATTATCGAATTCTTGATCGCCCTGGGGATCGTGGCTGGCCTGTTCGTTATCCTTGGCTTGGTGCTGCCTTCGGAGCGTCACATGTCCGAAAGCGTCGAGACCAATCGGCGTATGACCATTGTCTATGACACCTTGAACAGTCTGCGTCGGTTCAAGGACTGGAATCCTCTGTTGCTGCGTGACCCGCACGTCGATCTGAAGCTGTCCGGCCCGGAATCGGGCGTCGGTGCGCGTCTGGATTACACCTCCAAGGAGGGATACATCGGCAAGGGAAGCTGGGTGATCACCTCGACCGAGAAGGATAAGGACGTCGTCATCGCGATCGATGACGAGAGCAAGGGCAAGGACAAGACCACGACCTTCAAGCTGGAATCGACCGGTAAGAACGGTCGTAACGTGAAGATTACCCAGGACTACTCGGTGCGGTACGGCTGGGACCTGCTGGGCCGTTACGCCGGTCTGTATGTGAGTCGTCACGTTGGCGACGATATCAAGCTGGGTCTGTCGCGCCTGACCAACGTGCTGGCCAGCGTGCCGAACGTGGACTATCGCTCTGAAGACACCCCGCTGACGGATCTGAAGGTCGTTGACGTTCCCGCCGAGGATCTGCTGGTGGTCAACGCCGGCAACATCGACCGCGACAACGACTCCATCAAGAAGTCCATCAAGGACAACCAGGAGTGGATCAAGCGCGTGATCGAGGCCAATGGCCTGGAAGCGGTGGGTCCGTTGCGCATCGTCACCACCGACTTCGGTTCCGAAAAGTACGCTTTCGACGTCGCCCAGCCGGTGCGCAAGCGTGCTGGCGGCGCGTCCAAGTCCGACAAGTCCGAAGACAAAAAGAAGGACGAGGCGAAGAAAGACGATGCGCCCGCCGCGCCGGTCGATGCGACCCCGGTCGCGGCCGTCGGCGACCCGCTGAAGGTGACCATCCCGCAGGGGGCTCCGGTGACCTATACGCGCACCCAAGGGCACCGTTCCGCGTTCGCCAGCTATGTCGGCCACATGGCCGGCCTGGATACGGCACGTAATGCGGTCCGTGCCTGGGCCGCGACCAGCGGTTACGAGGTGACCGACCGTCCATACGAAGCCTGGAAGGGTGGTGTGGATAAGGCGTTCACGCCGGATGGCAGTTACGACATCTACTGGGCAATCAAGTAAGTCCCGTACGGATGCAATGAGTGAACCCGGAACGCGCCGCATTTTGCGGCGCGTTCTGTTTATGGGCTGCTGCAAATGGTTGTTCCACCCTGGAGGCAAATGTCCATGCTGACTTTCGATCACCGCTCGCGCGGCCCATATTGGCTATCCAGCGTCGGCGCACTGTTGGCAACTGTTGCCATCGGCCTGTCCGCTTACGCCGCACATGCGGTCCTCGCGCCGCTGGCGCAATCGCATCTGCAAACGGCGGCGTTGTATGCCTTTGGTCACGGGTTGGCGTTGGCGGCGCTTGGCCGCCGCAGTGGGCGGATGCTCGCGCGTGTCGCGCTCTGCCTGTTACTGCTGGGAACTGTGTTGTTCTCGGGAAGCTTGGTCGGCAATGCGCTGGCCCAATGGTCGACGCGGTTGGCGCCGATCGGTGGCGTCACCCTGATGCTGGGCTGGCTGCTGTGGGCGATGGATGCGCTGCGCCGCTGAGGCGTCTCGGTCTTGGACCGTCACATGGCGTCTGTCTTGCCTGATCAGCGCGCTGCGATTGCCGCTGAGTGGGAGAGCGTTCGGCGTAGCGGCTCGTTGCTTAGCCGTGACTGTTGCGAGAATGGGAAGCGTCGCTCTTGCTGCAAGTCGCGGTGGTGCTGGGAGGTATCGCTGACTGTGCTGAGAGTGCCGTAGTGGTGTTGTGCTTATTGCTCGGCGAGACTTGCCAGCCACGCCGGTGTCCTCGCCGATCTGCTGTGGGCGGTGAAACGCACTTTCGCCTTTTTCTGGCAGCTTGCGGCCCTGGCGGTCGTGCCCTTGGTGTAGCGAAGTGGCGGTCAGTCTGGATGTAACTGCGGTCGGTGTCCGTTGCGTCGCATGGGCGTTGTGCTCTCGCTCAGGCCGATGCCGTGTCCTGCCAGCACCAATGCCAGGGTTCGTAGACGATGCCGTGCGGATTATCGCGCGGATAGCTCATTCGGTAGCCGAAGGCGCTGGCATGCGCGCGTAGCCAGGCGAAGGCGTGGGTATGTTCGAAGCTTTCCTCTGCTGGTGGTTCGCCCACTGTACCGATGTCCAGCGCATGGCCGCTGTGGTGTTCGCTGAAACCGGGAGCGGCGTTGACCGCGAGAATCTGCGTCAGGCTCAGTCCGCGTGCGGCCTTGCGCGCGAAGATGCCGAGTTGGTAGTCGTGACTGCGATAGCCGGAAATCGCCTCCAGCACCACGCCATCGCGTGCGGCGGCATGGCGCAGCGCCTGCCACGCGCGTGCCGCACCCGCGCTCAGCCAGAGTGGTCGCGCATAGCGGTCGCGGCCAGCGGCGTGCAGGCTGCTTGGTTCCGGTTGCAGTGCCAGCCCGCTGCGCTGCGCATAGTCCTCGGCCGCTAGACCAAGCTCGGCCAGGCGTTGTTGCAGCGCGGTCAGCGGCAGCCACGCTGTCTCCGCGTTGATCGGCCTGCGGGGTGCGGGGAGCGCATCGAGACGATCCAGCGCCGCTTCGATGCCGGGCTCGTGCATCAATCGTGGTACCAGCGCCCGTAGCTCATGTGCGCTTGCCGTTGCTAGATAGCGGCCGTCGCGCTTGCGTCGCAGCAACCAGATCGCCTGTGCGAGCTGGCGTGCATCGGCGTTGCCGCGCGCACGCAGCAGCGCGGCCGGCAGCAGTTCGATGGTGTCGGTGTTGAGCAATAAGGTCGGGGTCGCGCGCATTGGCACAGAGTAGAGCCAAGCCGTGCGCAGGGCCAGTTGGCGCTGTCGATGGTTCGGTGTTGCCTGTTGTCGGTTGTCGTGGCGTGTTCAGCGGCACGCGTAGCGACCGTTGCTTGCCTCATTGACGTTGGCCTGCGCTGTCGCAGCCGCTTGCAGTTGCCGTGGTGATTCGATGCTGAGCGGCAGCCAGCGTCCATCCTGCATGGGGTGGAGAGTGCCTGGTTGGCGGTAATCAGGCAGAACGCTATGTCTGTTGCCATTCCGGTAGTAGCTGTGCGATCTCCGGTGTTTAGGCAAGGTGGCTGATGTATGCCTCGATCACGTCCACGTCCGGCCCGGCAAGCCGATCCGGAGTTGCAGCCGAGCCGCTGGTGGCGCGACCGCGCCGTGGAGACGGAAGTCCGCCGGGTCTGGGATGAGAACAAGCAGGTCTATGGCGTACGCAAGGTGTGGAAGCAACTGTGCCGCGAAGGCTACCGGGTGGCGTGTTGCACGGTGGCCCGGCAGATGAATCGGCTGGGCCTGCGCGGGGTCGTTCGCGGCAATGTCGTGAAGACCACACACAGCGACAGGCGGTGCCATTCCCACGCGATCAGGTGAACCGGCAGTTCCGCGCCGACCGGCCCAATGCGCTGTGGGTAAGCGACTTCACCTACGTCTCGACCTGGACGCGCTGGAGCAGGCCCTGCACGAGCGCCGACCGACGCAGGGCGGGCTGATCCACCACAGCGACCGCGGCGTGCAGTACGTGTCGATCCGCTACGCCGAGCGCCTGGCCGAGGCCGGCATCGAGCCCTCGGTGGGCAGCGTCGGCAGACAGCTACGACAATGCGCTGGCCGAGACGATCAACGGCCTGTAGAAGGCCGAGGTCATCCATCGGCGGCCTTGGAGGAACCTGCAGGACGTCGAACTGGCGACGTTGGAGTGGGTGGACTGGTTCAACCACAAGCGCCTGCTTGGCCCGATCGGCGATATCCTACCGGCCGAAGCCGAAGCAAATTACTATCAGCAGACCCGTGAGATCGCCATGGCGGCGTGACTCACACCTATGCGTCTGCGGAAATCCCGGGGCGGTTCAATTCCAACCGCTCCGCAATCATCGAGTCGGCGTGGTCTTCGCGCCCTTGCGATTGCTTGCATAACGCTCTGTTGTGGTCACCGACGACGGATCGCTCAGTGCGTACCACTGCTATGGCAAGTCAATTCGTAGCATCGCGGCCAAACTTATGTCAGGCCGGTGAATACTGCCGACGATCAGCATTGGCTAAATACCGTAAGCTGCCGTCAGCCTGACCTCGAATTCGTGCGCCTGTACATCGCCATCGGCTGCGCCCAATGCTCAAAATGCAGACCCCGCAGTGCGCGGCCTACGCAGCTGGATGATTAACCGCATCGCCTGAGTAGGAATTCGGTAGGCCATTTACAAACCGCCAGAGCTGCGGTTACCAGCCAAATGGTGGTGGGCCGTAGCCGCCTCCTGGATAATAACCACGACCGAATAGCGAGCCTGCACCGCGCTCGACGCTGATGCTGATGCCCATGTGCCGTGGCTTGCCGTCGTCGTTGTAGGAGGTCTTGCACATGTTCAGGTTGGCGGCCTGGTAGTTGCTGTTGCCGCCTTGTTTTGAATAACCGATGCCAGTGGCGACACCGCCGTGGAGGTCGCCGTTGCAGCGCTCGGCCTGCGCCTGTTCCGCTTCGGCCCGTGCTCTGGCCGCCGCTGCCTTCTGGGCAGAGGCCGAGGTGCCGCTGGTATCGCCGTAGTAGGCGCCCGGCGGGTCGGCTTTGTAGCCGGGTTGGGAGCCGTAGGTGATCGGCGGCGGCTGCGGTACGCTCAGGTCGAGCTTGCGCTTGGCCGCTTCGCTGGCATTGTCGGAAGCGGCGGTCTGGGCCAGTGCCGGGCCGGCGAGCAGGGCGCTGACAAAGAGAAGAAGGCTGCGTTTCATCGGGCGTCTGCCAGGGCAAGGAAAGCCGGATGCAGCCGTCATGGACGCACTCCATCCTGTGCCGACGCTACCAAGATCACGTTGAACCCGGCCTGTCGGTGGTGGTGCGGCCTGGTTCGTCTGCACTGCCGCAGGGGAGGTTGCATGAGCCGCCGTGCTCGCAAGTCTGGCGGGGTGAACTCAGCCTTGCGCACGTACTACCTCGATCAATTGCTGGCCGTAGCGGGCCAGTTTGCTGCCACCGATTCCGCCGACACGCGCCAGTGCATCCAGGCTGGTCGGGCGTTGCTCGGCGATGTTGCGCAGGGTGCTGTCGTGGAAGATGACGAAGGCGGGTACGTTCTGTTCTTTGGCCAAGCCGGCGCGCAGGTCGCGCAGTGCGTTGAACAAGCCCAGGTCCTGTGGCTGCACCGGCAGGCCGGTGCGCGGGCTGCCGCTGCGGTCGCCGCGCTCGCGGCTGCGGCTGGGCAGTTCGCGGCGCATCATGATCTGGCGCTCGCCCTTGAGCACCTGGCGGCTGGCGTCGGTGAGGCGTAAGCCACCGTATGCGTCGCTGTCCACTTCCAGTAGGCCGGTGGCGACCAGTTGACGGAACACGCCACGCCAGGCGCGCACGTCCAGGTCCTTGCCGATCCCATAGGTGCTGAGGCGTTCGTGGCCGAATTGCTTGATCTTGTCGCTGGCGTTGCCGCGTAGGATGTCGATCAAGTGGCCCACGCCGAAGCGCTGGCCGCTGCGGTACACACAACTGAGCGCCTTCTGCACGGCCACGGTGGCATCCCAGGCGTCGGCCGGTTGCAGGCAGTTGTCGCAATTGCCGCAGGGTTGCGGGTAGGTCTCGCCGAAGCTGGCCAGTAGCACCTGGCGGCGGCACTGTAGCGATTCGCAGTAGCCCAGCAGTTGGTCGAGCTTGCGTCGCTCCACGCGTTTGCGCTCCTCGCCGGCTTCGCCCTGTTCGATCATTTGCTTGAGCAGCACCACGTCGCCCAGGCCATAGCACAACCAGGCTTCGGCGGCGTCGCCGTCGCGCCCGGCGCGGCCGGTCTCCTGGTAGTAGCCTTCCAGCGATTTGGGTAGATCGGTGTGGGCGACGAAGCGCACGTCGGGTTTGTCGATGCCCATGCCGAAGGCGATGGTGGCGCACATCACGATGCCGTCTTCGCGCAGGAAGCGGCGCTGGTGTTCGGCGCGCATCTCGGCAGGTAGTCCGGCGTGATAGGGCAGAGCATTGAGTCCTTCGCGGACCAGAAAATCGGCGGTTTCCTCGACCTTGCGCCGCGACAGGCAGTAGACGATGCCGGCACTGCCGCGGTGTCCGCGCAGGAAGTCCAGCAATTGCCGGCGGGCGTTGTCCTTCTGCACGACGGTGTAGCGGATGTTGGGGCGGTCGAAGGAACTGACGAAGTGGCGCGCCTGGGCCAGGTCCAAACGTTCGGCGATTTCGCGCTGGGTCGGCGGATCGGCGGTGGCGGTCAGGGCGATGCGTGGGGTGTGCGGCCAGCGCTCGTGCAGCACGGTGAGCTGGCGGTACTCCGGGCGAAAATCGTGGCCCCACTGCGACACGCAGTGCGCCTCGTCGATAGCGAACAGTGCGATGCGGCTGCGTTCGATCAACGATAAAAAGCGCGGTGTCAGCAGTCGTTCCGGTGCGACGTAGAGCAGGTCCAGTTCGCCGGCCAGCAAGGCGCGCTCGACGCGTTGCGCGGTCTCTGCGTCCAGGGTGGAGTTGAGGTATTCGGCGCGCACGCCGACCTGATGCAGCGCTTCGACCTGATCCTGCATCAACGCGATCAGCGGCGAGACCACGATGCCGGTACCCTCGCGCAGCAGCGAGGGGATCTGATAGCACAGCGACTTGCCACCGCCAGTGGGCATCAGCACCAGTGCATCGTGTCCGGCGGCGACGTGTTCGACGATGTCCTGTTGCAGGCCGCGAAACTGGTCGTAGCCGAAAACGCGGCTGAGCAAAGCGTGGGCGGGGGAAGGCATCTGTCTAGGATACCGCGTGGGTCAAGCGTGGCTGTTGGATGCAGGCGCTGCGTCGCGTCGTCGGGTCGCAGTGATCGGCCGTGGGTCAGTCATTGCGGGGTCAGCGCCGTCGCGATCAGCAGCGGCAACACCCCACGGTCGCCGGCAACCTCGGCGTCAAGCGAACGCAGCGTGGTGAATTCCTGCGCGGCCACGCCTGTCTGGCAGACGTGGCCGTGTGCGGTTTATTGCAGCAGCGAGCGCAGCATCCAGGCGTATTTTTCGTGGGTTTGCAGGCGTTGCGTCAGCATATCCACCGACGGGTCGTCGCCAGCGTTGTCGGCGGTCTTGAGCGCCTTGCGCGCGGTGCGGCATACCGCTTCGTTGCCGACCACCAGTTGGCGCACCATCTCGCGCCAGTCGGCGCTGTCGCTGAGTCCTGCTTCTTCCGGGATCGAGGTCAGCGCGGCGTACTCCTTGTACGAGCCCGGGGCGTTGAAGCCCAGCGCACGGATGCGTTCGGCGACGTTGTCCAGCGCCGCCCACTGCTCGGTGTACTGGGTCTCGAACATCAAGTGCAGCGAATTGAACATCGGCCCGGTCACATTCCAGTGGAAGTTGTGGGTCTTCAGGTACAGCGTGAAGGCATCGGCCATGAAATGCGACAGGCCCTCGGCGATCTTCTTGCGATCGCCGCCGCCGATCCCGATATCGATGTTGGGCGCCGATGGCGCCAGGGTTGCCAGCGGTTGGCCTGTCGTGGTCTTGGTCGAGTGCTTGATCTTGTCGGGGGTCTTGGGCTTGGCCATGGTGGGATCCTTATGAGGGTTACGGACGAGATGGCGTCACAATAGACAGACTAAAGCATGTGCGCTGATTCAACGTTCAATGGCATCGGATTGATGAACGCTATCGAAAAACATCCTCTGGCCGCACACCTGCGCGAGCGCCGTGCGGCGATCGACGGTGCGCTGACCCGCGACCGTGGCCGCCTGCTCGGCCTATGGTCGCGCTGGCAGGCCGCGCCTGGCAATGCCGCGCTGGAAACCGCGTTCGAACAGGCGCTGGATGTGTCGCGCACGCGCTGCGCTGCGCGGGCATCCGCGCAGCCGGCCATCGTGCTGGATCCGCAATTGCCAATCGCGCGCGAGGCAGAGCGGATCGTCGCGTTGATCCGCGCGCATCAGGTGGTGGTGATCGCTGGCGAGACTGGCTCGGGCAAAACCACGCAGTTGCCGAAGTTGTGTCTTCTGGCCGGTCGCGGTGCCGCCGGCATGATCGGCTGCACCCAGCCACGGCGCATCGCCGCGCGCGCGGTGGCCGCCCGGGTGGCCGAGGAATTGCACACCCCGGTGGGTGACATGGTTGGTTTCCAGGTGCGCTTCAATGATCGGATCGGCGAGCAGACCCGGATCAAGTTCATGACCGATGGCATCCTGCTGGCCGAGATCGCCAGCGACCGCTGGCTGTCCAACTACGACACGATCATCGTCGACGAGGCGCACGAGCGCAGCCTCAATATCGATTTCCTGCTCGGTTATCTGAAGCAATTGCTGCGCAAACGCCCGGAACTGAAAGTCATCGTCACCTCCGCCACGATCGACACCGCGCGTTTCGCCACGCACTTCGACGATGCGCCGGTGATCAGCGTGGAGGGCCGCACCTATCCGGTGGAGGTGCGCTATCGGCCGCTGCAAGGTGAAAGCGGCCAGGACGATAGCAGTGGCGATAACGCCGGCGAGCGCACGGTCAACGAGGCGATCGTGGCGGCGTTGGACGAAATCACTCGGTTGGACCCGCGCGGCGATGTGCTGGTATTTCTGCCCGGCGAACGCGAGATTCGCGATGCGCACCAGGTGCTGGAACGGCGCAAATATCGCGAAACCGAGGTATTGCCGTTGTACGCGCGGCTGTCGGCCAGCGATCAAGACCGAGTGTTCAATCCCGGCTCACGACGTCGCCTGGTGTTGACCACCAACGTGGCCGAGACTTCGCTGACCGTGCCGCGGATCCGCTACGTGGTCGATCCTGGCGATGCGCGGGTCAAGCGCTATAGTCCACGACAGAAGCTGGATCGGCTGCACATCGAACCAATCTCGCAAGCCAGCGCCAACCAGCGCAAGGGCCGTTGCGGACGCATCGCCCAGGGTATCTGCTACCGCCTGTACGCCGAGACCGATTTCCAGGCCCGGCCTGCGTTCACCGATCCGGAGATTCGCCGTTCCAGCCTGGCCGGGGTGATCCTGCGCATGCTGCAATTGGGGCTGGGGCGCATGGAAGATTTCCCGTTCCTGGAGCCGCCGGACGAACGCGCCGTCGCCGACGGCTGGCAGCAACTGGTGGAACTGGGTGCGGTCGGCGAACCCGACCGCCACGGCGCGCGCAAGCTCACCGAGATTGGCCGCAAGATGGCGCGGTTGCCGGTGGACGTGAAACTGGCGCGGATGCTGGTGGCCGCGCAGCAGCATGGTTGTCTGCGGCCGATGCTGGTGATCGCCGCGTTCCTGGGCATCCAGGACCCGCGCGAGCGACCGCCGGAAGCGCGCGAAGCGGCGGACAACGCGCATGCCAAATTCGCCGATGCGCGTTCGGAGTTCGTCGGCATCCTGCGTCTGTGGGAGGCTTACCGCCAAGCGCACGAGGAACTCACCCAGTCCAAACTGCGCGACTGGTGCGCACGGCATTTCCTCGGGTTCCTGCGCATGCGCGAGTGGCGCGAGTTGCATCGTCAGTTGCACCTGCTGTGCGCCGAGCTGGGCTGGAGCGAGGAAGCGGCGTCTGCGTCGCTGCAACCGTTGTTGGCCGCGGCTGCCGCGCCGTCACCGGCGCGCGATGCGGAAACCGCCGCGCGCATGAGCCGTGGACAACTGCACCGTGCCGCGCGGCTGGCGCGCGAGGGACGCGGCGCGGCGCAGGCGCTCGCATCCACGCTGAGCGACGCCCGCCTGGCCGCACCGATTGCAGATGCCGAGACGCCGCGCGCCAGCGAGCGCGTGCGCGCCGCAGCCTACCAGTCGCTGCATCGCGCATTGCTCGCCGGACTGCCGACCCAGGTCGGTCACCGCACCGAGAAAGGCGATTTTCTAGCGCCCCGGCAGCGGCGTTTCCTGCTGTTTCCCGGCTCGACGTTGGCGCGCAAACCGCCGCCTTGGGTGCTGCCGGCGACTCTGCTCGACACGCAGAAGATTTGGGGCCTGACCAATGCGGCGATCGAACCGGACTGGGTCATCGCCGAGGTGCCGCACCTGCTGGCGCGCAAGCATTTCGATCCGCACTGGTCGCGTGCGCAAGGTCAGGTGCTGGCCTCCGAGCAGATCAGCCTGTTCGGGCTGGTGCTGGCACCGAAGAAGCCGGTGCACTACGGCCGCATCGATCCGTCGGCTGCGCACGAGTTGTTCGTGCGTCAGGCACTGGTGCCGGGCGAGATCAATACCCGTGCAAGTTTCGTCGTGGATAATCAAAAGGTGTTGGCGCAGGCGCACGAAGAGGAAGCCAAGCTGCGGCGTGCCGGCATCGTGGCCGACGAGGATTGGCAGGCGCGTTGGTATCTGGACCGGATTCCGGTCGAAATTCATTCCGCCACGGGACTGGATACCTGGTGGAGCGCGTTGTCGCCCGAACAGCGGCGCGCGCTGCACTGGTCCTTGGTCGATTTGTTGCCGGGTGAGGGCAGCGAAGCCGACCGCTATCCCAAGTATTTCGCCCTGGGCGATGCGCGGTTGGCGCTGCATTACCGTTTCGAGCCGGGCGCTGCCGACGATGGCGTGACGTTGGAGGTGCCGGTGCATCTGCTCAACGCGCTGGACCCGGCACGGCTATCCTGGCTGGCGCCGGGCTTCGTCGCCGACAAAGCCGCTGCGCTGATTCGCAGCTTGCCCAAGGCGCTGCGACGCAATTATGTTCCCGCACCGGATTTTGCGCGGGCCTTCCACGAGGCGTTCGCGCAGCCCAGTGCCGATGACCTGCGCGGTGAACTGGCGCGGTTTCTGCAGCGCGCGACAGGCGTGCCGCTGAGCCCCCTGGACTTTGACGAAAGCGCGCTGGAACCGCATCTGCGCATGAATCTGCGCTTGCGCGACGAGGCCGGCAAGGTGTTGGCTGAATCGCGCGATCTGGATGCGTTGCGGCTGCGCTTCGGCGACCTTGCCGGTCGCGCCTTCGCGGCGCGTGCCGGTCGCGAAATGGCAGCGACTGGGCTGCGCGAGTTTCCGCTTGCGCCGATCCCGCCGCAGGTGCCGGGCGAAGCTGGCGTGCCGGCCTATCCGGCCCTGGTGGACGAGGGCGATAGCGTGGCCTTGCGTATTTTCGCCGACCGCGCCCAGGCCGAGGCGATGCACCCGCGCGGCGTGCGGCGGTTGCTGGAAATCGCCCTGAACGACAAGCTCAAACAGGCGCGCAAGCAATTGCCGGTGTCGCCCAAGACCGGCTTGCTGTACGCGGCCATCGAATCGCAGGAACGGCTGCGTGGGGATCTGGTGGATGCGGCGTTGAACGCACTGTTGGAGCAGGGGCTGGACACGATTCGCGATGCCGACAGGTTCGCCCAGCGTCGCGACGCCGTCGCCAAGCAGCTATTTGGCGAAGCGATGGAACGGCTGAAGCTGGCCGAGGCGATCATGAGCGCGGCAGCGGAATTGAAACCGCAGTTGGAGTCGCCGCTGATGGGCTGGGCCAGCGGCAACCTGGACGACATGCGGGGGCAACTGGCGGCACTGATGCCACCGGGGTTCCTGCGCGAGACGCCCGCTCACGCGCTGGCGCAATTTCCACGCTATCTGCGTGCGATGCTGCTGCGCGCCGAACGTGCCAAGCGCGATCCGGCGCGCGACCAGGCGCGGATGCTGGAACTCAAGCCCTTCGTCGATGCCCTGGCGGAAGCGGTTGCAGTGGGGCAGCGTGACGATCCGCAGTGGCAGGCGCTGCGCTGGGATCTGGAAGAATTGCGGGTCTCCGTGTTTGCGCAGGAGCTGGGCGCCAAGTCCGGTATTTCGGCCAAGAAGCTGGCGCAGCGCGTGGCGGCCTTGCGCTGAGGCGGGTGATTGCCGCGCCATGCTTTTGTTGGCTGTGCTTAGAGTGGCTCACAAAACCTCGCCAGCCGCTGCCGGACGGGGGCGGGCAGCCTGCAGGAACCGCGGCGAGGGGCGCCGAGTACTGTCCACCTCCGTCCGGCGGCGAGGCAGTCGCCTTTGTCAGTGACGCTTACTCGTCGTCCACCCGCTCGCCCATCAGTTCGCGCTGGCGCTTGTCCAGTTCTTCGGCGTAGCGTTTGCGCACGAAGCTTTCGCTCAGCACGCCCAGCACTTTGCCTTGTTCGTCGACCACCGCCAGTTCGTCGCTCTGGGTCAGGTCGAACTGACGCATCGCGGTGACCACGTCGGTGTCGAGGCGCAGGGCGACGTCGCGGTTGCCGGCATAGTCGACGATCGCCGCCTCGGCGTTCGCGCCGTCGGCATAGACGGCGGCCAGGGTCACCAGTCCGGCGTAGTGGCCGTCCTCGTTCTCCAGTATGACCCGGGTTACCGATCCTAGCGGGAAGCGGCGGCGGAACTGCGCCACTGTGGTGGTGGCGGCGAACGGGTGCACGTCCTTGCGCATCATGCGTCCGGCGTTCAAATGCTTCACCCAGCCCACGTCGCGCGCGCTCTTGATCGTCTCCCCGCGCAGGTGCAGGCGCCAGGTGGAGAACGAGTAACCGAAGATTTGCCGCACGATGGTATTGGCGACCAAAACCGCGACCATCACCGCGCTGGCCAGGACGAAATCATGCGTCCCTTCCAGGACCAGCATGGCCATCGTCATCGGCGCGCCGACCACCGCAGCGGCCATGGCGGCCATGCCCGCCAGCGAGGCGGCGGTACCGTCGACCAGCGCCATGCCGCTGCCCAGGTTCAACACCCCAGCGTACAAACCGCCGATCAGCGATCCAATGAACAGCGAGGCGAAGAACAGGCCGCCACGGAAACCGAAACCGAGCGAGATGCCCGATCCCAGACATTTGAGCAGCAACAGCACGCCCAACCAGCGTAGCGAGGTCGGGCTGGTCAGATCCAAATGCAGGGCCCCATGGCCGGACGACAACACCTGTGGGGTGATCATCGCCAATGGGATCAGCAGCGTGCCACCGACCATCGGCCGCGCCCAGCGCGGCAGCCGGCTACGGTTGATCGTTTGCTCGATCGCGGCGATCAGGCGCATCACCGCCACCGCCAGCAGCGCGCACAGCACGCCCAACAGTGCATAGAGCGCATAGTCGCTGGCCTCCAGCGCCGCTGCCGCCGAGGCTGGCAACAGGTACGGCTGTGTTCCGCTGGCCTGGGCCACGAATACCGCGCCAAGCGAGGCCACCGCCACCGGCGCCAGCGCCGATGGGGAGTACGCGCCGATCACGATCTCGAACGCATAGAACGCGCCTGCCAGCGGTGCGCCGAATGCTGCGGCGATGGCCGCACCGGCCCCGGCACCGACCAGGGTACGGATGTCGGCGCGGCGCAGGCGCAGGATGCGGCCAAGGTGCGAGCCGGAGCCGGCGCCCATCTGCGTGTATGCCGCTTCCAGGCCGACCGATGCGCCACAGCCGTTGGACAGCAGTGTTTGCGCGGAGACGATCAGGTTGTCGCGCATCGACATGCGTCCGCCGTACAGTGCGTTGGCCTCCACGGCGTCGATCAACTGACGTTTGCGCGCGCGCGCGGCCATCCCCAACAGGCCGACGACCAGCCCGCCCAGCGGCAGCACCAGCAACTGGCTCGTGCTCAGTTCCGGCACCGCACTGAGCCGCGCATCGGCATCCAGGCCGTACAGCCATGCCTGCGCGCTGTGGGCCAGGCTGCTCTGTAGCAGGGTCAGCAGGCCAGCGATCAGCCCGACCAGCAGCGCGAGTGCGATGAACCACACGTCGCTGGCGCGTATCCGCCGACGCAGTGCATCGGTCAGGCTGTGCGAGGCGTGAGCCAAGCCTGGCACGGAGGGCAGGTGCACGGTACGCGTTCCTATTTTATCCGGCGGACTTTGGCGCGGGTGTTGTAACTATCGATTTGCAGATACCACACGCCCATGATGCCCGGGAGGATTTTCACCTTTGGCGCGCTGCGGCGCACGCCGGGCAGGCTGGCCGGTTCGGTCTGCTCCCACTCCTGCCCGTTGGCCAGTAGGTAATGACGCCCTTTGGCGAAGCCAGTGAATTCGCCGACCAGGGTGCTTTCGATGGGGTCTTTGCTGCCGAAATCGAAAAAACCGCGATTGTTGGAAATCACGTCGCGGCGGCCTTCTTCCTTGGCGTTTTCTAGCGCAACGGCGGTTTCCTGGGCGACCTTGCCTTGCAACCAAGCGTTCAGTGCGGCCAATTCCTGTGGCGAAAGTTTGTCCAGGCCGGCGGCCTTGAACGCCTGCGGCGACATCTGCGTTTGCAGGTCGTCGGAGACGTGTTGCTGAGCACACGCTGGGGCGGCGGACACGGCGAGCGCCGCGCACAGGATCAGAGGAGTGAGGCGCGCGAGGGACATGGCGGAAATCCAGCGGTGGAATGCGCCGTAGTGTATTCGCAAGTCATGATGCGGGCGCTAGCGCGGCCGATAGCGGCCTGGTTGAGATTGGGTCTGCGCTCAGTCGCCGATGGGCGTAGCGGTGGCGGATGTGCTGCGCGGCGGGCGCCGGTAGACGAAAGCCGGCGCTGGCGCGCTTGCTTCGCGTTGCGTCAATGCTTGCAGGTGCGCATGTTCTGGCGCGCGCTCGCAGACCGGGTCCAAGGTGGCGGCGTTGCCGCTCAGCGCCAGCGCCTGGCAACGGCAGCCGCCCCAGTCGATCTCGCGCTTCGGACAGTCCTGGCACACCCGCGGCATCCAGGCGCTGCCGCGGAAGCGCACGAACGCCTCGCCGTCTTCCCAGATCGCCGCCAGCGGCCGCGTGCGCAGGTTCTCGAACACCATGTCCGGCAGGGTCTCGGCGGCGTGACAGGGCAGCACGTCGCCGCGCGGGGAAATGTTGACGAAGCGTTGGCCCCAGCCGCCCATGCACGCCTTGGGTCGGTGGGCGTAATAGTCGGGACTGACGAAATCGATGTGCAGGCGATCTTGCAACTGTTCGCGCGCGGCATTCACCACGGCCACGGTGGTCTCGATCTGCGCGCGGCTTGGCAGCAGCGCCGCGCGGTTGCGCAGGCCCCAGCCGTAGTATTGGGTGTGCGCCACTTCCAGGCGTTCGGCATCCAGTTCCAGCGCCAGGGCGATCATCGCCGGCACTCGCTCGGCATTGTGGCGGTGGATCACCGCATTGATCGTCAGCGGCAGGCCGAGTGTGCGGACCGCGCCGGCGAACGCGCGCTTCTTCGCCAGGCTGTCGCGATAGCCCGCGATGCGATCGGCACCAGCGGCATCGGCGTCCTGGATACTCAGTTGCACGTGTTCCAGCCCGGCCTCGGCCAACTGCGTCAGTATCGGCGCGCCGCCGGCCACGCCGGAGGTGATCAGGTTACTGTACAGGCCCAGTGCGCGCGCATGCGCGACCAATTCGGGCAGGTCCTTGCGCAACATCGGTTCGCCGCCGGAGAAGTGTGCTTGCAGCACGCCCATCGCGGCGGCCTGCTCCAGCGCCGAGCGCCAGCCGGTGGTCTCCATTTCCTCACGCAGGCTCGCCAGTGCGATTGGATTGGAGCAATACGGGCAGGCCAGTGGGCAGCGATGGGTCAGCTCCAGCAGGATCGACAGCGGCGGCGGCACTCGGGCATTCATAGGCGCAGCAGACGCTTGTCGTGCAACTGTTGGATCAGTTCGCACACATCGCGCTCGACTTCGTCCGCGTCGGCGTCGAACGCGTCGGCCAGTTCGGCGGCGATTGCCGCCAGCGGGCGTTCGCCATCGCAGCGCGACACGATCGCATGGGCGAGCTCATCCAACTCGATCACCCGCTCCGGTGCCAGTAGCACCCATTGCGTACGGATCTTGTCGTGCTGCAGGCGCACTCCGGGGGCGAGCCGTGGCTGGCTGTTCGGCATTGCCGTGTTCATGCCACCGCCTGTGTCCGCACTGCCGGGGCGAAGGCGTCCGGCCAGGCGATGCCGGGCTGCACGTAGGCCAAGTGCAGGGCATCCAGTTGCGACCACAGCACGCCGCACTTGAAGCGCAGCGCCTCCTTGACCATGTGTTGTTTCTCTGGCGTATCGGCGTTGCGCTTGACGTAGTCCAGGGCGAAGTCGGAATCGCGCGGCGCTTCGTGCAGCCGATGCTCGAAGTACGCCAGCGCCTCGCGCGAGACGAAATCGTAGTGTTGCAGCATGCCGGCGACGCGCCGACCGATGATGCCCGGCGCGAACAGTTCGGTCAGCGAGGAGGCGATGGCCTCCAGCAGGCTCTTTTCGCGCACGAAATGCAGATACGCTTGCACGGCGAAGCGGGTGCCGGGCAGCAGCGCGCGTCCGGATTGGACCAGATCGCGGTCCAGGCCAAGTGCATCGGTCAGGTACAACCAGCGGGCGATGCCGCCTTCGCCCTCGGTACTGCCGTCGTGGTCGACGATGCGCTGACGCCAGATCCGCCGCAACGCCGGGTCGTCCATCCGCGCCAGAATCGCTGCGTCCTTGAGTGGAATGCAGCGCTGGTATTCGTAGCGGTTGAGTGCCCAGGCCTGGACCTGGCCGCGATCCAGTCGCCCGCTGTGCAGCAGTGCGTGGAACGGGTGTTGGTCGTGGTACAGGCGCGCGCCGATTGCACGTAGCTCCGCCTCGAGTTGGTCGGGACTCAGCAATGTGCTCATGGATTTACGTTTCCAGACAGTGCATGGTCATAGGGCGATCTCCATGCCATCGTGGGCCACTTCCCAACCGTGCGCGGCCACCGTGGCACGCTCGGCCGAGCCGGCATCGAGGATCGGGTTGGTGGTGTTGATGTGGATGAAGATCTTGCGCGTCACGTCCAGGTCGGCGAACGCACGCAAGGTGCCAGCCTCGCCGTCGATGCTCAGATGGCCCATGCGCTGGCCGGTCTTGGCGCTGACGCCGAGTTGCACAAGTTCGTCGTCGCGCCAAAGGGTGCCGTCGAAGAACACCAGTTCCGCGCCGCGCAGATGTGCGCGCAGCGCGTCGGTCATCCTCGCGCAACCGGGAATGTAATGCAGGCGGTGGCGGCCATCGTCGATGGTCAGGCCCAGGGTTTCCTCTGCCGAACCGGCTAGATCGCCGTTGTGGCGGCATTCCATGAACAGTGGAACCTTGCCCGGCACCGCGAACGGCGTCACCTGCAGGCCCAGTAATGACAGTGGCGTGTTCAACGCGAAGGCGTGGCGTTGCACGTAGGCCGGATGCAGTGCGTCGAACACAGGATTCTGCGCGAGCAGATCCAGCACGCGTCCGCTGGCGTAGAGGTCGAAACGCTGGCTTTCGCGCATCGACAACAAGCCCGCGATGTGGTCGATCTCGCCACTGGTCAGCAGGACCGCCTCAATCGGCGAATGGCGCAGATCGCGCTGCGGCCACAGCGCCGGTGTGGCCAGCACTTGCTGGCGGAAATCGGGCGAAGCATTGATCAACAGCCAGCGCTGACGGTCGGTGCTGACCGCGATGCTGGCCTGGGTACGGCGTAGGGCACCGGCATGTTGCTGCCACGCGCGTTGACTTGCCGGCGTGTGGCAGTTCCATTGCGGATGCCCTCCACCTGCCGCCGATCCCAATACGATGAGGTGCATCCGGTCTCCGTGTCTGGCGCTTGGCCGGTCGCGCTCGGTGTCGGGAAGGGAGGGTGCGCGGGCTCAGAGCTCGCCGGAGGCGTAGCAGTTGATTTCCGCGCCGACACAGATCTCGCGAATCACCGGCTTGTTCCACTTTTTCATGGCAGAGTTCCTATTGGGTTGGTCGGGGAGGCGTAGCCGGTCAGAGCGTGTGCACGAGTAGATGCTGATGCGCTCATTGAAGGCGGCGACGCCGTTCCGAGGATAGGCTTCCCTCGCTGCCTGGCATGTAAAATTTTCGTGAGAATGGCTCAAGTCGCAAGCCGGTCACAGTGAGATTGCGGTACGTATAGGCTGCGGATGTGGGCGCGCGCTTGGCAGGGTGCAATTGTGAGAACACGGACAAGCGCGCTAGTGTAGATAGCATCGTCTGCTCATCTCCCGCCCGGCCTTGAATCACTCACCTCACACCGGTCTGGACGCATTGCTGCAGCGCCCGGCTGCGGCGACCTTGGCGCCCGCCTTGCGCCAGGCGTTGCTGCAAGCCTGGCAGGCGCATTCCGAGCCGCTGCCGCGACTGCCCTGGCCGGTGCTGGCCGATACCCTGGATGCGTTGGCGTTGCTCTCGGCGGACGAGGCGGCGTTGTTGGCCGCGCTCTTGTTCGACGTGCCGGCGCTGCGCGGGCAATTGCCGCACTTGCCGGTCGCACCGACGGCGCGTGCGCAGGCGGTGGCCGGTCTGCTGGACGCCCAGGATGCTGCCGACCAGGTTTGGGCGTTGCACGCCGGACGCGAGGCGGGACGCAACAGCGAGGGACTGCGTCGGCTGCTGCTGTCGATCGTGCAGGACTTGCGCGTGGTACCGATCCTGCTGGCGCGGCAGTTGGCGCAGATGCGTGTGGCCGACAAGGCGGGCGAAGAGCAGCGTCGCGCGCTGGCGCAACTGACCCGCGATATCCATGCGCCGCTGGCCAACCGGCTGGGCATCTGGCAACTGAAATGGGAGCTGGAGGATCTTGCATTCCGCTACTTGGAATCGGACACCTACCGGCGTATCGCACGCGAGGTGGACGAAAGTCGGCTGGCGCGCGAACGCTATATCGAAGCGGTCAAGAAGGCCTTGTCCAAGGCGCTCGCCGCGCAGGGGCTGCGCGCGGAGATCAGCGGCCGGCCCAAGCACATTTACAGCATCTGGCGGAAGATGCAGAAGAAGCGCCTGGCTTTCGATCAACTCTACGACCTGCGCGCGGTGCGGGTGATGGTCGACGATGTCGCCGCCTGCTACGCGGCGCTGGGTGTGGTGCATGCGCTGTGGGCGCCGGTGCCCAGCGAGTTCGACGACTACATCGCCCGGCCCAAGGCCAACGATTATCGTTCGCTGCACACAGCCGTGGTCGGCCCGGAAGGGCGCACGATCGAGGTGCAGATCCGTACCCACGAGATGCATGCGCAAGCCGAACTGGGCGTCGCCGCGCACTGGAAATACAAAGAGGGCGGCAAGGGCGCGGAAAAGGCGTTCGACCGCAAAATCACCTGGATGCGGCAGTTGCTGGAGCAATCGCAGGACGGCGAGCAGGGCGGGCTGGCCGGCGCACTCGATGCCGAGCTGGTCGAGGACCGGGTCTACGCGCTGACCCCGATGGGCGAAGTGATCGATCTTCCACAGGGCGCGACCCCGCTGGATTTCGCCTATCACGTGCACACCATGGTCGGGCATCGCTGCCGTGGCGCCAAGGTCAATGCTCGCATCGTGCCGTTGACCCACAAGCTGCGCAGCGGCGACCGGGTCGAGATATTGACCGGCAAGGAGGCCGAGCCGCGTCGTGACTGGTTGTTGCCGGCGCATGGCTACCTGGCCAGCGGGCGTTCGCGCGATAAGGTGCGCGCCTGGTTCCATAAGCTTGATCGTGCGCGCAACGTGCAGGCCGGCAAGGAGTTGCTGGAGCGCGAACTCAAGCGCCTTGGGCTGCAACATGCCGATCTGCTGCCGGCGGCCAAGAAATTCCATGCCGATAGCGTGGAGGAGCTTTATATCCAGGTGGCGTTGGGCGATGTCGGCCCCAGCCAGGTCGGGCGCGCCCTGCACGAGGCCGAGCGCGCGGCGGCGCAACCGTCTGCGCCGGCCTTGCCAAGGCCGACCGCGCGACGCACTGATTTGGGCAAGTCCAAGTTCACGGTGCAAGGCGTGGGCAATCTGTTGGTGCAACTGGCGCGCTGTTGCCAGCCGGTGGCCGGCGAGCCGATCGTTGGCTATTTGACCAGGACCCGTGGCGTCACCGTGCATCGCAGCGATTGCGCCGCGTTCGCGCGCTTGGCCGCCAGCCATCCGCAGCGGGTGTTGCCGGTGGAATGGGGGCAAGCCGGCGGTGGTTACGAGGTCGATGTGCTGGTGCGGGCAGTGGATCGGCGCTGGCTGCTCAAGGACATCGCCAATCTGATCGCGCAAGAAGAGGCGCACGTGCTGGAGATCAACAGCGACAACCTGCGCGACAGCGGACGCGCGCAAGTGCGTTTGCGGCTGAAGGTCGGCGATTACGGGCAATTGTCTACTCTGCTCGGTAAGCTCGACGCACTGCCAGGCGTGCACGAGGCGCGGCGGCTTGGCTGAGCGCTTGGCGTCATGGGTCAGTCAGCGTCGATTCCGCTTGTCTCGTCGACGCGGCCGCTGCGTGGGTGCAGCGGCATGTATTCGGCATTGCTCATCAATGCAGCGCTAAGCTTGTGCGGTGAATATGTCGCCAGATCAGCGCAGAGAGGGATCCCCACGCAGGTGGCGCTCGGTGCCGCTGTGGCGTGATCGCCGCGTCTGGCGTTTGGCGCTGGCGTTGCTGCTGTTGGCGGCTGCGGCGTTGGTGGTGTTCCGGCGCCCGCTCGCCGACCTGATCTGGCCGGAGACGCGGATCCAGCAATTGCTCGACCAGGGCCGTGCCGCACTGCACGCGGGTCGGCTGACAGCGCCCGATGGCAGTGGTGCGCGCGAACGCTTCGAGGCCGCGCTGGCGCTGGACAGCGACCGCATGCAGGCGCGCAACGGGTTGGCCGCGACGGGACAAGCGGCCTTGGGCCAGGCGCGCGCGGCGTTGGCGACTGGCCGTTATGCGCAGGCGCGCACGGCGCTGGCGCTGGCGCGCGAACTGCAAGTGCCACGCGCCGATGCCGATCGCATCGCGGCGGCATTGCATGCACGCGAAGCCGCGCATGCCGGAATCGCGCATCTGTTGCAACAGGCGGCACAAGCGCGCCGCGATGGCCGCCTGGACGACGGGCCGGATGCGGCTCTGCCGTTGTACCAACGCGTGCTGGCGTTCGCGCCCGAGCGTACCGACGCCCTGGAGGGGCGCGAGGATGCGCTGTCGGAACTGTTGCAGCGTGCCCGTGACGCGTTGGCGCGTGGCGATCTGGCCGCCGCCGCGGCAATGGTGGAGCACGTCCGTGCTTACGATCCCGGCCACGTGGAGCTGCCGGAGACGGAGGCGGCGTTGAGCCAGGCGCTGGACACCCTGCAACGCGACGCCGAACAAGCGCTGCGCAGGCAACGTCTGGATGCGGCGGCACGCGCCTTCGCGCGCTGGCGTGCGGCGGTGCCGGATGCCGCTGGGGCGCGCGATGGGATCGAGCGGGTCGCCGCGGCCTATGCGGCGCAGGCCACCCATGCCGCTGCCGATTTTCGTTTCGCCGAGGCCGAGCGCGCCCTGCGCAAGGGCGAAGCGCTGGTGCAGGACAATCCTGCGCTGATCGATGCGCGGCAAGCGTTGCGGCGGGCGTTGCAGACGCAGGCCACGCGCTTGTCCTCGACCGAACGCAATCGTCGCCTGCAACGCGTGCTGGCCGATCTGCAGGCGGCGCAGGCGCGGGGCGATTGGCTGACACCGCCGGGAGCCAGTGCCTACGACACCTTGCGGGCGGCGCAGCTGCTGGCGCCGCGCGATGCGCGGGTGCGTGCGGCCGAGCAACGGGTGTCGGTGATGTTGCGGCAGTGCTTCGACGATGCCTTGCGCGGTAATCGTGTGCTGGCGGCGAGTGCGTGCTACGACGCCTGGCGCACGTTGGCGCCCAATGGCGCGGGCGTGGCGACGGCGCGGCGGCGTCTGGCGCAGCGCTGGCTCGCGCTCGGCGATGAACGTCTCAGCAGCGGCGATGCTGCATTCGCCTACGAGGCACTGCGGCACGCCCGTGCGATCGATCCGGACACGCCGGAACTGGTTGCGTTCCAGCGGCGGCTACGCAGCGTGTTTCCACAGCGCTAGTGCCAGCCTTGCTGATTCCTCAGTCGAGAAACACCTCGCGCACCGTCTCGCGCGCGGCATCCAGCGAGAAATGCGTGGCGATATTGCGCAGGCCATTGTCGGCCAGCGTCTGCCACAGCGTTGCATCGGTGTAGAGCTGTGCGATGGCGTCGGCGAAGTGCGCCGCGTCGTCGGCGATCAGGACATCCTGCCCATTGCGCAGATGCATGCCCTCCACGGCGCAGGTAGTGGCGACCACCGGCTGGCCGTGGGCCATGCTCAGATTGATCTTGCCCTTGACGCCGGCACCGAAGCGCAGCGGTGCCACCGCGATGCGCATGCCGTCCATGTAGGCGGCGATGTCCGGCACGTGACCGAGCAGTTCCACACCCGCGCTGGCCTTGCCGAGGCTGCGCAGATCCTCTGGGATGTCCGCGCCGATGCAGTGAAAACGTACTTGTGGCAGGCGCGCCCGCAACAGCGGAAACACGTCCTGCAGAAACCAACGCACCGCATCCACGTTGGGCGCGTGGCGGAAGCCGCCGACGAACACCAGGTCGCGGCGCTGCGCCCATGGCAGGCCGGGGCCGGCGACGTCGTGCAGGTTGGAGATCAGCGCGGTCCGGACCTGTGGCGCTTCGCGTTGCAACTGTTCGCGTTCGACGGCACTGACCAGGATAGTGACGTCCACCTGCGCCATCACTTCCAGCTCGCGCGCGCGGGTGCGTTCGGCCTCGCGCAGCAAGCGCGCATCGCCGTTCAGTTCGGCGCCGCGGCGCTCGCGTAGGTAATGCAGGTCCACGGTGTCGAACAGCCGTCGCGCTTGCGGCGCGAAGCGGCGCAGCAGCGGCAAGCAGGCGTGCGCGAGGTGATGGCGCACCAGCAGTACGCTATGGAAACGGGGGCCGTGTTGCTGCAGGAAAGCCGTCATGTTTTTCAGGTACGGCGCGTACCACACTTCGACACCGAGCCGTTGCAGCGCTTCGCTGTAGCGGCTGGCATAGGTGCGGCTGCTGGGGACGAAGACCACGTGCGCGCCGTGTTGCAACAACAGGCGGATCAGATTGAGTTGGCGCAACGAGGCCGAATCGCGATCCGGCTGTGGCAGTGCCTCGTCGACGATCAGCACCTGGCGTTGGTGTCGGTGCAGCCGCGCCGGCGTCGGCAGTTCGCCGGGGGAGAGTTGCCGTTGCAGCGCTGCGGCCCACTTGGCGGCGAAGATCGCGCGGTTGCGCACCTGGTAGGCTTTGATGCCCGTGTTGGTGTCGGTGCCGTTGCTGGTGCCCTCGTCGTGCACGACCCGGCTTGCCGGTTGCAGCAGGGTGCGGCGTCCGCTGGCACGGACCGCGAAGGCGAGGTCGGTGTCTTCGTAATACGCCGGCATGTAGCGGGTGTCGAAGCCGCCGAGTTCCATGAACAACGTGCGCTCGATCGCCAGTGCCGCGCCGCTGCCGTAATCGACCTCGCGCAGATAGGCGTAGCGTGGGTCGTCCGGGGATTCGAAGCGGCCATAGCTCCAGGCGCTGCCGTCGGCGAACACGACACCGCCGGCATCCTGCAGACGCCCATCGGGATACAGCAATTGTGCGCTGACCAGGCCAGCTTGCGGGACCTGCGCGAAGGTTTCCAGCAGCGCATCCAGCCAACCCGGTTGTGGCACCGTGTCGTTGTTGAGGAACACCAGATAGCGTCCCTGGGCGTGGGCCGCACCGTCGTTGCAGGTGGCGATGAAGCCGCCGTTGCGTTCGCGCACGTGGTAGCGCAGCCCGGGCAACTGGACCAGCCATTGCGCGGTCTCGTCGCCGCTGCCGTCGTCGACGACCAGAATCTCGCAGGGCACGCTGGGCGGATGTGCGGCCAGTGCGCGCAGGCAGGCGAGAGTATGCGCCACGTGGTTGTAGACCGGGATGACAATGCTCGCCACCGGTGTCGGGCTGTATGGCAGCGCGAACGGTGCGAATGGCGCTGGTATCACCGTGTACAGCGCGCGATGCGCTGGCGGCAGGGGGTGCGCATGCACGCGCAGCCGCTGCAAGGTGCTGCGCCAGCCACGTGTGCGCAGGCTTGTCAGGCCGCGCCGCAACAGCCCGCTCAGGCGGTTCAGGGCGTAGCGTGCGTTCGCCCAGGACATCGACATCCGTTACTACTCCAAACTAAACGAAGAGGCCATCGTGCCGCGCGACCTGCTGGGCTGCGCTAGACTCGGCGGAATTTACATTCTCGCATCCCCGTGCCACGACGCTACGACGACCACGATACCGACGCTCAGCACGACGATCACGATAGCCCTGCGGCGCTCTGGCGTCGGCGCTTGCTCACCTGGGGGCTGGCCGCTGTCGCATTGGCGCTGGGGTTCCTGATCCCCTATACGGCGTATCTGAACAAGCAGGTCACGCAACGCTTCGGTGAACTGCGCTGGCAGATTCCCACCCGGGTCTATGCGCGCCCGCTGGTGCTGACCCCGGATGCGGCGATGGATGCGCAAACCCTGAAGACCGAACTGGATGCGGCCAGCTATCGTCCCGATGCCGGCGCCACCCGTCCGGGCACCTATCAGCAGGACGGGGTGCGCTTCTTGATCGCCAGTCGCGGCTATATCGATGTCGATGGCCGGGTGCCGCCACGGCGGATGGAGGTCGCGCTGGCCGGTGGTCGCGTGACGCTGCTACGCGATCTGCAGACGCGTGCCTCGCTCAACGCCGCGCGCCTGGATCCGGCGCGCATCGCCACCTTGTACGGGCAGAAACAGGAAGAACGGCGTTTGGTGCGGGTGGAGGAAGTGCCCGAGTTGCTGGTCACCGGTTTGCAGGCGGTGGAAGACCGCGATTTCAACTCTCACCACGGCATCGATCTCAGCAGCATGGTGCGTGCGGCCTGGGTCATGGTGCGTTCCGGCGGCAAGAGTCGGCAGGGGGCCAGTACTTTGACCCAGCAGCTCGCGCGCAGTGGTCTGCTCGGCATCGGCAAGGAACAGACGCTCGCCCGTAAGTTCAACGAGATCCTGTACGCGCTGATCATCGAAGCACGCTACGACAAGCGCACCATTCTGGAGGCCTATCTGAACCAGGTGTACCTGGGCCAGCGCGGTAACCAGGCGGTGCATGGCGTGGCCTCTGGCGCGGAATTCTGGTTCGGTCGCGAACTGGATGCGTTGACCCCGGAGCAAATGGCCTTGCTGATCGGCCTGGTCAAGGGGCCGTCCTATTACGATCCGCGACGCGCTCCCGAGCGTGCGCTGGACCGGCGCAATTTCGTCCTCGGCAAGCTGCGCGAAAGCGAGCTGATCGACGAGCCCACCTATCGCCGCGCCTTGCTCGCGCCGTTGGGGGTGCCGGCCAATCCAGGGCTGGTCGCGGCCAACCGCTTCTCGGCCTATGTCGACCTGGTGCGCCGTCAATTGGCCCGCGATTACCCTGAAAGCGCATTGCAGGGTGCCGGGCTCAGCGTGCTGACCGGTATGGCGCCATCGGCGCAGGCCGATGCCGAGGGTGCGATCATGCGTACCCTCACCGCGTTGGAGACCAACAAGAAACGCCCGCCGTTGCAGGCAGGGTTGGTGCTGACCGACACCCACAATGGCGAGGTGCTGGCGGTCGTGGGCAGTCGCGAGGTGGCGCAGCCGGGCTTCAATCGCGCGATCGAGGCGCAACGCCAGATCGGTTCGTTGATCAAGCCGTTCGTGTATCTGTTGGCGCTGGCGCAGCCGAACCGGTACTCCCTGGCCAGTTGGGTCGACGATGCGCCGGTGACGGTCGAACTGGGCCGTGGCAAGCGCTGGACTCCGGGCAACTCCGACGGTCGCAGTCATGGGACGGTGCGCCTGATCGATGCGCTGGCGCATTCGTACAACCAGGCCACCGTGCGGGTCGGCATGCAGGTCGGGCCGGAGCGGGTGGCGCAACTGGTGCATGTGCTCGCCGGCATCGAGGCCGAACCCAATCCCTCGCTGATTCTCGGCGCGACCGACCAGAGCCCGTATGCGATGGCGCAGCTCTACCAGTTCCTGGCCTCCGGTGGTGAAATCCAGCCCTTGCATGCGGTGCGTGGCGTGCTCGATCCACAGGGCAAGCTGCTCAATCGTTACGACAAGAACCCGGCACCGGCGCAGGAGGGTGATTCCATCGCCGCCAATCTGGTCGGCGTGGGCTTGCAGCAGGTGGTCAGCACGGGTACGGCGCGGCAGTTGCTGAGCGACGGACTGGGCAAGCTGTCCCCGGCCGGCAAGACCGGTACCAGTAACGACGGTGTGGACAGTTGGTACGCCGGTTACACCGGCGATCACCTGGCGGTGATCTGGGTCGGCAACGATCAGAACAAGCAGACCGGCCTGTACGGTGCAACCGGTGCGATGCGGGTGTGGTCGGAGATTTTCACCCGCCTACCGAGCGCGCCGTTGCAAGTGCAGGGCAAGGGGATGGATTGGCAATGGATGGACCCGGTGGGGTACAACAGCACCGATCCCGGTTGTCCCGGCGTGCGTCGGTTCCCGTTCGTGGTCGGTTTCGCACCCGCTTACGCGCCATGCACGCCAGCGCAGGCACTCCCCGAACCCGACGCGCCGGCGTCCGCGTCCACGTCCACGTCCACTGAGAGCGAACATCCCAGTGGCGGCTGGCGTCACTGGTTCGGCTTGGACAAAAAGAAAGACCCGCCCGCCCAAGCGGCTTCCACGCCGCCCTCGCATTGATTCCTGGATGCCGCTCATGACCCGACAGATTCCCGCCATCGCCGTCCTCAGCCTGCTGCTGGCCTCTTGCGCCAGTGAGCCGCCCCCGCCGCCGCCAGCGCCGGTGGACACCACCACTCCGGCGCAGCGCATCGCCGCGATCGACGCCAGCGGTGGCGTCGACGACACCGAACTGAACGTGCAACCGCTGCGTGATCCCGCCGTGCAGGATTTGCGCGATAGCGCCAAGCGCAAGCGCGCCGCTGGCGATCTCGCCGGTGCCGCGGCGGCGCTGGATCAAGCGCTGAAGTTGGTGTCCGACGATCCGGCGTTGCTACAGGATCGTGCTGAAGTGGCGTTGCTGCAGAAGGACAACGCGCAGGCGGAGGCTTTCGCCAAGCGCGCCATCGATCTGGGCTCGCAAACCGGCCCGTTGTGCCGTCGGCACTGGGCGACCATCGAGCAAGCGCGTCTGGCGCTTGGGCAGAAGGAAAATGCGGCCTCGGCGCATACGCAGATCGCCGCATGCACGGTGCCGGGGATCAAGCGCTATTGAGTCCGGGACGCAGGCGCGGGATACCCCGTGCCTGCCGAATTATCTGAGCTCTGGTTTGCGTTGCAGGTGCAATGTGCGTCGCGATCATCGTGCTTCTGCAGAGATCCTCGATCGCGGCCAGGCTGTTGCACAACGCGGCAGCGGTGTCTGCGACCGAGGTGTCTGTATCGAGTCCGCAGGGGGTCTCTGCGCATACGCCGCCACATGCTTGGTTTCCTTGCGTGACAGCGATAGGGCTGCCGATCGCCTGCTGTGGTTCCGAGTTCCCTCCCGCTCCTGCCGGTGATCCATGTCGCTCGCCCATGCCAGCACCCAAGCGCTCAGCGAAGGCGGCGCACTTGCCCGTCAGTTGGAGGCATTCGTGCCGCGCGCGGCGCAACTGCGGCTCACGGCGGCGATCGCCGACGCATTCGCGCAACGCGATGTGCTGCTCGCCGAGGCCGGCACCGGCACCGGCAAGACCTATGCGTATCTGGTCCCGGCGTTGCTGTCGGGACTGAAGACCATCGTCTCCACCGGCACCCGCGCGCTGCAGGATCAGCTCTATCATCGCGATCTGCCGCGGGTGCGCGCGGCGCTGGGCGTTGGCTTGAACAGCGCGCTGCTGAAGGGGCGCGCCAATTATCTGTGCAAGTATCGTTTGCAGCAGGCCAAGGGCGAGCCGCGCTTCACCGCACGCGAGCAGATCGCGCAGTTCCAGCGCATCGTCGCCTGGAGCGGGCGCACCCGCTTCGGCGACATCGCCGAACTGGAGGCGTTGCCCGACGATTCGCCGCTGCTGCCGATGGTCACCTCGACCATGGACAATTGTCTGGGCACCGAATGCCCATTCTGGGGCGAGTGCTTCGTGGTGCAGGCACGACAACGCGCGCAGGCGGCCGACCTGGTCGTGGTCAACCACCATTTGTTGCTGGCCGACCTGGCGCTGAAACAGGAAGGCTTCGGCGAAATCCTGCCCGGCGCGCAGGCGTTCGTCATTGACGAGGCGCATCAGTTGCCGGAACTGGCGGCGAACTTTTTTGGCGAGGGTTTCGGCATGCGCCCGTTGCAGGAATTGCTGCGCGATTGCCTGGACGAGAGCCGCCATGTCGCGGGCGCATTTGCCAGCGTGCAGGCACCGCTGCAGGCGCTGGAACAGACGCTACGCACGCTGCGTGCGGCGATGGAGGGATTGCCCGCACGCGGTACCCAGTGGCGCTTGTTGGCCAAACCGCAGGTGCGCGATGGGTTCGATACGTTGCTGGCGGATCTGACGCGATTGCACGAGGCGTTGGCCGTCTTGCGCGAGGCATCGCCCGGCTTCGATGCGTGCGCGGCGCGCGCGCAGGAGATGCGCACGCGGTTGGGCCGCTGGCTCGGCGACGAAGCGCCGATTCCCGATTTCGATGCGCCGCCGGAGCCGCCGTCCAACGATGTGCTGTGGTACGAATTGACCACGCGCGGGTTCCGCTGCCAACGCACGCCGTTGGACGTCTCCGCGCCGCTGCGCGCGCATCGCGAGGCTTCGCATGCGGCGTGGGTATTCACCTCGGCGACGCTGGCGGTGAAGGGCGACTTCGCGCACATCGCCACTCGCCTGGGCTTGCGCGATCCGATGACCTTGCTGCAACCCAGTCCATTCGACTGGGCACGGCAGGCGCTGTGTTATCTGCCGGCGTTGCCGGACCCCAGTGCGCGTGGCTTCGGGACGGCGCTGATCGCCGCGCTGCTGCCGGTGCTGGAAGCGTCGCAGGGGCGCGCGTTTTTGCTGTTCGCTTCGCACCGTGCATTGCGCGAGGCGGCCGAGGCGTTGCGCGATGGTCCCTGGCCGCTGTTCGTGCAGGGCGAAGCGCCGCGTGCGACCCTGTTGCAACGTTTTCGCGCCTCGGGCAATGGTGTGCTGCTCGGCTCGGCCAGTTTCCGCGAGGGCGTGGACGTGGTGGGCGAGGCGCTGAGCGTGGTGGTGATCGACAAGCTGCCGTTCGCCGCGCCGGATGATCCGGTGTTCGAAGCACGCCTGGACGCGATCCGGCGCGAGGGTGGCAACCCGTTCCGCGACGAGCAATTGCCGCAGGCGGTGATCGCGCTCAAGCAAGGCGTGGGTCGCCTGATTCGCAGCGAAACCGATCGCGGTGTATTGGTGCTGTGCGATCCGCGGCTCTTGTCCAAGTCCTATGGCCGCACCTTTCTGGAGTCGCTGCCGCCGTTCGCCAGAACACGTGACGTGGAAGAGGTAAGAGCATTCTTCGCGCAACCGGCGATGCCATCGGAGTTCGGAGGCGCGATAGCGTATATGGACGCGCATGACGCGCAGGATGTTCCATGAGCGTGCGGCGGATGTTCTGTTGCGCTGGCAGTGGTGATGCACAGTGGCAAGGCACGGCGATTTTCTGCGAAATGGCGGGTGTTCTTCGCTTGCGTCGTCCGAGCGTGTGTGTATTGTCCAGAGCGGGCGGCCGTTTTGCGTTGCGTGTCGCGGCTTCCTCGTCTCGATACAATCGGTATCCCTAGCGCTTTTCCCCGGTCGCGCGGCCTGAGTTCCGGCATCCCATGAACATCCTCGCTTTCGAAACCTCCACCGAAGCCTGTTCTGTTGCGGTCCACGTTGGCGGCCGCGTGCTGGAACGCTTTGAGCTGGCGCCACGGCGGCATGCCGAGCTGGCGCTGCCGTGGGCTGAGCAGTTGCTGGCCGAGGCGGGTATTGGTCGCCGCCAACTCGATGCGGTTGCGTTCGGACGCGGTCCCGGTGCGTTCACCGGCGTGCGTCTGGCGATTGCGTTGGCGCAAGGCATCGCTCTGGCGCTGGAGCTGCCGGTGCTGCCGGTGTCCACGTTGCAGGCGTTGGCGTTGCGTGCGCCGACGGCGGCACCACGGGTGCTGGCGACGATCGATGCACGCATGGGCGAGGTCTACACCGCCACGTATGCGCGACAGGCCGATGGCACGCTGCAGGCGTCCACCCGCGAGCAGGTGTTGCATCCCGACGCGTTCGTATTGCCGGAGTCGGATGCGGCCTGGAGTGCGGTCGGCACGGGGTTGGCGGCGGTCGAGGCGACCTTGCTGCGGCGCTTCGGCGCGCACTGGCATAGCGCCGACGCGCAGGCGTTGCCACATGCCGCGGACGTGTTGACCCTGGCATTGGCTGCGCAGGCGCGCGGCGAGGCGGTCGCGCCGGAACAGGTCGAACCGGCGTACTTGCGCGACAACGTCGCGCTGACCCTGGCCGAGCAGCAGGCGCAGCGCGCCGCGCGGTGAGTCTCATCGCAGCGCAGCGCGCCTGCTTTGCCGCGTTCGGCTGTCGCGGCGCTCAATAGTCGTAACTGACGCTCAGGCGTATCGTGCGTGGATCCTGACGCACCAGCGCCGCGCCGTACAAGGGATCTCGCTGGCCGGGATCGGTTTCCGAATACGGGTATCTCCACAGTGGCGTTTGGCTGTTGAAAACGTTGAATACGTCCAGTGCGAAGGACAGTTTGTGGTCGGCGGCCGCTGGTCGCCAAGACACGCCCAGATCCAGTTGGGTCAACCATGGCAGGCGTCCCTGGCTGCCTGGGGGCGCTGGCTTGCCTTGGTAATAGTGGTAGGCGATGCCGTAACCGGACGGGTCGCTCTGTTGTGGACCGTAGGAGCCGAGCGCACTGAACGGCGTACCCGACAGTAGCTTGAGGTTGCTCGACACCAGCCACTCGGGGGTGAGTTGGTAGTAGCCGTAGAACTTGAACTGATGGGTGTGATCGTTGCTTTGCGGGCCGTTGCTGTGCTCCATCAAGGGCGCGAAATCCCAGGCTTGGGTCGTCGATGCCGCAGTCTGGCCAATGTTGGAGAGCAGTTGGCCCTCGCTGGTGCCGTAGCTACGCGACCAGGTGTAATCGATGCGGCCATACCAGCGTTGGTCGAAGGGATGTTCCAACGACAGATTGAGCGCGTAGTAGTTGCGTTTGAACGCAGGAAAGCCGAATTGCGCCTTGCTCAGCGGCACACTGACGCGATTTCCCGACGTGTCGATCAGGGTAAAGGTGTTGCTCCTGCCTGGATTGATCAACCAGCAACTGACCGGGTTGCTGTCCAATGTCACCTGATGCCCTTGCGCGGCGGCGGCGGCGAACACGGTGGCGCTATCGCAATAGTCGTCCACGCCGCTACGCAGGATGCGGTAGGTGGCTTTGGCACCGTAGACCCAGGCATCGCCCCAGGCTTTGTTGAAGCCGAGAATGAACTCGTCCTGGTAGGACGGCGCGATGCCCTGGGTGGCGACTGTCTTTGGATCGGGCAGGATGCCGTAGTTGTTGTTGGCCGAAACCGCGCCGGAGATCTGGGTCAGGCCGGTCGGGTCGCCATGCGCGTCGATGCCGCTGTAGGTGTAGTACGTCGAAGTTGCCAGGGTCGCGCCGGCGGCGTTGAATGCCGGGTTGAGCGGGAGCGCCAGATAGTAGCGGCCGGCGTTGGCGTACACCTTGAAACGCGCATCGCCGGCGACATCCCAACTCAATCCCAGGCGCGGTGCCCACTGTCCGCTGGTCTGTTTGATGTAGGGGGCGCCGTCGCGGTTGTCGTTGGTGAACTGGTCCAGCCGCAGGCCAAGACTGAGCAGCAGGCGGTCGTTGGCCTGCCAGTTGTCCTCGATGTACTGCGCGCGCTGCGCCGAGCGGACCGAGGCCAAGGAACTGTAGACATAGCGACGCACGTAGTAGCCATCCTGGCCGTTGGGATAGCCGCCGGTGGCGGGTACGCCCAGTCCGGTATTGATCGGCAATTGCGGATTGGACTGGCCGTAGACCCAGTAGTAGCCGTTGCCCGAAGCCACCGAGCCGCGGTTGAGGGCGCGTGCGTTCTGGTTGTCGATGCCGGCGGTGAGGGTATGCGCGCCGATGGCGTAGTTCAGTTCCAGGCGCAGGTTGTCGGTGCGATTGCCCCGGCGTGGGTCGATCAGCAGCGCGGTGGTCTGTGCGTTGGTGATCGGCGTGCCGCCGGTGTAGGCGGGATTTTGGAACGAAGCGCCGGAGATGTAGGTCAGGCTGCCGTCATAGGTCGGGTTGCCGGTGTAATCGTCGCTGCGCTGTTTGCCGTACTGCGCGCTGAAGGTCAAACGGTCGGTGAGGTAGTTGGTGTATTTGGTGGTCCATAGCTCGCCACCGGTCTTGGTGGTATCGGCGCTGCCGCGCAGTGTGCCGATGTCATCGCCGTTGTAGCCGTAGTACCTGCCGCGAGTGATGTAACGGCTGGAGGCGCCGGTGATCTCCAGCAATTGGTGCTCGCTGATGTTCCAGTCGAGCTTGGCGTACCAACTGGGCTTGCGGTAGCGATAGTCGTAGTAAGACGGATTGGGATCGCGTGCGCCATAGAATTGGCCGCCGTTTTGCTGCTGTAGTTCGTAGGATCCGAAGAAAAACAGTTTGTCTTGGATCAGGGGGCCGCCCGCGTACACGCTTTGGGTGAAGCGTGTGCTTTTGTTCTCGCTGTCCGGCCGGTACAAGGCGCCATTGCCGGGGAAGGTCGCGTCGCGCTGCGCGCTACGCAGCGCGTTCGGTTCCCAGCTCGCCTGGCCGCCGAAATGCCAGGTGTTGCTGCCGCGTTTGCCGACCGCGTTGATCACGCCGCCATCGGAGCGGCCATATTTGGCGCTGTAGCCGCCGGTGTACACCTCCAGTTGTTCGATGCTGCCGTAGGGCAGGGTGAGTCCGCCCAGTCCCCGCAGCGGATCGGTGGTGTTGAAGCCGTTGATGTAGTACGCGTTCTCCGCCGCGGAGGAGCCGCCGAAGCTCAGCAGTTGCGCGCCGTTTGGACCGATGTAGTTTCCGTTGCCGCTGTTGCCGGCCACGCCGGGCGCCAGTTGCGCGATTGCTTCGGCGGAATGTCCCAGCGGCAAGCGCTGCAGTTGTTCGGCGTTGATCACGGTGCGCGAATCGACGCTGCCGGTCTCGATCGTCGCGGCGGCGCGGTCCACCTTGACGTTGACGCCGGCCAGGCGGGTGACGGCGGTGAAGGATACATCGGTGACCGTGCCGACGGTCAGGCTCACACCCTCGCGGTGGTCGAGGACACTGCCGTCGGCGGCTTCGGCCAGAACGGTGTAAGTGCCCAAGGGAAGTTGGCCGATGCTGTAATGGCCGTGCGCATCGACGTCCACTTCGCGACTGAGGCCGCTGTCGTTGCGAACCAGGATGCGCTGCGCGTTGGCGGGGGCCTGACCGGCGAGCGCACCGGTGGTGGACTGGGCCCGCGCCAGCGGTGCGCTCAGGGTGGCGCTCAGCGCCAGGGCGAGCAGGGCGGGTCGACGCAGGAGCGGAAGCGTTTTCATCAGGGCATTGGGCTCGGAGGGCGGGGACGGTGATGTGTTTGCCAAGTGCCGCTCCACTCGTCTGTCGGGTAGGGCGGTGCACGCGGTTACGTTCTCGCCCTATTAACGTTAAGACAAGGCCTGTTCAGAAATGCCGGGTGGTGATGTCGATGGTACGAATGGTTATCTCGGGTGCGCCATGAATAGCCGCGCAGCGCCGCGTAGTTGCGGCGCAAGCGCGCAGCGCCGGCCAATGAGGGGGGCGCGAAACATCGGCCGTTTGGCGGTGGTGAGTCCCGCGCGACTTCGACGCATCGCGCAGGGGTGTCGCTCAGCGGTCGTCGCGCAGGCCGCCATCGGGCAGAAACACCCAGGTGCGGGTGACCTGCAGAATGTCGACGTTGTCTTGGGTGTGTGGCAGTGGTGGGTATGGCTGCGCCAGTCGCACGATCCGCAGCGCGGCGGCATCGAGCATCGGCACGCCGCTGGAACGCAGGATACGGCTGCTTTCCACGCTTCCGTCGCGGCGCACGCCGACGCTGATCACCACCTGGCCGCCCAACTGGCGGCGGCGGACGTCGTCGGGATAGTTGAGGTTGCCGACGTGTTCGGCACGATCGACCCAAGCGCGCAGGTAATTGGCGTAGGCGTACTCGCGGGTGCTGGCGGACACGAATTTGCGGTTTGGGCGCTTGGCGTACTGCTCCGAGCGCAGATGGACTTCGGCGGCCAGTCGTGCCATCTCCGCGTCGCGCTGTTCGCGCTGCGCGTCCACCGGGCGCAGCGGGTCGTCGGTTAGCGGTCGTGTCTGCGCCAGCGGCAGTGGCTCCTCGCCACGGACGCTGCTGACGACGCGCGGTGTCGGTTCTGGGGCTGCGGCTGCGGTCTGGGCGCGCAGCACCTGCGGTGCCACCCCGTCCTGTCGCTGTGGCACCACGCCTGGCTGGCTCTCGCGTGGACGCTGCGGCGTGGGGTGGTCGCCGCCGCCCTGTTGGTTGGCCTGGGCGAGGAAGTCGGCCTGCTTCGGGGTCAGCGGGGTACTGGTTTGGCTGAAGATCACGTCCAGCGTGGGCACCAGTGGGGCGTCGTCGTCGATTGCAAAGCCGATGCCGAGGATCAGCAGGCCATGCACGATCAACGACAGCACCAACGTGGCGCCGAGCCGTTCGCGCTCGCCGATGCGCGGCGCAGGCATCGCGGTCCCCGCCGTCATCGCGCCGGGTGGGCCTCGATGGCGTCGAACAGCAGTCCGGCGATGTTGAGCCCGTATTGCGCGTCCAGTTCGCGCACGCAGGTGGGGCTGGTGACGTTGACTTCGGTGAGGTAGTCGCCGATCACATCCAGGCCGACGAAGCGCATGCCGCGTCGCTTCATCTCCGGGCCGACCTGTGCGGCGATCCAACGGTCGCGCTCGCTGAGCGGACGGCCTTCGCCACGGCCGCCGGCGGCGAGGTTGCCGCGGAACTCGTCGCCTTGCGGGATCCGCGCCAGGCAGTAATCCACCGGCACCCCGTCCACCAGCAGGATGCGCTTGTCGCCTGCACTGATGGCCGGGATGAAGCGCTGCGCCAGCGCCAAGGTGCGCCCGCCGTCGGTGAGCGTTTCCAGGATCACGTTAAGATTGGGATCGCCGTTGCCGCTGCGGAAGATCGAACGTCCGCCCATTCCGTCCAGCGGTTTCAGCACCGCCTGGTCGTGTTCGAGGACGAAGGCTTTCAGCGCCGCCGCGTCGCGGCTGACCAAGGTTGGCGGGCAGCATTGCGGAAACAGCAGCGCTGCCAGCTTCTCGTTGAAATCACGCAGGCCCTGCGGATCGTTGACCACTTGCGCCCCGGCGCGCTGCGCCACGCTCAGTACGTGGGTGTCGTAGAGGAACTCCGCATCGAACGGTGGATCCTTGCGCATCAAGACGACCTGTCCGGGGCCGAACGTCAGGTCGGTGAACGCGTCCAGCGCGAACCAGCCGGCCTTGTCCTCGCGCACCCGCAGCGGCGCGGCCTGGGCCAGGGCGTGGCCGTCGCGCAGGCTCAGACCGCCGGGGCGCACGTAGTGCAGACGATGGCCACGGCGCTGCGCTTCCAGCAGCATCGCGAACGTCGTGTCTTTGGCAATTTTGATGCTGGCGATGGGGTCCATCACCACGATGACATCGAACGGCATGGCCGGCACTCGGGAGAATCAACAGATAATGGTAGCGGGTCGGTAGCGATGCCGCGCAACGGTCACTGCGCGGGTCAGCATGCTGTCACACTGCATCCGTCAAAGTGTGACGTGGTTAGCGCTGGGAATTGCTTTAATGCAGACCTGTGATGGCAACCTTGACAGTCATAGCCGGTCCTGTGAAACATGGTGTTTCGCAGCGATGTCCGATTCGATGCAGCATCGCGTTTAGGGGTAAGTAAATGAGTGAAAACACGACTGCGGGGCGGGCGCTCGCAGGACTTCGGGTCATGGTCATCGACGATTCGAAAACGATTCGTCGTACCGCCGAGACGTTGCTGAAGCGCGAAGGCTGCGAAGTCGTCACCGCGACGGACGGTTTCGAGGCACTGGCCAAGATCGCCGATCAGCAGCCGCAGATCATTTTCGTGGACATCATGATGCCGCGCCTGGACGGGTATCAGACATGTGCGCTGATCAAGGGCAACGCGTTGTTCAAGGCGACCCCGGTGATCATGTTGTCTTCCAAGGATGGTCTGTTCGACAAGGCGCGCGGTCGCATTGTCGGATCCGAGCAGTACCTCACCAAACCCTTTACGCGTGAAGAGCTGCTGGGCGCGATACGTACTTACGTCAACGCCTAACCAGGGGAAAGGAAGCATGGCTCGAATCTTGTTGATCGAAGACTCGCCGACCGACCGGGCGGTTTTCACGCAGTGGTTGCACAGGGCCGGTTACGAGGTGTTGGCCGTCGACAACGCTGAGGATGGGCTTGCACTCGCTCGCGAGCAGTTGCCGAATTTGATCCTCATGGACGTGGTGTTGCCAGGCATGAGCGGCTTTCAGGCGACCCGCGCATTGTCGCGCGACGAGGCAACCCGGCATATCCCGGTGTTGATCATCAGCACCAAGAGCATGGAGACCGATAAGGTCTGGGGCATGCGCCAAGGTGCCACCGACTATATCGTCAAGCCGCCGCGGGAAGATGAAATTATCGCGCGCATCAATCAGTTGGTCGGCTGACGTGCGCTCTCCATTCGATATCCTCGAAGCATACGAGCGACGCAGCTTGGCTCACGCGGTGCAGATGCCCGCGTTGGCGTTCGACGAGAACCTCTGGCGCGGTGTCGGCTTTCGCGTTGGCAAGCGCCATTTGGTATCGGATTTCCGCGAAGTGGTGGAGATCGTGCGGATGCCGCCGGTCACTCCGGTGCCTGGCGCGCAGCCGTGGCTGCTGGGCGTTGGCAACTTGCGCGGCAACCTGTTCCCGGTGATCGATCTGAAACAGTTCTTGCAAGGTGAGCGCACCGCGCTGCAAGAGGGGCAGCGCGTCCTGATCATGCGTCAAAGTGGCGGCGATGTCGCTCTGACCATCGACGAACTATTCGGTCAGCGCAGTTTTACCGCCGCGCAGGCCATGGAGCCGGGCGATCTGGCGCAGGGGCGTTATGCGCATTTCATCGACCGCGCTTTCCGCAGCGACGCCCAGGACTGGGGCGTGTTCTCGCTGTCGCTGTTATCGCGCACCCCCGAATTCCGTCAAGCCGCCGCCTGAGCGTGTGGCCTGCTTTCGCATCGAAGATTGAGGTCACATCATGAGTAGTGCTTCGGACGCCCGCAAGGCCAGCAAGTTTGGCAGCGTAGGCACGAGTTCCTGGCTTGGATTGCTGGCGTTGTCGCTGATCGTGTTCGGCGCCAATACCGGTGTCGCCACCTGGCAGGGCAATCGTCTGGCCGGCGCCAGCACCGGCGCGGCCGATTTGCAGGTGTTGTCGCAGCAGCTCGCCAACCAGAGCCGCGAGGCGGTGTCCGGCAACGCCGAGACCTACACGCAATTCAAGCAGACCAAGCTGCGGGTCGAGCACACCGTCGCCGAGCTCAATGCACGCTATGCTCAGGAGGCGGGGGTGGCGGGGCCGTTGCAGACGCTTGACCGCACTTGGGCGCCGTTGGCCAAGAACGCACAGCAGGTGGTGGACAGCGAGCCGGCCGTGCTGGCCTTGGCCGGCAATGCCGAACGCTTCGTCTCCAGCGTGCCGCAGCTACAGGCGCAATTGAACGAAGTGGTGCGCGCGATGACCGTCGGCGGCGCGCCCGCCGCGCAGATCTACAACACACTGCAGCAGGTGGTGGTGGCTGGCACCATGGCCCGTCGTGTCACCGAAATGCGTGCCGGTGGCCCCAGCGCGGTCGCTGCGGGCGACGCGCTGGCACGTGACGCGTTGGTCTTCGGCCAGATGCTCGATGGCTTGCACAACGGCAACCAGGAATTGGGCATTGTCCCGGTGCGCAATGCCACAGCCCTGTCTGCCTTGGAGCAATCGCAGACACAGTGGATGGGAATGAAAAAGGATCTGGACGCGTTGCTGGCCAGTTCGCGGAGCTTGTTCGCGGCACAGGCCGCAGCCGACGCGCTGATCGATGGCTCGAACAAAATGCTCGACGACAGCAAGAAGCTGTTCGACGCTTTTTCCGCATTCGGCTCCATCCGCGACACGCGTCTGTTTCCGAATTTCTGGTTGGGCGTGATCTCCGGCCTGTTTGCATTGCTGTCGATCGTCGGCTTCGTCTGGACCAGCGTGCGTAGTCGCAGCCGCGAGCAGGAAATCCGTTATCAGACCCAGGTCGAATACAACAGCCGCAACCAGCAAGCGATCATGCGCTTGCTCGATGAGATCAGCTCCCTCGGCGAAGGCGACCTGACGGTCAAAGCGTCGGTGACCGAAGACATGACCGGCGCCATCGCCGACGCGATCAACTACGCCGTCGATGAGTTGCGGCATCTGGTCACCACGATCAACGACACCTCGGCCAACGTGGCTCTGTCCGCCGAGGAAACCCAGGCCACCGCGCGGCAACTGGCCGAGGCCGCAGGTCGCCAGGCCGAGCAGATCGGCTCGGCATCCGTGCGCATCAACGAAATCGCCTCCAGCATCGAGCAAGTCTCCCGCAACTCCAGCGAATCGGCCGAGGTTGCGCAACGCTCGGTGGTGATCGCCGCCGAGGGTGCTGGTGTGGTCCGCGAGACCATCCAGGGCATGGACCAGATTCGCGATCAGATCCAGGAAACCTCAAAACGCATCAAGCGCCTGGGTGAATCCACTCAGGAAATCGGCTCCATCGTCGAACTCATCAACGACATTTCGGAACAAACCAATATCCTGGCGCTCAATGCCGCTGTGCAGGCGGCTTCCGCCGGTGAGGCCGGGCGCGGTTTCGCTCTGGTCGCCGACGAAGTGCAGCGGCTTGCCGAACGCACTTCCGGTGCGACTCGCCGGATCGAGGGCCTGGTGCAGACCATTCAGGCCGATACCAATGAAGCGGTCAGTTCGATGGAGCAGACCACTTCCGAAGTGGTGTCTGGCGCGCGTCTGGCCGAGGACGCCGGCACCGCACTGACCGAGATCGAGCGCGTGTCCAACGCGCTCAACACCCTCATCAAGAACATCTCCATCGCCGCCCATCAGCAATCGGCGGCGGCGATCGACATCACCCAGACGATGGACGTGATTCGTCGCATCACCGGACAGACCTCGCAAGGCGCCGGACAGACCGTCGAATCGATCGGCCGGCTGGCGCAGTTGGCCGCCGATCTGCGGCGCTCCGTCGCCGACTTCAAACTGCCGGCGTGAGCGGATCGGCCTCGGGTGGAAGGAAACGCACATGACGTACCGTGAACAACTCCCGCACATCGTCTCCGTCCTGCTGGGACTGCGTGCATGCCGTGTTGCGGAGACGCCGCGATGAGTGCGCTGCGCGAGGCCATGAGTCATGCCGCGCTGGGCTGGGTCAAGCCGGAACTGGACGAAATCCTGCGCCAGGTGCGTGGCGAAATCGAAGCATTCGTCGAGGAGCCCGCCGACACCGGGCGCATGGGTTTCTGCGCCGGCTACCTGCACCAAGTGCAGGGGACCTTGCGCATGGTCGAACTGTACGCCTCGGCGATGGTGGCCGAGGAGTTGGAGTTGCTGGCGGTCGCGGTGCGGAACGGCCAGACGCTCGACCGCGACGAGGCATGCGCCACGCTGATGCGCGGTACTGTGCTGCTGCCGGATTATCTGGAGCGTCTGCAGGACGGGCACCGCGACATTCCGATCGTGCTGTTGCCGCTGCTCAACGAAATCCGCGCCTTGCGCGGCGAAAGCGGCTTGGGCGAAAGCGCGTTACTGGCGTTGTCTCCGGATGCCGCTGCGGCCTCCCAGGCCGAACTGGATCATGCCCGTGGCAGCATCAGCGGTCGTAACCGCGAGTTGCTCGACACGGTTGGGACTGCGGTCAAGGAAGAACTGTTGCGGGTCAAGGATGCGCTCGATCTACACCTGCGCACGGGCGCCGATGTTGCCGCTTTGCAGACTCAGGTCGCCGAACTCGCCAGCGTCGCCGATACCCTTGGAGTGATGGGGCTGGAGGTGGCGCGCAGCGTGGTCGTGCAGCAACGCGATGCGCTGCGCAGCATCGTCGACGGCGAGCGCCAGGCCGATGAAGCCCTATTACTGGATATCGCCGGCGCGCTGCTGTACGTGGACGCCTCGCTCGATGATCAAGTGGCCTACCTGGGCGCCAGCATCGACATTCAAGACGATGCCAGCGCGGCAGAGGCGCGGCGCACGCTGGAAGCGTTGGCGCAAGAGGCGATGGCCAATTTCGCCAACGCCCGCGAGCATGTCGTCGCATTCATCGAAACCAATTGGGACCATGAGCGCCTGGTCGAAGTGCCGCGCCTGCTCGTCGAGGTTGCCGGCGCCTTGCGCATGCTGCAACTCCCGCGACCGGCCGATTACCTGGAGGGCGTGCGTCGCTACGTTGCCACTGAACTGATCCAGAAGCGCCGCGTGCCCAGTGGCCGCCAACTCGACACCCTGGCCGACGCCATGGCCAGTCTGGAGTACTACCTGGAGGCGCTGCGCGCGCGTCGCCCTGGGCGCGAGGAGATTCTCGACATCGCCCACAGCAGTCTGGAAGCGCTGCGCTACTGGCCGTTACCCAGTGTCGTGTCGACGCCGCAAGGTGAATCGACGCCGTCGCCCGAGCAAAATCGGGCCGAGGCGGTCGCGCCGCCGTCGATCTCTGCCTGGGATCTGGCTCCGGTCGTGGAAACGCCGGGGCCGCAGATGCCCTCGTCGCGACCGCAGTGGACGTTGGACGCGGGCAATGCCCAGGTCGATGTCGACAGCGACATCGATGGCGTATCCGAGCTGGTCGAGGGCGTCACGCTCATGATGACGCCTGCCGACAGCGGCGATGACAGCGCGCAGGCGCTAAGCTTCGATCCGGTTGCCGCCGAGCAGGAAGCGTGGACCGGCACGTCCGAGCCGCTGCACATTGACCTCGACACACTGGAGCTGGAGCAGGCGAGCTTCCGCCCGCAGGCCACTGCTTCGGAGGCAACGGCGGATGCGTTATCGCTGCCGCCTGTGGTTGGTTTCGATCCGGTGGCGGCTGAATATGCCGAGTCTCCCGTGTACACGCCCGATGCCGATCTGGGCGAGCAGGATGATCCGAGTCTTGTCATCGTCGAGATGCCTGCCGCCATGTCGGTGGCGACCGATCCATCCGAGGACACGCTGACGATCGAACTGGACGATGCGCTGGCTTTCGCCGACGTGCCGATGGCTGCGACCGACACGGCGTATGTACTCGATTGGCACGAGACGTCGCAGCCACCAGCAATTGAGCTGGATGCCGAGGCGCAGCGTATTTTCGGTGACCATGCGCATGCCGACGATGCGGTGTCCGTGCCGCCGGACACGATGGTGCTCGACGAGGATGCGTCCGATCAGGTGGCCGCTGCGGCTCTCGCCGGGACTGACATCGCTCCCGCGCCGTCCGATCGCGTTCCCGCCATCGCATTGGCAACGCGCGATATCGATGCGGTTCCGCCAGCCGCCACGGCCGCCGAGGCGGGCCGTGCATGCCAGCACGCGTTCACCGAGGCCGTGACGACCGTCGATGCCGGTTTCATTCAAGGCGATGACGCTATCGACGACGACATCCGCGCTGTCTTCCTCGAAGAATTCGATGAAGAACTGGTCAATCTCGGCAAGCTCCTGCCGGCTTGGCGTGCTGCGCCAGGCCACACGGACAACCTACGGCCGATCCGTCGTGTGTTCCACACCTTGAAGGGCAGTGGCCGCTTGGTTGGCGCCTGCGTGCTCGCTGAGTTCAGTTGGAAGATCGAGAGCATGCTCAACCGCGTGCTCGACGGCGCCCGTCCGGCCAGCCCGGCGGTCGTGGCGATGGTCGAGCAGGCCTACGCCGTGTTACCGAAATTCAACGAGGCGTTGCGTGGCGATGGCGTCCTCCACGTCGAACTCGACGCGTTGCAGGCGGTTGCCGAGCGGATTGCCGCTGGCGAGGAGGCGTATTACGTCGCCGCGTCGCCAGTTCTGGCCGACGCACCGCGCGTGGGCACGCCGGCGTCCGTGGACAGCGTGCTGCTCGAAATCCTCGAGGCCGAAGTCACAGCCCATCTGGAAACGATCCACGCCTGGTTGCAGGAGGCACCGCAGCCGGCGACCGAAGCGCTGCTGCGTGCGGTGCACACCATGAGCGGCGCGTTCGCGATGACCGATGTGCCGGAAATCACCGCTGTCACCGGTCCGGCCGAAAGCTACGTCAAGCGTGCGTTGGCGGCCGGTGTCGTGATCGATGCCGAGGGCGTGCGTGCGCTTGCCGATGTCGGCGATGCCATTGCCGCCACCATCGAGGAACTACAGGCGCCATCGCCGCTGATTCCACGTTTCACCGAATTGGCGCAGCGCCTGCAAGCATTGGTGGACACATTGCCGCAGGTGCAGTGGCCGACCATCGCTTATCACGAAGACGAAGACGCACCGTCCGCGCAGCATGAGTCTGATCTGGATGCGCAGTTGTTGCCGGCGGTGGAACTCACTTCTGCCGACGATCTTTCGGCGTTCCTGGACGATACCGCGCACCTGCCCGATACCGCGCATGTGGCCGATACGCTGGCGCACGATCTTCGTGGTATCGCGGAAACCGACGCTGCGCCGAGCGTGCAGTTGCCGCACACGCTTGACGTCGAACATGCACACGCCAGCCAGCCGGAACAGGACGCGCATGTCGCATCGTCGATGCCGCAGACTGACGATGTATCCGCTGCTGAGGTGATGACGGGAGCGCGCGAGGAGGACATGTCGCCGGTAGCGACCTTCCCCGACATCGCCGCGCTGCGGGCCGATCACGCGCCCGACGAACCGATGGTGTCGGTGCAGGACGAGTTGCCCCACGAACCGGCCGTGGCGCTGCCGTTGACTGCCGAATCTGTCCCGGCTGCGGATCCGCCACCGTCGTTGGAGTCGCCCGCCTCGCAGGACAGTGTCGCAAGCGCAACGCGCGCGGCGGACGAAGACGAGCCAGGTGACGATCAGCGCCAGGAACACGAGGTGCCTGCGCCGAGCGCAGCGCATGCTGTGGAAGTGCATTGCATCGACACGCACGACGCCACGCAGTTGCCTGTGCCGCATCCGCACGCGACCAACTTCCCCGATGTCTCGGTATCGTCGATGACAGGCCAGACCGGCGATGCCATGTGGCACCTCCACGATGCGCCGCGCGGCAGCGATACCGAGAGCGGCGCCCTGGAGACTGATGCGGAAACCCGCACGTCCAATGCCGTTGATACCGCCGATGCGGCTGATGCGGTCGATGCCGACATGGCCATCGAGCAAGCCTCCGCTGCGCATCATGTCGCCATGGCAGAGGCCGGCGAGGCGTCCACGAGGGAGGTGGAGACAGGGGCGTCCATGCCGACCGTCACTGCGGTCGGCGGCGATGACGCAAGCAGTGCCGCAGTCATGCAGGACGATGCAATGGCGACACTGAGCGCCGATCCTGATTCGGTTGAGGCCATGCAGGCCGAGGCTACGTTCGTGGCTGAATCAGATGCCGATGCAGCATCGTGCCAAGATCAAACGAATGTATCGCTCGCCGCCGTTGCGCAGATGGATACGGCGATGGAAAACGCTGCAGCCGCAGACACGCCGCAGCCGCAGCCGGGACGATCCGCTGTCGCAGTGGCCGAGCTATCGGCTGCCGATCTCGGTCCGCTGGATTTCAGTGGCCTGGATCGCGAGCTGGTCGATATCTTTGTCGAAGAGGGCAAGGATCTGCTCGATCACTGCGACCGCCTGGTCGCCGAGCTGCGGGTTGCGCCGCAGGATCGCGATCTGCTGGGCGGCCTGCAGCGCGATCTGCACACGCTCAAAGGCGGTGCGCGCATGGCCGGCATCAACGCCATCGGCGACCTCGGACACGGGATCGAATCGCTGCTGGAGGCGGTCGCCGCCAACCGCACCGAACTTGATCGTGACGACGTGCATTCACTCGAACGCGGCTTCGACCGCTTGCACCAGTTGCTGACACTCACCGGCAATCACCGTGCGGTGGCCAAGCCAGTGGATCTGATCGGCGCGTTCGCCGCGCGCACCCGCGCGGATGGCGTGGTGCCTGCGTCCGAGGCGGACGATCCCGTCGCCGAAGCCGACCATGCCGCCGAGCCGGTCGTTTCCAACCTCGGCCAAGCGTGGCCGGCCAGCGTGGCACAGGCGCCGTTGTCCGCGCCGTTGCCGCTGGAGGACGCGCTGGAAACCGCGGCGATGATCGCGCGGCCGATGCAGGAGCAGGTGCGTGTAAGCGCCGATCTGCTGGATCGGCTGGTCAACCAGGCTGGCGAAGTGGCGATCTACCGGTCGCGGCTGGAGCAGCAGCTCGGCGCGTTCCGTGGCGCGATGGGCGAACTGGAGCGCACCAACGCGCGTCTGCGCGATCAGTTGCGGCGTCTGGATCTGGAAACCGAGGCGCAGATCGTCGCCCGTTACCAGCGGGAACAGGATCAGACCCAGCAGAATTTCGACCCGCTGGAACTGGATCGCTTCTCCACCCTGCAACAACTCAGCCGTGCGCTCAACGAATCGGCCGCCGACCTCGGTGGCTTGCAAGGCGTCCTCGACGACCTGGCGCGGCAGTACGACAGCCTGCTGCAGCAGCAGTCGCGCGTCAGCTCGGAATTGCAGGATGGCCTGATGCGTGCGCGCATGGTGCCGTTCGACGGGCTGGTGCCACGCCTGCGTCGCGTGGTGCGTCAGGCCGCCAGCGAAACCGGCAAGCACGTGCATCTGAGCCTGGATGGCGCCCACGGCGAACTCGATCGCAACGTGCTCGATCGCATGGTCGCGCCGCTGGAGCATATGTTGCGCAACTCGGTCGCCCATGGCCTGGAGACGCCCGAACACCGCCTTGCCGCTGGCAAGCCCGAGGAAGGCAAGATCACCATCCGCTTGCGCCGCGAAGGCTCGGAAATCGTGCTGGAAGTGGCCGACGATGGCACCGGACTCGACCGCGAGGCGATTCGTCGGCGTGCCGAACAACGCGGCTTGATCGCCGCCGAAGCCGCGCTGACCGAGGCGCAACTGGATGCGCTGATCTTTGCGCCTGGATTCAGCACCTACGATCAAGTCAGCCAGTTGGCCGGCCGTGGCGTGGGCATGGATGTGGTGCGCAACGAGGTGCGTCAGCTCGGCGGCTCGGTCGACATCCATTCGGTTCGCGGTGAGGGTGTCACGTTCACTCTGCGCCTGCCGCAGACATTGGCGGTGACCCAGGCGGTGTTCGTGCAGATCGGCGATACCACCTTCGCCGTGCCGGTGGCCTCGGTCAGCGGCATCGGCCGTATCGGTCGCGAACGCTTCGAGGCGGCCAATGGTGGCTACCGTTACAGCGGCGAGGAATACACCCTGTACGACCTCGGTTCGTTACTCGGGCAGGAACCTGCGCGCGCCGAAGGCCAGGCGCAGGTGCCGCTGCTGCTGGTGCGCGCGGGCGACTTGCGCGCGGCGGTGGCGATCGACCAAGTGCTGGGCAACCGCGAAATCGTGGTCAAGCCGGTGGGCCTGCAGATTGCGTCGGTCCCCGGCATCTACGGCGCCACCATCGCTGGCGACGGCCGTGTGGTGGTGATCCTGGACATCGCCCCGCTGGTGCGACGCTACCTGGCGCAGCCGTTGTGGCCGTCGGTGCAAGCGGTGCCGACGCCCCAGCGCCACATGCCGCTGGTGATGGTGGTGGACGATTCGCTGACCATGCGCAAAGTCACAGGGCGCGTGCTGGAGCGGCACAACTTCGACGTGGTCTCCGCACGCGATGGTGTCGAGGCGCTGGAGTGCATGCAGGAGCGGGTTCCGGATCTGATGCTGCTGGATATCGAAATGCCGCGGATGGACGGCTACGAACTCGCTGCCGCGATGCGTGCCGACCCGCGCTACGCCGCTATCCCCATCGTGATGATCACCTCGCGCAGTGGCGACAAGCACCGCCAGCGCGCCTTCGAACTCGGCGTGCAGCGCTATCTCGGCAAGCCTTACCAAGAGTTGGATTTGATGCGTAACGTTTACGATTTACTGGGGATCGCCCGTGTTCGCGACTGACGGCGACGCCACCGCGCCGCCGGTTGCGTTGCTGGCGCGTCCGGGGATGGCGCGCGAACGCCTGCGTGAGGCGCTGCATCTGGCAGGCGCGGCGATTGTGCTGGAGGACGCTCCCGAGGCAGTCGATGCACAGACGCTGGCCGACGCCGCGCCCGCGGTCGTGTTGATCGCGCTGGAGCCGGCCATCGAGCAGGCGTTGGAGCGACTGGACACCGCGCTGGAGCGGCCAGGCATCACCGTGATTTTCGATGAGGCCGATTTGGCCGCGCGTCGCGAAGGCTGGGAAGCCCAGCGTTGGGTACGACATCTGGCGGCCAAACTGCACGGCCACCAGGACGTGCTGCCGCCAGGGGGCGAGAGTGACAGCGACCTGCCGCCCGCGTTGCAAGTGCCCGCGGCGGCGATTTCGGCGCAAGCGCTCGATCGCGCGTCGATCCAGGTGCATCTCGAAGAATCCGCCAGCCCTGCGCAGGTGCCCGACGTTGCATCGATCCATGTGCATCTCGAAGAAGCGGCCAGTTTCCGAGGCTACGTTCGTGGCTGAATCAGATGCCGATGCAGCATCGTGCCAAGATCAAACGAATGTATCGCTCGCCGCCGTTGCGCAGATGGATACGGCGATGGAAAACGCTGCAGCCGCAGACACGCCGCAGCCGCAGCCGGGACGATCCGCTGTCGCAGTGGCCGAGCTATCGGCTGCCGATCTCGGTCCGCTGGATTTCAGTGGCCTGGATCGCGAGCTGGTCGATATCTTTGTCGAAGAGGGCAAGGATCTGCTCGATCACTGCGACCGCCTGGTCGCCGAGCTGCGGGTTGCGCCGCAGGATCGCGATCTGCTGGGCGGCCTGCAGCGCGATCTGCACACGCTCAAAGGCGGTGCGCGCATGGCCGGCATCAACGCCATCGGCGACCTCGGACACGGGATCGAATCGCTGCTGGAGGCGGTCGCCGCCAACCGCACCGAACTTGATCGTGACGACGTGCATTCACTCGAACGCGGCTTCGACCGCTTGCACCAGTTGCTGACACTCACCGGCAATCACCGTGCGGTGGCCAAGCCAGTGGATCTGATCGGCGCGTTCGCCGCGCGCACCCGCGCGGATGGCGTGGTGCCTGCGTCCGAGGCGGACGATCCCGTCGCCGAAGCCGACCATGCCGCCGAGCCGGTCGTTTCCAACCTCGGCCAAGCGTGGCCGGCCAGCGTGGCACAGGCGCCGTTGTCCGCGCCGTTGCCGCTGGAGGACGCGCTGGAAACCGCGGCGATGATCGCGCGGCCGATGCAGGAGCAGGTGCGTGTAAGCGCCGATCTGCTGGATCGGCTGGTCAACCAGGCTGGCGAAGTGGCGATCTACCGGTCGCGGCTGGAGCAGCAGCTCGGCGCGTTCCGTGGCGCGATGGGCGAACTGGAGCGCACCAACGCGCGTCTGCGCGATCAGTTGCGGCGTCTGGATCTGGAAACCGAGGCGCAGATCGTCGCCCGTTACCAGCGGGAACAGGATCAGACCCAGCAGAATTTCGACCCGCTGGAACTGGATCGCTTCTCCACCCTGCAACAACTCAGCCGTGCGCTCAACGAATCGGCCGCCGACCTCGGTGGCTTGCAAGGCGTCCTCGACGACCTGGCGCGGCAGTACGACAGCCTGCTGCAGCAGCAGTCGCGCGTCAGCTCGGAATTGCAGGATGGCCTGATGCGTGCGCGCATGGTGCCGTTCGACGGGCTGGTGCCACGCCTGCGTCGCGTGGTGCGTCAGGCCGCCAGCGAAACCGGCAAGCACGTGCATCTGAGCCTGGATGGCGCCCACGGCGAACTCGATCGCAACGTGCTCGATCGCATGGTCGCGCCGCTGGAGCATATGTTGCGCAACTCGGTCGCCCATGGCCTGGAGACGCCCGAACACCGCCTTGCCGCTGGCAAGCCCGAGGAAGGCAAGATCACCATCCGCTTGCGCCGCGAAGGCTCGGAAATCGTGCTGGAAGTGGCCGACGATGGCACCGGACTCGACCGCGAGGCGATTCGTCGGCGTGCCGAACAACGCGGCTTGATCGCCGCCGAAGCCGCGCTGACCGAGGCGCAACTGGATGCGCTGATCTTTGCGCCTGGATTCAGCACCTACGATCAAGTCAGCCAGTTGGCCGGCCGTGGCGTGGGCATGGATGTGGTGCGCAACGAGGTGCGTCAGCTCGGCGGCTCGGTCGACATCCATTCGGTTCGCGGTGAGGGTGTCACGTTCACTCTGCGCCTGCCGCAGACATTGGCGGTGACCCAGGCGGTGTTCGTGCAGATCGGCGATACCACCTTCGCCGTGCCGGTGGCCTCGGTCAGCGGCATCGGCCGTATCGGTCGCGAACGCTTCGAGGCGGCCAATGGTGGCTACCGTTACAGCGGCGAGGAATACACCCTGTACGACCTCGGTTCGTTACTCGGGCAGGAACCTGCGCGCGCCGAAGGCCAGGCGCAGGTGCCGCTGCTGCTGGTGCGCGCGGGCGACTTGCGCGCGGCGGTGGCGATCGACCAAGTGCTGGGCAACCGCGAAATCGTGGTCAAGCCGGTGGGCCTGCAGATTGCGTCGGTCCCCGGCATCTACGGCGCCACCATCGCTGGCGACGGCCGTGTGGTGGTGATCCTGGACATCGCCCCGCTGGTGCGACGCTACCTGGCGCAGCCGTTGTGGCCGTCGGTGCAAGCGGTGCCGACGCCCCAGCGCCACATGCCGCTGGTGATGGTGGTGGACGATTCGCTGACCATGCGCAAAGTCACAGGGCGCGTGCTGGAGCGGCACAACTTCGACGTGGTCTCCGCACGCGATGGTGTCGAGGCGCTGGAGTGCATGCAGGAGCGGGTTCCGGATCTGATGCTGCTGGATATCGAAATGCCGCGGATGGACGGCTACGAACTCGCTGCCGCGATGCGTGCCGACCCGCGCTACGCCGCTATCCCCATCGTGATGATCACCTCGCGCAGTGGCGACAAGCACCGCCAGCGCGCCTTCGAACTCGGCGTGCAGCGCTATCTCGGCAAGCCTTACCAAGAGTTGGATTTGATGCGTAACGTTTACGATTTACTGGGGATCGCCCGTGTTCGCGACTGACGGCGACGCCACCGCGCCGCCGGTTGCGTTGCTGGCGCGTCCGGGGATGGCGCGCGAACGCCTGCGTGAGGCGCTGCATCTGGCAGGCGCGGCGATTGTGCTGGAGGACGCTCCCGAGGCAGTCGATGCACAGACGCTGGCCGACGCCGCGCCCGCGGTCGTGTTGATCGCGCTGGAGCCGGCCATCGAGCAGGCGTTGGAGCGACTGGACACCGCGCTGGAGCGGCCAGGCATCACCGTGATTTTCGATGAGGCCGATTTGGCCGCGCGTCGCGAAGGCTGGGAAGCCCAGCGTTGGGTACGACATCTGGCGGCCAAACTGCACGGCCACCAGGACGTGCTGCCGCCAGGGGGCGAGAGTGACAGCGACCTGCCGCCCGCGTTGCAAGTGCCCGCGGCGGCGATTTCGGCGCAAGCGCTCGATCGCGCGTCGATCCAGGTGCATCTCGAAGAATCCGCCAGCCCTGCGCAGGTGCCCGACGTTGCATCGATCCATGTGCATCTCGAAGAAGCGGCCAGTTTTGCCGAGGCCATCCCAGGCGATGCCCTGTATACCTGGAAGCCGCCGCGTGATGTCGCACCGGGCTTTGAAGACCTGTCGTTCGCGCCCCACACCGAACCGGTCGCCGATCCTATCCCCACGCCACCGCTGATTCGCACGGCGCCATCCATCCCCGTCGCGCCGTCGCCGTCGCCGTCGGCCAGTGCATCGTGGTCCTTGGTCGACCACGACACCCCGCCGGTGACGCCGCCACCGCGCCCACCCGCGGAGCGGATCGCGATCTCGACCGAAGGGCTATCGCTGGTTGCGCTGGAAACGGAGGCGGGTGCCACGACAGCCAACGCTGGCGCTGTCACTCCGACTCCCACTAGTGCTTCAACTAGCACTGGCACCGAGACTCCCACTGGTACTGCGACTCCCGCTGCGGATGTGGCGACTGCCGCGCCGGGGGCTGTCCTGGTGATGGCGGGCATTGGCGGTCCCGACGCGATTCGTCGCCTGCTTGCGGCGTTGCCATCGCATTTCCCGCTGCCGCTGCTGGTGCAATTGCGCCTGGATGGCGGCCGCTACGCCAACCTGGTCAAGCAGATCGCCCGTGTGTCCGCACTGCCGGTGCTACTGGCCGAAGCCGACCAAGCAGTATGCGCCGGTCATGTTTACATCCTGCCGGACGACATTGGCGTGCGCAGTGCCGACGCTGCCGGTCTGCGTTTCGTGGCGCAGGCCGCTGGCGTCAGCGTTGTCGATGGTCTGCCCGCCGCGCATAGCGCCGTGCTGCTGCTCAGCGGTAGCGACCCGCAACAGGTCGATGCCGTGTTGGCGCTGGCCGAGCAAGGCGCCTGGGTGGCCGGGCAGTCGGGCGAGGGCTGCTACGACCCCACCGCTGCCGCGCAGTTGATCCTTCGCGGCCATCCCGGCGGCGAGCCGGTACAACTTGCCCAGGCCCTGTGTGCGCAGTGGGGCGGCTGAGCCGCGCCCGCGCATTTTTCCCGGTTCCAGGACGACCTACTTCATGAGCAGCTACGCCAGCAACGACGAAATCCGCGGTGTCCTCATCCAGGTGGGCAGCGAGCGCCTGCTGATGCCCAACGCCACCATCGCCGAAGTGATGTCGCGCGCCTCGGTGCAACCGTTGGCCGACGCCCCGCCATGGTTACTTGGTCAGATTGTCTGGCACGGCTGGAATGTTCCGCTGCTGTCCTTCGCCCACCTGACCGGCCTCGGTGGCGAAGCGGTGGCGGCCAATAACAAGGTTGTCGTTCTCAAGGCCCTGGGCGGTAATCCGAATCTGCCGTATTTCGCCCTGCCCACCGAATCTTTCCCGCAATTGATTTCCGTCCCACGCGACGGCCTGCTCGCCGACGCCTCCGAAGAAACCCTGCCTCCCGGCGTACACATGCGCGTGCTGCTCGGCGAACAAAGTGCGTTGTTACCGGATTTGGATGCGATCGAGTGGATGGTGGGGGAGCGGTTTTTGAAGCGAGTGTAGTTCAGTAGTCCTGTATGCTAGGTGCTTCTGAATGCGCTGACTGGCATGTGATGCATAAAGTGATCAGTTGCGTCAGTGATCCTCTCAATCGTGGTTGGTCCTGGTTACGTTCGTAAAGCATTATTCAAGGAAATTTTCTAATGGAACTAGATTATGCGTAAGTCTGGATTTATTTTAATTCTTGTTGCTGCCAGTATGCTGTATGGCCTGCCCTTATTAAGCAGGGCGCAGGCGGCAGGTCAATACTGTTATAACTCTTGTTTCGGCTCGCTCGATGAGGCAGAAGCTGAAATGCGGGCGGCGCTGCCGTATGGAGATTTTCTTGTTCGGGATAAGACAATTATAACGGATGGTAATTCGTCAGTGCCCTCCTATCAAATTAATTATAAGGTCAGGCGTCAGCCGCCTTCTTACATCAGTCCGCCTGCATTTTTGATTGGGGGGAATGGTCCCACTAGCACCAAGCAAGCGATTTGTACTGCTAATGCTGATCCAGTCCTGAAGGATTATTGCGCGGATGAGTCCGAGATGATTCGGGGATGGGTTGATTATAACAAGTCCGATTGCATGATATCTGATGAGCGGATAGATGGTGCATACGGGGAGCCTTTTGTTCAGAGTTTTCCTTACGTTAGCGGTCTTGGGATGTTGACTTTTGATTTGCCTGGTTTTAAGTGGTTTAGGTATAATATTTCATGCCCTGGATGGAGCGATCCAACTCCTTCTCCCCGCGAAGCGACGCTTGTAAAGACAAGGGTTTATTCTTGTCAGGCCGGGTTGAAGCCAGTTAGTGCGTTCAATTCTGTTTATAATTTTGGCGCAAATCCAGATGTAATGGCCGAATATCCCTACCTTTGTGGAAATGGAGATACACCCAGCATCTATGCAAAAGGAATCGACCAAACCAAGTCGTGCGCGGCCAATGCCAACCCCTGTCTTCCGGCCACTGGCGACAAATTCAGGCGAGAGGATGACCTGACGTTTGCGGGCAGGCCCTTCCAGCGCTTCTACCATTCGCGTCAGCAGCTTCAGGCCGGCATGGGCCTGGCGCCAGGCTGGAGTCACTCGTTCTCGGATCTTTTGGGCTATGACCGCACCTACATGGTGACCCATGAAGGCTTTTTTGAACAGTTCCAGAAAGTCGGGGACGGTGCGTACAGAGGACGTCGCAATGCGGCGGAGATGATGTTGCGCTCAGATGATGGCGTCTGGACATTGGTGACGGCCGATGGCGAGCGGCGCAGCTATAACGCGAATGGGCGTCTTGTCGCGCTTCAATCCAGTGTGTCGCCGGCCTTCGACATTCACTTTGTCTATGCGGGTGACAAGTTGATTAAGGCGGTTGATGGATTGGGACATTCCCTCAGTTTCAATTATAAAAATGATGTGCTGGATCGGGTTTCGCTGGATGACGGAAGCTATGTCCAATATGGCTACGATGACGCGCAGAACCTCACCAGCGTCACGCGTTCCGATGGAAGTGTGCGCGTCTATCGATACGGGGAATCTGGTCTGGTACCCGTTGGTCGCGCGCATTTATTGACCGGCATCGAAGAAGATGGGGTCCGCTATGCGACATTCGGCTATGCCGACGATGGACGCGTGGCGTCCAGTCGTCTTCATGCCAATGCAGCAGACGTGGAAACCACCTCCATCGTGTATGCCGGCACGACCAGTGCTCAGGTGCAGCAGCCGAACGGGGCAAGCTACACGTATCAATTCGGGGAGGGTCTTTTCCGCCAGATCGAAGCCATCAGCGGTCCCGATGGCACCATGACTATGCGCTTCGATGCGGGGCGTCCCATCGCCTCCACGGATCGATTGGGCAATTCCACGCAATTCACGTATCAAGATTCCCTGACCGACCAGGGGACCTCGTCGAGTACTACGACTATTGGTGTCGGTACCTCTGCGATGCGCGCGCAGACGATCACCCGCGATTCGGAAAATCATGTGGTGGGGCAGGAATCGCACGACAGTAGCCGAACCGTGTCTTTGTCCCGCGTGTTCTACAGTGCAGGGCGCGTGGCTTTCCGCTGCCAGTATGACCCCTCCGATTCGAATGCGCTGGCATACGTGTGTGGTTCTCAAACGAGCGCACCGGTTGCGGTTCGGCAGGTGGCGTATACCTATTGCACCGACAGCGATGTCGCGGATGGATCAAGCAACTGCCCGAGACTGGGCCTGCCCAAGGTGATCGACGGCCCCAACACCGACCTAGACGACACCACCCACTACACCTACTACCCCAGCGACGACAGCGCCTGCGCCGCATCGCCGACCACCTGCGCGCACCGCAAGGGCGACCTGTGGAAACTCACCAACGCCCTGGGCCAGACCACCGAATACCTGGCCTACGACGGCGCAGGCCGCGTGCTGTCGGTGAAGGATGCCAACGGCGTGGTCACCGACTCCACCTACCACCCGCGCGGCTGGCTCACCGCCAGCAAGGTGCGCGGCAGTGATGACAGTACCGAGCGCGACGACCGCATCACCCGTATCGACTACTGGCCGACCGGGCTGGTCAAGCAAATCACCCAGCCCGATGGCGCGTTCACCGCCTTCACCTACGACGCGGCGCATCGCCTCACCGATATCGCAGATAACGCCGGCAACACAGTCCACTACACCCTGGACAACGCCGGCAACCGGCTCAAGGAAGACACTCAGGACGCGTCGGGCACGCTCAAGCGCACGCTCTCGCGCGTGTACAACCAACTCGGCCAATTGACCACGCAAGCCACCGCGCAGGGCAATGCAACCGGCTTCAGCTACGACGCCAATGGCAACACCACGCAGGTGACCGACGCGCTCGGCAACATCACCCAGAACGACTACGATCCACTTAATCGCTTGGCGCACACGTTGCAGGATGTCGGCGGCATCGCCGCGCAAACCGCGTTCGCCTACGACGCGCTGGACCACGTCACCCAGGTCACCGACCCCAAGGGCCTGTCCACCACCTATGCCTACGACGGCCTGGGCGAACTGACCACGCTCACCAGTCCGGACACCGGCACTACCACTTACACCTACGACAGCGCCGGCAACCGCGCCACGCAGACCGACGCACGCGGGGTGACCGTCAATTACAGCCACGACGCCTTGAACCGACTGACCAGCGTGGCCTATCCCGATGCGAGCTTGAACGTCAGCTACCGCTACGACCTCAGCCCCAGCACCTGTGCCAGCGGTGAGACCAATGCGGTCGGCCGGCTGTCGCACATGCAAGACGCCAGCGGCAGCACCGATTATTGCTACGACCGTTTCGGTAATCTGGTGCGCAAAGTGCAGACCACCAACGGCAACGTATTCGTGCTGCGCTACGCCTACACCCCGGGCGGGCAATTAAGCCAGTTGACCTATCCCGATGGCGCGGTGGTCGATTACGTGCGCAACACGCAAGGCCAGACCACCGAAGTCGGCGTGACCCCGATGGGCGGCACGCGGCAGGTGTTGTTGAACAACGCCAGCTACTACCCGTTCGGCCCGGTGGCGGGCTGGACCTACGGCAACGGTCGCCCGATGCAGCGCGTGCTGGATCAGGACTACCACCCGCAGGCGATCACCGACACGCGCACAGATGGCTTGGCGGTGGGCTTCGCCTTCGACCCGGTGGGCAACCTCAGCGCGCTGACTGCGCCGGGCAACACAGCGCCGGTGGTGGGCCTGGACTACGACGCCCTGGGCCGACTGAGCGCATTCAAGGACGGCCCGACCGGTACGGTGATCGACGGCTACAGCTACGACGCCACCGGCAACCGACTCAGCGCGCAGGTCAACGGCGTGACCCAGCATTACGCCTATCTGTCCGACAGCCATCGTCTGGCGAGCGTGGATGACGCCACGCGCAGTTACGATGCGGCGGGGAATACCACGAGCATCGGCGGCGCCGCGCAGGCGTTCGTGTACGACGACAGCGCACGGATGCGCCAGGCCAAGCACAACGGCGCGGTGGCGATGGAATATCGCTATAACGGTCGAGGCGAACAAGTGCAGCGTTTCCTGGGCACGACCAGCACCTACACGCTGTACGACGAAGCCGGCCACTGGCTGGGCGACTACGACAGCAACGGCGCGGTGGTGCAACAAGCGATCTGGCTGGACGACTTGCCGGTGGGTGTGTTGGCAGGCGGCGGCATGTTGAACTACATCCAGCCAGACCACCTGGGCAGCCCACGTGCGGTGATCGACCCGGTACGCGACGTGGCGATCTGGCGCTGGGACCTCAAGGGCGAAGCGTTCGGCAACACCGCCCCGGATCAGGACCCGGATCAAGACGGCACCGCGTTCGTGCTCAACCTGCGCTTCCCAGGGCAGCGGTATGATGCGGCCAGTGGGCTCAATCAAAATTACTTCCGCGATTACGAGCCGGGTACTGGCCGGTATGTGCAGAGTGATCCGATTGGGTTGGGTGGTGGAATCAATGCTTATGCCTACGTCGAATCCAATCCACTACTGTTCAACGATTTATTCGGTCTAGCCAAAGATCAATCCTGTATTGCAGGCTACACTGTCGGTGGAGCGCTCTGTGGCGGTGCGATTGGTAGTTACGGTGGTGGATTATTCGGTGGCGTGGGCGGTGGATTGGTGTGTAGCCCTTCCGGACCAGGGGCAGTTGCTTGTGCTGCTGGCGGTGCTGCTGGTGGCAGCACTTTGGGTGGCGCTGCTGGTTCAGTGGTTGGCGGGGTTTTGGGAAATCTTGCTGGGTAAGCGATGTGCCCTGATAATGATCAAGGTTGCGAAAAGGCAAAAGCAGATGCAAGTGGAGCTTATTTCAAGTTGGTGACAAAAAGAATTCCCCAGTTCCAGAGTGGCGGAACTCATGGGCGTGATGTTGGTCATCTAGATGCAATCATCCAGTTACAAGCTCGTTTGCGTGATGCGTTGCGAAGAGTGCGGCTGTATTGCAATCCATTGCCTGCAGAGTACGGCGAGTGGGAACGAGTTGCTAATTTGAACGGACCGGGTTTTTGAGGGCTTATGGACGCTGTTGAAATTCAAAGTTGGGCCGCTGCGTACATCGAAGCCCAGAAGCGCCGCGTGGCTGATGCCAACGATCCACGCTGGTGGGCGGTAGACAGATTCTTTGAGTTGATGGATTCCATGCCAGAAATATGTTGGCAGGCACTCGTTGAAATTAGCCGACTTAACCCGCCAGAAGAAATTATCGAGATTGCGGGTGCTGGGCCACTTGAGGATTTGATTGAGCGACATGGAGACCGATTCATCGATCGAATAGAAGCTGAGGCTAGGGAGAATCCTGTGTTTAGGAGAATGCTTAATTCGGTTTGGGAAAGCGGTAGTAGCGAGATTTGGTCGAGAGTTGTTCAAGCTAAATCGAGCGACACATAGCCATCAAGCGTCTCGTGATCGTCGATGACGCCACACATGAGGCGGTGGCGATCAAAGTCGAGTGTGCGATCTCCTGCAATTGCGTGACGCGCGTATTGGATCTCTTGGCGTCGCAGGGCAACGCTTGCAAGATGGCACCATGGGCTAACATGGCCTCAGCTCTCGATTGTTATAAAATGACAATCGCCGCCACGGCGATACGCCCATCGTCCCCACAACTCAGGACTCCCCATGACCGCCGATGCTGGGCCTGTCGATCACCGTTCCGCTGTTGTCGAGCGCACCGCCACGTATTGCTTGACCGAGGCGGGCAAGGTGCTGAGCTGCTGGGCCGAGACAGTGGGCCGCCGCGACATCGATGCGTTGCTTGCCTTGTACGCGCCCGACGCCATTCTGGTGCCAACGCTGTCCGACGATATCCGTGGCCGTGACGAGGATCGTCGGACGTACTTTGCGTCCTTCCTGGCGGCCGATGGGATCAGTTGCGGTATCTCCGTGCAGAATAAGCGGGTTAGCGCCAGGCTCGGTACGGTGGTGATCGGTGGGCTTTACATCTTCGTGTTCGAGCGCAACGGAGTCAGCGAGCCGGTCAATGCGCGTTTCTTGTTCACCTTCGAAGAAATCGAGGGACGCTGGCTCATCACCGGTCACCATTCCTCGCGCTGTTCCGAGGGCGTTTAGTCAATCCCGGCGCATCAGCGTGCGTGCCGTTGCCGCGCGGTCGCACGCAGCCGTTTCGCTGCCAGGATCGTCCCGGTCAGGCTCAGGCACCAGCCGGTGGTCAGCAGCAGCAGTTGCACGGCGATGCGTAGACGCGGGTATTCGACCAGCCCCGGCACGCGCGTCGTGTGCAGGGCGAAGTACAGCCAGGCATAGGCTTGGCGGCTGGTATCCAGTAGCAGCAAGGGGTGGCCCGAGTGCGCGTCGATGTACAGCTCGGCGTGTTGCGGTGTTGCCAGACTGATGCGCAAGGCATCCGCCGCAATGGCATCGGCCTGGCGATACAGCGCGTCGTCGCGTGGTCTGGGCGTTGTCGCTACCGACCAGGCATGTTGAGCTGCGCTGCGGATGGCGCGTGCGCGCTCCGGCGATGACAGCAGGTGTGCATCGCCGGTATCGGCCTGGATGCCGAGCGTGGCGGTTGCGGTGTTGCCGCCATATCCACTCGCCCAGGCCTGGCCGCCGACGACATGGAAGTCGATTTCGCTGCTGCCATCCAACGCCCGTAGCGTAGCCGGCGTGACCTTGGTCAGCGCTGTGCGCAGGTCGGTCATCGCATAGCGTTGCAGCGCCTGCGCCGAGGGCTGGCCGCGCGAGAACAGCCGGCCATGATCCATCGACAGCCAACCGCTGAAGATCCAGGCAAGCACGATGACCGCACCCACCAAGCCCAGTCCATGATGCCACTTCAACATGCCGCGGTAGGGCGACCAGCCGCCAGCGTTGCGGTGGCGATAGTGCCAACTGCGGTACAGGCCCAGTGCGGTGCCGGTCAGTGCGCCGACCAGCGCGATCATGCCCAGCCACCACACGCTGCGATCCCACGCGCCGAAGTCGTGCCGCAACACCGTGAAGTACACCCAGTGCGGGATGGAGCCCAACCAATTCCAACGACGCTCGACAGCATGCGTGCGCTGCATGACCTCGCCAGTGCGTGCGGAGACGTACAGCGTCGTGTCTTGCGGGTCGTCCATGTCGACGCGATAGAACGGCCGCCAGGGATCGAAGCGTTGATGCACGATCCATTGGTCGGTTTCCAGTGGGCCGGTTAACCGACGCACTGGCGCATTGTCGAAGCGTGCCGCCACGATCTGGGCTTGCGCGGCGCTCAACAAGCCCAGCGGGGCGCCGCTGCGTGCATCGATGCTACGTTGTTGCGCGTCCTGTGCAATGACATAGCGCGGCTGCCCGGCGACGGACAGCAAGCGCAAGTCCGCATCGCGGTGGCTGTGCGCCAGGGCCATCGCTGGCGCGATGCGGACCTGTGCTAGCGCCAGCGGCTCGCTGTGCGACCAACGCGCCGTGTCCGCCAGCGATGGAAATGGCACGAACAGCATCACCATTCCACTGCTGAACCAGACCATGAAGGACAGGCACAGCAGCACGCCCAGCCAGCGGTGCAGCCAGGACAGTTTTGCCCAGAGCCGCCGACTAGAATGCGGCACGCACGTTCAACGCATAGCTGCGGGGTTGGCCCAGCATCACTTGCTGCGGGTAGGAGACATCGGCCCACTGCACGTAGGGTGTGTCGAACAGGTTGTCGACATGCAGGCTCAGCGTCACCGAGGGCGTCAGTCGGTACGTGGCGTAGGCGTCGGTGAGCAGGTAGTGCTCCAACTGCAGTGTGTTGGCGAGGTTGCCCGCGCGTTCGCCCACGCGATGCAGGTCCAGCCCGAGTTCCAGTGGCAGGCCGCCAACATTGTCCACGTGAGTGCCGACGTTGAAGACGGTGCGCGGCACGTTGGGCGGATGGTTGCCGGAGACGTCGCGTCCGTTGTTGTCGATGAAGTTGTGATAGCGGGCATCGGTGTAGGCCAGATTGGTGTCCACGGCCCAGTGCGCGCCGAGCCGTGCCGTCAGCGACAGTTCCACGCCACGCGAAGTTTGCGCGCCGACGTTGTTCAGCGTGTCCTGCCCGGTCAAGGTGAGGATGTTGTCGCGGCGGATGTCGTACACGGCCAGGGTGGCGCTGGCGCGTTGCTCGCTGCTGGCGGCCTTGATGCCGGCTTCGTACTGGCGTGCGTGGCTGAGTCCGAAGTCCTCGCCGGCATTGACCAGAAAGATATTGGACCCAGGCGGATCGCTGCCGGTGGTGTAGGACAGGTACGGTGTCAGCGACGGGCTCAGTGCATACACCAGCCCGATGCGCGCGTTGTTGGGGCGATAGCGGCGAGTGAAGCTGCTCGCGGCCTGGAACTGACCATTGGCATCGAAGTTGCGCCGCTCCAGGTCCAGGATTTCCCAGCGCCCGCCCAGCACCAGTTTCAGGCGTTTATCCACGTCCAACGCATCTTCCATGAACAGTGCGGTGTTGTTCCATGTGGTGGGGCTGCGCCGTGGTTGGAGGCTGCCGAACACGCCGGTTGGCCCGGGCAGTGTGGGATCGACGCTGTCTCCGTCGGGGAAGCCGCGTTCGCGCACGAAGCGCAGTTGGTTGTGATCCAACCCGACCACCAATCGGTTGGGCAGTTGGCCCAGTGGTTGGTCGAACGTCACGCTGGTCTGGCTGCCCCACAGATGCTGTTGGTGGAAGACGAAGAAGCGATCGCGGTCGATCTGTCCACTGGCGGGGTTGTAGGCGTAGTTCTCCGCGTCGATCCAGCGCCGCGATGCGTCGAATGCAAATAACAAGCTGCGCACGGTGACGTGTTCGCTCGGCGACCAGACCAGCATGGCCTGCGGCCAGAGCTGCCGCGAGGAAATCTGCGCATCGGTGACGTTGTAGTTGTGGTCGCGCAATGCCGCATCCACCACCCTGCCGTCGGCGCTGTGCAAAATGCCGCGCAGCGGTGCGTGGGCGACAGCGGCCGGGACGAGTGGTGTGCCGAAATAGGTGCTCGGATGATCGTTGGCGTAATCGACTGTCAGTTGCAGGCCGAGGTTGTCGCGTGGCCGCCACAGCACGGCCGAACTGGCGTTGAAGACGTTCGAGCCAGTGGCGTGTACGAAGCCGTCGGAGGACAGCCGGCTGATATCGGTCCGGTAGGCGAGCACGTCGTTGAGTTTTCCGCCGCTGCCCAGGCCGAATTCGCGACCACCGAAACTCGATGCGCCGGCAAGCAGGTCGTTGCTGATTGGGTCAAAGCGCGGTTGTTTGTCGATCACGTTGACGACGCCGCCGATCGCGCCTTGCCCATAGAGCACCGACGCGGGGCCTTTGAGCACGTCCACCGATTGCAAATTGAACGTGTTCTGCGGGCGCGTGACCATGCCGGATGGCCCCAGATACAAGCCGTTGTGCAGCATGGTGATCTGTGCGCCGGTAAAGCCGCGCATCGATAGGTCGGACAGATTACCCGGCGAACCACCTGCGGTAATACCGGGTAGCGCCAACACTGCGCGTTCGACGCTCTGCACGCCGCGTGTTTGCATGGTGTCGCCATTGATCGTATCGAGCGTGGCGGGCGTCTGTGCGGGCGGCAAGCCGAGTCGGCCGGCGGTCGGCAGAAATGGAGCGGTGTCCTGGCTTACGGCACGGACATTGACCTCGTCCAGGGTCTGCAGCTTCGCGCTTGAGTCCTCTGCCGCCATCGCGATCGAAGGCAGCAGCGCGAGCATCACGGCGAGCGCGAGATGCTGCAGTGGCATGGCGATGGAGCGGGCGGCGAGCGGAGAAGCGGCAACGGCAAGGAGGCGGTCAGTCATGCGGAGGGAGGCGAGCGGATGAGGTGGGGGCGGTTGCGCATTGCGATGATGCGCCGTTGGCTGGCGGCAGTCGCACGCGCAGACGAGGGTGTTGGACTTATGGCAGCAGCAGCGGCATCCACAGCGCCTGGCCGTCCTCGTGTACGACGAGCAACCAATGCGGTTCCGGCAGGATCGCAAGCAGCGCGACCGCTGCGTTCCCCGGGAGGCGCAACATATGCCAACGCTCCGGTGTGGCGGGGTCGCCGAACAGGACGCTGCCATCGGTTCTGCCGGCCAGGATGCGCGGTTGATCGGGGAGCGTGCATAGCGCGCTGACCAGCTCTTGCTGCGGGGAATCGAACAAGGTCAGCGGAGCGCGCTGCATCGGGCCGTTGATGCCGTCGAATGGCCACAGGATGGCCGCCGTCGCGCCACTGCTGGCGAGCCACGGTTTGGTCCCGACCCAGCACCACTGCCGCACTTTGGTCGCATAGCCGGCGATGTGCAGTTGCAATGCATCGCCCACGCGCCAGCCGTGCAGTGCGGTTTCCTGCATGCTGCTGACGACGAAGCGGCCGTCTGGCGACCAGGTGACGCCGAGATGGCTGCCACGACACGCCAGCGGTGTGGCTGTCCAGTCACCGGGGGCGGGTGTCCAGACCGTGGCGCCTCCGTAGTGCGTGACCGCTAATCGCTGCCCAGTGGGATCGAAGGCAATGCCGCCGACGCTGGAGGGATGCTCCATGACCTGCGTACTGCCGTCCGTCCGCCATAGGTGCACCTGACGACCGACGGCGCAGGCATAGTGGCCGTCGGCACTGGCGGCGACGTGCTCCACCCATCGTCCGGGGAAACGCGCCAGCACCTGCACGTCGGTGGCGTCCAGATGCGCGAACACGCCATCGTCGCCGCCGCTGAGCACGCCGCCTGTGGCATCGGCCGCCAGTGTCAGGATCGCCCCATCGTGGAGTTGCACACGGTCTGGCGCTTGCTCCCTGGCGAAGCGGCGGACACTGCCATCGCCCCAGGCGGTGACCAATCGCGTGCCGCACATCACCGTGGCCACTGGCACCGCGTCGACCTGCATGGTGAAGCCGGTAGCCGATTGCGTTGGGATGGACGCGGAGGTGGATGGCTGCGACGGCATCTTCATGCCGTCGCGCAGGCGCTGAATCCCTCTCGCAATTGCATGCGTTCGAGGTTCCTGCCGATGAACACCAGTTTCGACACGCGCGGCTTCCCTGCCGGCCAGGCATCGAGGAAATTGCCGTCGGTCAGCATGTGTACGCCCTGGATCACGTAGCGACGCGACTCGCCGGCCAGCTCCAGAATGCCCTTGCAGCGCAATATGTCGGTGCCGTGCGTGCGCAGCAGGTCGCCGAACCACAGTTCGAATCGCAACGGATCCAGCGGGGCGTGCAATTGCAGCGACACCGAATGGATGTCTTCCTCGTGCTCATGCGCGTGGTCTTCGTCGAGGAAGTCCGGTTCGATCTCCAGGACGCGTTCCAGCGTAAACGCATTCAAACCCAGGACCGCATCCAGCGGCACATCGCTGCGCTGACTGTGATGGATGCGCGCGTAAGGATTGATGCTGCGGATGCGTGCTTGCACCGTTTCCAGGTCCGCCGCCTGGACCAGATCGATCTTGTTGAGCAGGATCACGTCGGCGAAGGCGATCTGCTCGGCGGCCTCGTGCGCTTCGTCCAGATGCGTGGCCAAGTTGACCGCATCGACCACGGTGACGATTGCGTCCAGTCGAGTTTTAGCGGCGACTTCCGGATCGACGTAGAACGTCTGTGCCACCGGCGCGGGATCGGCCAATCCGGTGGTTTCGATCAAGATGCCATCGAAATCGCGCCGCTTCATCAAGCCATCGAGAATGCGGATCAAATCGCCGCGCACGGTGCAGCAGATGCAGCCATTGTTCATCTCGAAGATTTCTTCGTCGGCATCGACCACAAGCTCGTTGTCGATGCCGGTCTCGCCGAATTCATTGACGATCACCGCATAGCGGTGTCCGTGCGATTCGGTGAGGATGCGGTTCAACAGCGTGGTCTTGCCGGCGCCGAGGAAGCCGGTCAGAACGGTGACGGGGATTTGTGCGGCAGTCATGGGGAGTTCCTTGGGGGAGCGCTTGTCTGAAAGTGCATGGAGCGAGAGCGATGTGGTGAATGCGTCGGACGCCGCAACGGGGGGCGCAGATGCGGGTGTGCCAGCGCTGCTCGTGATGGCGGTGGTCGGCAACCTGTCTGCCAGGGGTGTGGTGAGTGCGTTGTCGCCTCACATCTGGACATCGGCACTGCGAGCGCCGATGTCGGTAGCGGTTGCAAGTGCAAAGAGCAACGTGACGGTACGCCGTGCGCTGCGCGATACACGGGCACTGACGGTGTATCCACGTGCGTGCACTGCCACATGTTGGGGGGGAGGAAGGCGCTTGTGGGACTTGAGATGGACATTTATGTTATAAAATAACATAACGCATGCAGGACTTCCTCGATCGCGCTGGCTCAACTCTGCGGTCGGCGCGGCTTGCTATGTCGAGTCCAGCGCTGTGAGGCCCCCAGCGGGTCGAGCGCGAAGCCGCGCGTAGATTCAATGACTTCCTACCGCCATCACGCCGAGCGTTGTGGTGATCGAGTCAGTGCCAAGCTTCAAAGATGCCTCGCTCAGGGGGCTGTGCCGGTTAGAGTGGCGAACAAAACGTCGCCAGTCGCTGTCGAGTGTGTGCGGACAGCTGGCAAGAACTGCCGTGTACGGCGGTACATGAGGATTTCGAGCACTGCCCGTGCCCGTTCGCCGGCGATGCAGCCGTTTTGTTGGCGACTCTTGGTGGCCGAATGCAAGGTTTAACCCGATAGGCTTGCCTGTTTTCGTGGCGTTGAAGATGCTGGTCAGGCGCGCGCCACATTCGCTACGAGCGCTGGTGTGCGCTGGGTCAATGCGGTGCTAGGCCATCTTGATGACAGCAGCGCAGGGGTGCCACGCCATCAATCGAGTCAAATACATAAGGCGCGTTTTGGCTCAAGGCGTCTGCCGTTTCAATTGCCGATTCCGCTAGTCCAAGGTGCGGTCGCAAACTCTCACGATCATGATGGCTCACAAACCTTTCCAATAGCTTGTGCGCCAGCAACGGCTGCAGGAAGCGGATGCAGAGGATTTATATTCAAGATAATGACGATTTTCGACTTGTGTTCATGTTTGGATTCGTATTATGACAATTGTGTTTAAAATTTCTTCATAAAGCAATGAAGAAAAAAATTCACCTCACTTTCGATCGATGATGGTCCTCATGCGAGCAATACCCCAAGGGTGCTCGACATTCTTTCCTCACATGGCATCATCGCGACTTTCTTCGTCCTTGGTGAACGCCTTGCCGCTTGTGGCATGCTCACCGCACGCGCCGTCGCGGAGGGGCATCGCGTCGGTAATCACAGTTTCGATCATGAGCGACTGAGCGCCTTGAGCGAAGCGCAGATTTACGCAGAGATAAAAAATACCGAAGCGGCGCTTTCCAAGTACATTCCCATTGATCGCATCATGCGGCCTCCCTACGGTGCTCACAACGCGACGGTGGATAAAGTGCTGCAATCGCTTGGCTATCGCACCGTGATGTGGTCGGTGGATACCGAGGATTGGAAACGTAAACCTGATGCCTGGGTTGAGTATGGTCTACAGCAGATCCAGCGGCGTGAGACTAGTATCGTTCTGATGCACGATATTCATGAGACTACCGTCGATCATCTGGATGCCTTCATCAAGGGAATCCTGGCGTTGGGTGATGTGGAGTTTGTCAATCTGCAAGCCGTAACGAACATTCCGCCGCCCGCTTCTAGTGATTCGGGTAATGATCATTCTGGTAATGTCGATTCTGGATCTGCTGCGTAACCGTATTACTGCGTGATGTGCAGGAGCGGCATCCTGTCGTGCATTTCCCGAAATTTCTGCGGGATTGGAATCCATTGGAGAAAATTTTACGAGGCTAACCGCGAGAGTGTTTCCAATCCGGACCTGATCCATTCCGGCATGCGCTTGCTCATTCCCGTACTGGAACGGTGACATGGTCGCCTGAGTCGGCAATGACCTCACGATCGGCGCCAGACAACGCAACTGCGGACGAAGGGTGCGATTGTATGTCGGTGCCCGCGATTCCACTGGATCGCGGGTACTTTGTGTGCAAGTCAGAGCAGTAACTTTAGTCTGTACAGCGCCTCCAGGGCCTGCTTGGGGGTCAACTCGTCCGGATTCAGTGCGGCCAGCGCCTCCTGTGCGGCGGAGGGGGCCGCTGCGAATAGGCCGAATTGCTGTGGCGTGTCCAGCGCCTGTACCGCCATCTGCGCGGCATGGTGCTCGCCGCTGCGCTGTTCCAGTTCGGCCAGTCGCCGCCGCGCTTGCGCCACTGTTGCCTTGGGAAGGCCGGCCAAGGCGGCCACCTGCAGGCCGAAGCTGCGGTTGGCCGGGCCATCCTTGACCGCGTGCATGAACACCAGGCGGTCGCCGTGCTCGACCGCGTCCAGATGCACGTTGGCGATGCCGCTGGGGCCGCCGTCGACCGGCGCGTCGGCCAGTGCGGTCAGTTCGAAATAGTGCGTGGCGAACAAGGTGTAGCAGCGATTGTGCTGGGCGAGGTGGCGCGCCACCGCGTCGGCCAGCGCCAGACCGTCGTAGGTGGAGGTGCCACGGCCGATCTCGTCCATCAACACCAACGATTGCGCGGTGGCGTGATGCAGGATGTAGCTGGTCTCGGCCATTTCGACCATGAAGGTGGATTGGCCGCGCGCCAGATCGTCGCCGGCGCCGATGCGGGTGAGGATGCGGTCGATCGGGCCGATCACCGCGCGTCGCGCCGGCACATAGCTGCCGATGTGCGCGAGTAGGACGATCAACGCGTTCTGGCGCATGTAGGTCGAATCGCTTGGCTATCGCACCGTGATGTGGTCGGTGGATACCGAGGATTGGAAACGTAAACCTGATGCCTGGGTTGAGTATGGTCTACAGCAGATCCAGCGGCGTGAGACTAGTATCGTTCTGATGCACGATATTCATGAGACTACCGTCGATCATCTGGATGCCTTCATCAAGGGAATCCTGGCGTTGGGTGATGTGGAGTTTGTCAATCTGCAAGCCGTAACGAACATTCCGCCGCCCGCTTCTAGTGATTCGGGTAATGATCATTCTGGTAATGTCGATTCTGGATCTGCTGCGTAACCGTATTACTGCGTGATGTGCAGGAGCGGCATCCTGTCGTGCATTTCCCGAAATTTCTGCGGGATTGGAATCCATTGGAGAAAATTTTACGAGGCTAACCGCGAGAGTGTTTCCAATCCGGACCTGATCCATTCCGGCATGCGCTTGCTCATTCCCGTACTGGAACGGTGACATGGTCGCCTGAGTCGGCAATGACCTCACGATCGGCGCCAGACAACGCAACTGCGGACGAAGGGTGCGATTGTATGTCGGTGCCCGCGATTCCACTGGATCGCGGGTACTTTGTGTGCAAGTCAGAGCAGTAACTTTAGTCTGTACAGCGCCTCCAGGGCCTGCTTGGGGGTCAACTCGTCCGGATTCAGTGCGGCCAGCGCCTCCTGTGCGGCGGAGGGGGCCGCTGCGAATAGGCCGAATTGCTGTGGCGTGTCCAGCGCCTGTACCGCCATCTGCGCGGCATGGTGCTCGCCGCTGCGCTGTTCCAGTTCGGCCAGTCGCCGCCGCGCTTGCGCCACTGTTGCCTTGGGAAGGCCGGCCAAGGCGGCCACCTGCAGGCCGAAGCTGCGGTTGGCCGGGCCATCCTTGACCGCGTGCATGAACACCAGGCGGTCGCCGTGCTCGACCGCGTCCAGATGCACGTTGGCGATGCCGCTGGGGCCGCCGTCGACCGGCGCGTCGGCCAGTGCGGTCAGTTCGAAATAGTGCGTGGCGAACAAGGTGTAGCAGCGATTGTGCTGGGCGAGGTGGCGCGCCACCGCGTCGGCCAGCGCCAGACCGTCGTAGGTGGAGGTGCCACGGCCGATCTCGTCCATCAACACCAACGATTGCGCGGTGGCGTGATGCAGGATGTAGCTGGTCTCGGCCATTTCGACCATGAAGGTGGATTGGCCGCGCGCCAGATCGTCGCCGGCGCCGATGCGGGTGAGGATGCGGTCGATCGGGCCGATCACCGCGCGTCGCGCCGGCACATAGCTGCCGATGTGCGCGAGTAGGACGATCAACGCGTTCTGGCGCATGTAGGTCGATTTACCGCCCATGTTCGGGCCGGTGATGACCAGCATGCGTCGGCCTGGATGCAGGTCCAGGTCGTTGGGTTCGAACGGCTGCTCGCGCACCGCTTCCACCACCGGGTGGCGGCCGCGTTCGATGCGCAGGCAGGCGTCGCTTTGCAGTTCTGGCCGGTTCCAGTCCAGTGCCTGCGCGCGTTCGGCGAAACCGGCCAGGACGTCCAGCTCGCTGAGTGCGGCGGCCGCGCGCTTGAGCGGTTCCAGATGCTCGCCCAGAGTGTCCAGCAAGCCTTCGTAGAGCAACTTCTCGCGCGACAGCGCGCGTTCGCGCGCCGACAGCACTTTGTCTTCGAAGTTCTTCAGTTCCTCGGTGATGTAGCGCTCGGCGTTGGTCAGGGTCTGGCGTCGGCTGTAGTGCACCGGCGCCTTGTCGGCCTGGCCTTTGCTGATTTCGATGTAATACCCGTGCACGCGGTTGTAGCCGACCTTCAGCGTGGCGATGCCGCTGCTGGCGCGTTCGCGTGCTTCCAGGTCGATCAGGAATTGGTCGGCGTTGGTGCTGAGCCGGCGCAGTTCGTCCAGCTCAGCGTCGTAGTCGGCGGCGATGACCCCGCCGTCGCTGAGCTTGAGCGGTGGCTGCTCGGCGATGGCCGAGGCCAACAGGTGCGCGATCTCGTCGTGCTGGCCCAGTTCCGTTGCCAGTGCCGCCAGTCGTGGCGAATCCAGCGGCGCCAGAATCGCACGCACCGCCGGCAGTAGGCCGAGGCCATCGCGCAAGGTGGAGAAATCGCGTGGTCGTGCCGAGCGCAGGGCGACGCGGGTGAGGATGCGTTCGAGGTCGCCGAGTGCGCGGAATGCATCGCGCAGGTCGGCATCGGCGCCACGGTCGATCAGTGTGCCGACCGCGTGGTGACGTTGCACCAGCACCTCGCGCAGACGCAGCGGACGATGCAGCCAGCGTCGTAGCAAGCGCCCGCCCATTGGTGTGATCGTGCTGTCGAGTACGCCGAGCAGGGTGTTGCGGGTATCGCCATCCACGCGCGTGTCCAGCTCCAGATGGCGACGGGTGGCCGCGTTCATCGCGATCGCGTCGCCAGCGGTTTCCATCGCGATGGAAGTCAGGTGCGGCAGGCGTTGCTTCTGGGTTTCCTCGACATAGCCCAGCAGCGCGCCGGCCGCCGCGATGGCGCGTGGCCGCTCGTCGATCCCGAAGCCGCTGAGGTCGTGCAACTGGAAGAACGCCAGCAACTGGCGGCGGCCGCTGTCGGCATCGAACAGCCACGGCGGGCGTCGGCGCACGCCGCGTCGTTCGCGAAGAAATGCCGGCCACTGGTCTTCGTCCGGCACGAGTAATTCGGCTGGTTCCAGCCGTGCCAGTTCCGCTTCCAGCGCATCCTCGCTGTCCACCTCGTTGACCAGGAAGCGGCCGCCGGCCAGGTCGGCCCAGGCCAGCCCGTAGCCGTGCTTGGTCCGCGCGATGGCCATCAGCAAGGTATCGCGGCGTTCGTCCAGCAGGGCCTCGTCGGTGACCGTACCCGGGGTGACGATACGCACCACCTTGCGCTCGACCAGCCCTTTGGCCAGCGCCGGATCACCGATCTGCTCGCAGATCGCCACCGACTCGCCCAACGCCACCAGCCGTGCCAGATAGCCCTCGTAGGCATGCACCGGCACGCCGGCCATCGGGATCGGCGCGCCGCCGGAGCTGCCGCGTTGGGTCAAGGTGATATCGAGCAAGCGCGCGGCCTTGCGCGCATCGTCGTAGAACAGTTCGTAGAAATCGCCCATGCGGAAAAACAGCAGCAAGTCCGGATAGTCGGCCTTGGCGGCGAAGAACTGCTTCATGAGGGGTGTGTGTTCTTTTAACTCACTGTTCTGCATGGATGTTCTGTGGAGTGCAAGGGGGCAATCGTGCCGCGTTGGCACGCTGGGATAGGGGTGGAGCACGCTGGTTCAGCCGACGTGTTCATGCTGCGTGCGGCTGTCCACCGTCCAGGCTGTAGACCCTATCGGAATAAGACAATGGTACGGGAGAACGAGGATGAGTCCGCGCTGACTCCGGGTGTCCTCGCGGCACTTGCGTGTACTCATCAGATGCGTCAGGCATTGGACGCTCCGTCGATTTCTCGAACATTGGACCAAAAGCATGCTGCAAGCGTTTGCTCTTCAGTTGCGAGAAAACGACAGGTGGCACAGTGCGCTTGACCGCCATGCTCGACGGCTTTCTTGCCCATCGCGGGCGATTGGATGCCGCAATTGCCCATTCAATCCTGCGCCACTCTATCGCATGATGCGCGCTTGGCCGCGCGCGATTGCCGCGCGGCGCCTGTCCATTGCCGCGCTGGAGTTGATCAATGCACGAACGTCGCCATTTCCTGAAAACCGCCGCTTTCGGTGCTCTGGCCGCTGGGGTGGGCGGTGTGTTGCCTGGCGCGCGCGCTGCGGCCAAGGCCAAGGCCGGTGTCGCGCCACTGCCGCGCGGCGCGGCGCGGGTGATCTCGACTTGGGATTTTGGTGTGCCGGCAAATCAGGCCGCGTGGCAGGTGCTGGCCCGTGGCGGTACGGCGCTGGATGCGGTGGAAGCCGGGGTGCGGGTGCCGGAGGCGGACCCGGACAATCACACCGTCGGGCTGGGCGGTTATCCCGACCGCGATGGCCGGGTCACGCTGGACGCTTGCATCATGGACCACACCGGCAGTTGCGGCGCGGTCGCGGCGCTGGAGGACATCGTGCACGCGATCTCGGTGGCGCGGCGGGTGATGGAGAAAACCCCGCATGTGATGCTGGTTGGCGAGGGCGCGCGGCAGTTCGCGCTGGCGCAGGGATTCGAGCGCACCACGTTGCTGACGCCTGCGGCGGAACAGGCGTGGAAGGAATGGCTGAAGACCTCGCACTACGCGCCGGAAGCCAACATCGAGAACCACGCCTATCGTCGCGGCACGCTGCCCGGTGGCAAGGACAATCACGACACCATCGGCATGCTGGCGCTGGATGCGCACGGCAATCTGTCCGGTGCCTGCACCACCAGCGGTATGGCGTGGAAGATGCACGGCCGGGTCGGCGATAGCCCGATCATCGGCGCTGGCTTGTACGTGGACAACGAGGTGGGCGGGGCGACATCCACCGGCGTCGGCGAGGAGGTGATCCGCAATGTCGGCAGTTTTGCGGTGGTGGAGATGATGCGGCAGGGCAAGAGTCCGGCCGAGGCGTGTCGCGAGGTGGTGATGCGCATCGTGCGACGCAAACCGCAACTCACGCGCGAATTGCAAGTGGGATTCCTGGCAATGAACCGACGTGGCGAGGTCGGCGCGTTCGCGATCCAGCCTGGTTTCAGCTACGCGGTCTGCGATGCGCAGCGGCAGGATCTGTTGTTGCCTGGACAAAGCCATTTCGCCGAGCCGGCGGCATGAATCGGCCCACGACGTCGGGACTGGAAGTGGCCGCCGATGCGATCGGCTCGGCGCTGGCCGCACAGGCCGGTGGCGCGATACGGGTGGAGTTGTGCGGCGGGCTGGATGGTGGCGGCTTGACCCCATCCTTCGGCACGCTGGCGGTGGTGCGCGATCGCTTGCGGATTCCGTTGTACGTGCTGATTCGCCCGCGCGTGGGCGACTTCGTGTTCGATGAGGCGGAAGTCGAGGCGATGCGCCGCGACGTGGAGCAGTGCGTGCGGCTGGGTTGCGACGGCGTGGTGTTGGGTGCCTTGGATCCATCCGGTGAGGTGGACATGACGACGATGCGCGAACTGATCACCGCGGCTGGTCCGTTGGGCGTCACCTTCCACCGTGCCTTCGACGTCAGCGCCGATCCCCGGCGTGCGTTGGAGGACGTGATCGCGCTGGGCTGCGAGCGCGTGCTGACCTCTGGCGCGCGCGAGACGGCGGAGGAAGGCGCGCCCTTGATCGCCGAGTTGGTGCGGCAGGCTGGCACGCGGCTGAGCGTGATGCCAGGTGCGGGTGTCACCGATGCCAATCTGGCGCAATTGCGTGCACGCACGGGCGCGCGCGAATTTCATGGCTCCGCGCGCGGGCCATTGGCATCGCGCGCGCGCGCGACGCATCCGCATGTACGCAGCCTGGGCGGTGATCGCCTGCAGACCGATGTGGCGCGGGTGCGGCGGATGGTGGCGTTGTTGCAGGAGACATAAGCCGGCGGAGTGGCGTGCCGGCGCGTGTGCTGGCATGCGCTTGGTATGCAAGCGGTTTGATCGATACACGCGGATAGTCACCGGTTGCTGGCCGCCAGTTTGGCGGTGATGTCCAGACGCTTCGGATCCAACACCACATGCTTGATGCGCGTGCGCTTCCAGGTGTAGCTGATATGGATCTGGCCGTCGCGGGTCTGGATCACCGCCGGGTAGGAGAATTCGTCCTTGGGACTGTTTTCCAGGGTCAGCACGCGGGTCCAGTGCAGTCCGTCGTTCGATACGGCGACGGCCAGGATGCCGCGACCATTCCACCAGTCCTTGCCGGCCTCGGTGGGGTTGTAGACCAGCAGCGAGCGACCATCCGCCAGCACCACCGCGTCGGTGCCGGAATTGGGGTTGGCCAGCTCAAGCAGGGTCATCGGTTCCCAGGTCTTGCCTTCGTCGCGCGACCAAGTGCTGAACACGTGGTTTTGTCGGCTGCGGCCGATGGCTTGCAAGCGCCCGTCCGCATGCACCAGCACGCTGGGCTGGATGGCGCCGATCTTGGCTGGATCGTTCATGGCCGGGCCGCGGGTCCAGTGCGCGCCGTTGTCGTCGGACCATTCCATGTGCGCGACCCAGCCAGCGTCCTCGCTGCTGCTGGGGCTGAGGATGCGGCCGTCGGCCAGTTGCACGGGTTTGTTCTTGATCGGGCCAAGGATGCCGGTGGGCAAACGCTGCGGTGCCGACCAGTGGTGGCCGCCATCGGGGGAGGTGATCTGCATGCTCCACCAGCCCTTCGGGTCCGGACCGACTTTGTAGAACAGCCGCAGCGGCCCCTGCGCCGGTTGGAACAGCACTGGATTCCACGCGGGCAACGGCTTGCCTTGCGCTTGCGCCCCATCGGCCACGCGTTGTGCGGCCTGCCAGCCGTGTGCGTCGCGCCGCGCGACCCAGATGCCCACGTCGTCGGCGCCTTCGTGTTGGCCGCCGAACCACGCCGCGAGTAGGCCATCACCGGTTTCCACAAGGGTGGAAGCATGGCATTGCGCGGTCGGTGGTTTGGCGTTGATGAACTCGCTGTACATGATCGGCGAGCGCGTGGCTGCTGGTGGTGCGGGAGTCGCAGGGGCAGTGACGGCGTGCAGGGCAAACAGCGATAGCAGGGAAAGCAGCGTGCGAGACTTCATGTGGTCCGGTCCTGTGCCGGAGTGCGAGGATACCTATGTATCATCAATTGAATACCATATGCAGGCAGCGCTCGCAGTGCCGTCTGTTTGCGCGATGATTGAGAGGATCTGTGATGCCGCACCGTGCGCTTTTTCCGTTCCGCTGTTTGGCCATGTTTGCTCTGACCGCTCTGGCCGCAGCGCATGCGCTGGCCGAGAATTTCGCCGAGGTCAAACCTTCGCCGCAGCAAGTGGCCTGGCAGGATCTGGAATTCGGTGTGATCGTGCATTTCGGCACCAACACCTTCCTGGATCGCGAGTGGGGCGACGGCACCGCCAGTGCCAAGGTGTTCGCTCCGGATCGGGTGGACCCGGCGCAGTGGGCACGCGCGTCCAAGGCGGCCGGTGCCAAGTATCTGATTCTGGTCGCCAAGCATCACGACGGTTTCGCCCTGTGGCCGACCGAGGAGAGTGCCTACTCCGTGAAGCAGAGCCCGTGGCTGGGCGGTCAGGGCAATTTAGTGAAAATGACCAGTGAGGCGGTGCGCAAGCAAGGCATGGGCTTCGGCATTTATCTGTCACCGTGGGATCGCCACGAACCCAAGTACGCCGATTCCAAGGCCTATGACACATTCTACGCCGCGCAGTTGGTGGACCTGGCGTTGCATTATGGTCCGCTGACCGAGTGGTGGCTGGACGGCGCCGGTAGTGCCGGTCACGTCTACAACTTCGACAAGTATCTGGAAGAGCTGCGTACCTATCAGGCCAATACCATGGTGTTCGCCGATACCGCGCTGTTCGAGTATGGCGACGTGCGCTGGGTCGGTAACGAGGCTGGCGCAATCGAAGGCGAGAACTGGAATACGATCGATCGTCATGGCGTCCTGCGCTGGCGTCCGGTCGAGGTGGATACGCCGCTGCATAAATTACAGTGGTTCTGGCATCCCAATAGCGATCAGACGCTCAAGAGCGTGGACGAGCTGGTGCAGATTTGGGAAGACAGCGTCGGCCGTGGTGGGCAATTGGTGCTGGGTATCGCTCCGGACAGGCACGGTCTACTGCCACAGGCCGATGTCGAACGACTCGAGCAGATGGGTCAGGCGCTGCAGATGCGTTACGGCGCCGAGCGCAATTTGGTGCGCGGCCGACTCAAGGCCGACGACGCAATCGTCGCAGCGGTCGATGGCGACCGCGATACGTTCTGGAGCGCACCTGCCGGCTCGCATCACGCCACGCTTGAGTTGCAGTTCAAACAGCCGGTGACATTCGATACCGCGTTGTCGATGGAGTGGCTCAACGATGGCCAATTGGTGCAGAAATACGCAGTGGAAGTGTTCCGCGATGGCGCCTGGGTCAAGGTGGCGCAGGCGCAGGCAATCGGCCATATGAAGATCGATCACTTCCCTGCGGTCACCGCCTCGCGTGTGCGTTTGAACATCCTATCCAGCGTGGATGCGGCACATATTCGCGAGTTTCAATTGTTCGATGTCGGCGCTACTGCCGCGCGTTGAGCCAGCAGGTCAATTGCAAGTATTGACCAGCACTTGTTCGGCTGTGTCCCAGGTGTGGTGTGTGGCGTCGGATAAGTGTTGGTGCGCGAGCCGAATCGCATCGTCACGTTGCATGGGCTTGGCTAGATAATAACCTTGCGCATAATCGACGCCTAATTGCTGCAGCGTTTCCAGTTCGCTGGCCGCTTCGACGCCTTCGGCGACGACCTCGCTGCCGATTTCGTGTGCGAAGTTGATCAAACCTTTGGCGAGGGCTTTGCGGTGCCGGTCGTGGTCGATGGATTGGGTCAGGCTGATGTCGAGTTTGATGAAGTCCGGCTGCAGGTTGAGAATATGCCGCATGCTCGAATAACCCGCGCCGGCATCGTCCACGGCGACGCGCACGCCCAGTTCTCGTACAGGCTTCAATGCTTCCACCAACGCTGCATAATCATTCACGATGGCATGCTCGGTGATTTCCAGCACGATCCGTGAGGCATTCACGCCGTGCAGGAGTGGCAGTAGCCTGGAGGAGATGATCAGCTCCGGCGAGCAATTGAGGTTGAACGAGATGTTGTCCGGGAATCGCGTCAGTTCCTGCAATGCCTTTTCGATGGCATGCAGTTCCAGCTCCAGGCCGAGCCCGACGCTGTGGGCGGCGTTGAACCATTTGTCCGGTGAACGGGCAGGCTGCATGTTGAAGCGCGACAGGCATTCGAAGCCATGCACGTGCGGTTTCGCGATGCCATACACCGGCTGGAACACGATGCTCAGGGCGTCGTTCTGCATGGCCGCGTGGATATCCTGGGCCACGGATTCTTGCTCGCGTTTCTGCCGCTCGACACTGTCGAAATAAAAACCGAGGAACTCGGAGAACGCACGCAGCATGTCCATGTCGCGTTCGGTGAGCGAGGGGACGGGGCGGTGGCTGAAGCAGCACAGCGTCCCGAACACGCGCTTGTCTTCCAGGACGATGGGTGTGCTGAGGTGAGAGCCAATGGGAATGGCGTGCGTTTCCGGGATGGCGATGGCGGCGGGAATATGCGCTGTGTCGGGGATGAACTCTGGCAATTCTCCGTTCACCACCTTCATGCAGTAGCCCGTATCCATCGGGATGGACTGTCCGCGTTTGAGCAGTGGAAATGCTTCGCAGTCGACGTGGTCGAGAATTCGCGTATCGCCCTGAAAGCGCGACACGAAGGCCACGTCCATCGACAGGTGACGCCTGACCACCCCCAGTACCCGGTCCAGTCCGGAGGCTCCCATGGAATGTTCGAAGAAATTGGCCAACTGGCCTGCGTCGTCTAGGGAGTCAATCATTTTCATAGGATAAGAAGCATGATCAGGGTGAGGCGCGTTGCGGATTGAAGACAGGCGGGAGATTGCGATGACGCCGTGTGATTCCTGGCCGCAGGCGATGGCAGTCTTTGAGTAACTTTATCAGCGAAAATTTTGACGCAGATCACATATGCGTCACGTGCGTCATCTGCTCGGTTCGCCTGTTCGCGGCGATTCCGTGCGCCGCAGAGGCTGACGCAGCTTGGGTTTGAGCATGCGCGAGCTGCGCAAAAACGCGGAGCCGTCGGGTGTTTCAGTCGCAACCGGTCCTGCAATGGGAGATGAATTGCAGGACGGTCTTCACGCTGCGGATGGCGTCTGCTGGGGGCCAGAGCGCTGTGAGCGTCGGCATCGGCCCGTTGTACACCTGGCCACGAGAGTCGCGAGGCCGGCGGATCATAGCTAGCCGATTTAGTTAGCTGCCAGGCGAACTCCATACCTGCGTTTTCACCCCGCGCACGCTTGCATGCCGGCTGTCGTCCAGATCGAACACGATCACGCTGTTGTCGCCCTGATGTTGCCACGGTGCCGGGAAATACAGCGCACGCTGCGGGCCGATGTTCCAGTGGCGGCCAAGATTGTGGCCGTTGGCCCAGGTGAAACCTTTGCCGAAAGCGCGCATGTCCAGGAAGGTATCGGCCGGAGCGGTGATCTTGAGCGTGCCGCGGTGGAAAGCGGGGCCGTCCACTTTGGCGGTGGTCCAGCCGTGAAGTTTGCTGGCGTCGTCCATCGGCAGCGGGAAGGTCTGCCAGCCGGTCAGGGGCTTGCCATTGAGCAGCACCGGGTCGACCAGGCCGGCGCGACCATCGGGCAGATGGGTGCCGTAGTTGATGCGGCCGCCGTTTTCGACCAGCACGTCCAGGGTGTGGGTGCCGGCGGGAATGTCCACGTCCACGGCGACCTGCTGCAGGCGGCGGTCGGCGCTGCCGGCGAGCGCGTGATCGACGTAGACGCGCGCATAGTCGCGTACCTCGCCCAGGTAGAGGCTGCCCTTGCGCGGGCCGATGACGCTCGTGCGATAGAGAATGTAGCCGTAGGCCTGGCCGTAGTGTTCCATCGGTTGTGGGATGTCGGTGGTGGCGACTGCCGCTGGCAGGTTGTCCCAGAGCGAGGCCGATTCGCGCAGCGCTGTGTTCGCCAGTTCGGCGAAGTGCTGCGGCGCGGGCAGCGCTGGCGGCTGGATGCCGGTGACGCGGGCGATGGCGTCGCGGAACAAGGCGAATTTGGGCGTGGGACGGCCGGCTTCGTCCAGCACCGCGTCGTAGTCGTAGCTGGTGGTCTGCGGCGCGTAGTGGTCGGTGGGGTTCTTCTGGAAGTTGGCCCCGTTCATGAAGCCGAAGCTGGTGCCGCCGACGAACATGTAGATGTTGGCGGAGTGGCCCTGGCGCAGGATCCATTCGAACTCGCTGGCTTGTTTGGCGGCGTTGGTGGCGGCATGTTTGTCGCCCCATTGATCGAACCAGCCGGCCCAATATTCGCCGACCATCTGCGGTTGCCCGGGGCGGAATTTGGCCAGGGTCTGGAAGGCGGTTTTGGCGTCGCCGGGGCCGAAGTTCACCACGGCCAGGGTATTGGGCAGGGTGCCGTTGGCGAGCACGTCGGCACCGTCGGCGGTGAACAGGATGGCCTTGTCGAAGCCGGCCTGGACGTACATGGCGCGGTTGGCGCGCATGTAGGCGTGGTCGTCGTTGTAGGAGCCGTATTCGTTTTCCACTTGCACGGCGATGACCGGGCCGCCGTTGCCGTTGAGTCGTGGCTTGACCTGCGCGCCGAGCGCATCGAGGTAGGCCCGGCTGGCGGCCAGGAAGCGCGGATCCTGGCTGCGCACGCGCATGCCTGGTTCGGCGAACAACCATGCCGGATAGCCGCCGGCTTCCCATTCGGCGCAGACGTAAGGGCCGGGACGCAGGATCACGTTGAGGCCCTGCGCGGCGGCGGCATCGATGAAGGCGGCGATGTCGTTGTTGCCACTGAAGTCGAACTGACCAGGACGCGGTTCGATCAGATTCCAGAAAATATAGGTTTCCACCGTGTTCAGGCCCATGGCGCGGGCTTTTTGCAGGCGGTCGTTCCAGTAGGCGCGGGGAATGCGCTGGAAGTGGATGGCGCCGGAGATGATCTGGTAGGGCTTGCCGTCGCGGGTGAAGTGATCGCCCTGGGTGGAAACCGTCGGCCAGGTTGGCGTGTGCATCGGCTGGGCGGATGCCGCGAATGACAGCAGCAGCGACAGGGCAAGGGTGGAGATGGGGCGAGGCAGCAACATAGGCAGTCTCCGGCAATCGCGAAGCGGATGGTGGGTGCCGCGCCCGCAGTGGGGCGTCAGGCGAAGGAGGGTGGCAGGTCGTCCTTGGCGGCGCCGAAGCTGGTGTTGGGGGTCGGCCCCATGTCCAGCTCCAGGGTGCCGCCAGCGGCGAGATCGGCATGGCGCAGCCAACTGCGCGTGTACGCTTTGCCGTTCCAGCGCGCGCGTTGGATGTACACATTCGCCGGGCTGTTGCCGTGGGCGACGATGCGCAGGGTGCGGCCGTGGCCGACATCCAGTTCGGCACGCTTGAACAGCGGGCTGCCGAGCACGTAGGTGGCGCTGACCGGATCGACCGCATACAGGCCCAGCGCACTGAGCACGAACCAGGCGCTCATCTGTCCGCAGTCCTCGTTGCCCGATAGGCCGTTGGGTGCGTCGTGGTACTGCTCGCGCAGCAACCGCCGCACCATCGCCTGGGTCTTGTAGGGCTGCCCGGCGTAGGCGTAGAGGTAGGCGACGTGGTGACTGGGCTCGTTGCCGTGCGCGTACTGGCCGACCATGCCGTCGATGTCTGGTGGCGCGTCGGCGGGCAGTGCCGAACTGGTGGAGAACAGTTCGTCGAGTTTGGCGGCGAAGCGGTCGCGGCCGCCGAACAGGTCCATGTAGCCGTACAGATCGTGCTGGTTGAGGAAGGTGGCCTGCCAGGCGTTGGATTCGGTGAAGTCACGCCAGCGCTTGCTGTGGCCCATCGCGCGCGGGTCGAATGGGGTGGCCCAGTGGCCGTCGCTCAGGCGCGGCTGTATGAAGTTGCTGTCGCGGTTGAACACGTTGCGGTAGTTGCGCGAGCGTGCGCGCAAGCGTTGCGCATCCTCGTGAGCGCCTGCGGCATCGGCCAGGTGCGCTACCGCCCAGTCGTCGTAAGCGAATTCCAGTGTGCGGCTGGCGGATTCGTCGACCTTGTCGCAGGGGATGTAGCCCAGTTGGCGATACAGCCCCAGGCCATGCACGTCGTCGTCCATCGCGCGCTTACGCCATGCCGGCCATGCTGCTTTCCAATCGATGCCGGTAAACCCCTTGGCATGCGCTTCGGCCAGCACCACGGCGGAGTGATAGCCGATCATGCAGTCGGTTTCCACGCCTTGCAGCGGCCAGATACCGACGCCTTGCGGGCACTCGTTGGCCCCGCGCACCAGGCACTGCACCAGATCCGGGACACGCTCGGGTTGGACCAGGGTCAGCAGCGGATGCAGCGCGCGGTAGGTATCCCACAGCGAATAGGTGCTGTAGTTGTGGTAGCCGGCCGGTGCCTGGTGGATTTGCAGATCCATGCCGCGATAGCGGCCGTCGCTGTCGCTGAACAGGCTGGGCGCGAGCAGGCTGTGGTAGAGCGCGGTGTAGAAAATGCGTCGCTGCGCGTCGTCGTCGCTGTCGATGCGCACTCGCCCCAGTTCTTTTTCCCATGCGGCCACGGCAGCGGCGTGCACGCGGGCGAAATCGAAATCGGGTAATTCGCTATCCAGGTTGGCCAGCGCGTTCTCCGCGCTGACCGCGGAGAGGCCGACCTTGACCAGCAACGGCGCGTTGGCGGCGTCGGGATAGTGCAGCGCGAGTTTCAGATGCGTGCCGTCGGCCTGTTGCGCGGAGGCGGCCAGCGGTTTGTCCTCGGAATACAACTGCGCGGTGGCGAACGGCCGCGACAGGCGCAGCGCGAAATAGATGTAGCGGCCTTTGGCCCATTGGTAAACGCGGCGGCCGCCGGTCACGGTCTGCTGATCGACGATGCGCAATTGCGCGTCGCTGATCCGGGTGGGGATGCCGGGTTTGTCCTGCATGCCATGGCAGAAATCCAGCAGCAGATGCGCCGGTTTGCCAGCGGGAAAGTGATAACGGTGCAGGCCAGCGCGCGCGGTGGCGGTCAGCTCGGCGTGCACGCCGCTGTCCTTGAGGCGCACGCGGTAGTAGCCGGGCGAAGCGGCTTCGTCGGCATGGTCGTAGCGCGAGCGGTAGCCGGCGTCGGGATCGTCGAGTGGGCCCGGCACCAACTTCACCTTGCCGGTGGCCGGCACCAACAGCACATCGAGCATGTCGCCGATGCCGGTACCGGACAGGTGGGTGTGCGAGAAGCCCATGATCGAACCGTCGTCGGCGTGGTAGCCCGAACACGCGTCCCACACGGCGTTGTAAGTGTCCGGGCTCAGTTGCACCATGCCGAACGGCAGCGTCGCGCCGGGGAAGGTGTGGCCGTGGCCGCCGGTGCCGATGAAGACATCGACATGGCGGGTGAGTTCGGCCTTGGCGCGCGCGTCGGCCGGCAGCGCGTAGTTGCCGGCGCGCGCCCGCGCCAGCCGGGCGATGCCGCTGCTGCCGAACAGGGCCAGGGCGATGGCGCCCTGCAGGAAACCGCGTCGTGTGGCCATGGTGCTGTCCTTCGTGGAGGTGTGCGGCGAAGAGAACGGGAAGAAGTCGGTCAGGCTTGCAACAGGTGCGGCTTGCGCTGGTGCAGGTCGATGATCAGTTCGCCGAACATGGTGTTGGCCCAGGCGAACCAGGAACGCGTGAAGTGTGCAGGATCGTCCTTGTCGAAGGACTCGTGCATGAATCCGCTGCCGGCATCGGTGTTCTTCAACCATTGCAGGCACTGGCGGATCTGCGTGTCGTCGTCGCTGGCCAGCGCGTATTGCATCAGCGACATCGGCCAGATCGTGCCCAGCCCGCTGTGCGGGCTGCCGATGCCTTCGGCGGCGCGACCACGGTAGAAGTACGGGTTGCGCTCGCTCCAGGCCAATGCGCGGGTGCGCAGGAACACCGGATCGCGGCGGTCGCAGCAGTCCAGATAGGCCAGGCTCAGCAGGCCCGGTGCGTTGGCGTCGTCGATGAACAACTGGTTGCCGTAGCCGTCCACTTCGTAGGCCCAGAACGGTTGGCCGTCGGCATCGCGCATCTGCCCGAAGCGACGTGTGGCGGTCTGGACCTCGTCGGCGAGGGCGCGGCATTGCGTCGCGAAGTCGGCATCGTGGTGCAGGCGCTCGCTCATCGTCGCCAACTGCCGCAGGGAGGTCACCGCGAACAGATTGGCCGGGACGAACAGCGGATACACGCAGGCGTCGTCGGAGGGGCGGAACATCGAATGGATCATGCCGTTGGGCCGGGTCGGGTGGCCGTAGCCGTCCAGCACCAGGGTCTCGCTCGCCAGCGGCGAGGGACGCTGGAAGGTGTATGGGCCGCGATCATGCAGACGCTGCTGTGCGCGGAAGGTGTCCACCACCACGCGCATCGCCTCGCGCCAGTCGTCGTCGAACGGTGCGGTATCGCCGCTGGCGCGCCAGTACGCGTGCGCCAAGCGGATCGGATAGCACAGCGAATCCACTTCCCACTTGCGCTCGCCGACGCCGGGTTTCATTTCGGTGATGTCGGCGACCGACCACTTCAAGCGTTGACTGGTGCCGTCGGGCAGGAACGCGTTGGCATAGGGTGCTGATCGACGATGCGCAATTGCGCGTCGCTGATCCGGGTGGGGATGCCGGGTTTGTCCTGCATGCCATGGCAGAAATCCAGCAGCAGATGCGCCGGTTTGCCAGCGGGAAAGTGATAACGGTGCAGGCCAGCGCGCGCGGTGGCGGTCAGCTCGGCGTGCACGCCGCTGTCCTTGAGGCGCACGCGGTAGTAGCCGGGCGAAGCGGCTTCGTCGGCATGGTCGTAGCGCGAGCGGTAGCCGGCGTCGGGATCGTCGAGTGGGCCCGGCACCAACTTCACCTTGCCGGTGGCCGGCACCAACAGCACATCGAGCATGTCGCCGATGCCGGTACCGGACAGGTGGGTGTGCGAGAAGCCCATGATCGAACCGTCGTCGGCGTGGTAGCCCGAACACGCGTCCCACACGGCGTTGTAAGTGTCCGGGCTCAGTTGCACCATGCCGAACGGCAGCGTCGCGCCGGGGAAGGTGTGGCCGTGGCCGCCGGTGCCGATGAAGACATCGACATGGCGGGTGAGTTCGGCCTTGGCGCGCGCGTCGGCCGGCAGCGCGTAGTTGCCGGCGCGCGCCCGCGCCAGCCGGGCGATGCCGCTGCTGCCGAACAGGGCCAGGGCGATGGCGCCCTGCAGGAAACCGCGTCGTGTGGCCATGGTGCTGTCCTTCGTGGAGGTGTGCGGCGAAGAGAACGGGAAGAAGTCGGTCAGGCTTGCAACAGGTGCGGCTTGCGCTGGTGCAGGTCGATGATCAGTTCGCCGAACATGGTGTTGGCCCAGGCGAACCAGGAACGCGTGAAGTGTGCAGGATCGTCCTTGTCGAAGGACTCGTGCATGAATCCGCTGCCGGCATCGGTGTTCTTCAACCATTGCAGGCACTGGCGGATCTGCGTGTCGTCGTCGCTGGCCAGCGCGTATTGCATCAGCGACATCGGCCAGATCGTGCCCAGCCCGCTGTGCGGGCTGCCGATGCCTTCGGCGGCGCGACCACGGTAGAAGTACGGGTTGCGCTCGCTCCAGGCCAATGCGCGGGTGCGCAGGAACACCGGATCGCGGCGGTCGCAGCAGTCCAGATAGGCCAGGCTCAGCAGGCCCGGTGCGTTGGCGTCGTCGATGAACAACTGGTTGCCGTAGCCGTCCACTTCGTAGGCCCAGAACGGTTGGCCGTCGGCATCGCGCATCTGCCCGAAGCGACGTGTGGCGGTCTGGACCTCGTCGGCGAGGGCGCGGCATTGCGTCGCGAAGTCGGCATCGTGGTGCAGGCGCTCGCTCATCGTCGCCAACTGCCGCAGGGAGGTCACCGCGAACAGATTGGCCGGGACGAACAGCGGATACACGCAGGCGTCGTCGGAGGGGCGGAACATCGAATGGATCATGCCGTTGGGCCGGGTCGGGTGGCCGTAGCCGTCCAGCACCAGGGTCTCGCTCGCCAGCGGCGAGGGACGCTGGAAGGTGTATGGGCCGCGATCATGCAGACGCTGCTGTGCGCGGAAGGTGTCCACCACCACGCGCATCGCCTCGCGCCAGTCGTCGTCGAACGGTGCGGTATCGCCGCTGGCGCGCCAGTACGCGTGCGCCAAGCGGATCGGATAGCACAGCGAATCCACTTCCCACTTGCGCTCGCCGACGCCGGGTTTCATTTCGGTGATGTCGGCGACCGACCACTTCAAGCGTTGACTGGTGCCGTCGGGCAGGAACGCGTTGGCATAGGGGTCCAGGCGGATGCACGCGGCCTGGCGCTGAATCAGGCCATGAAACATGCGCCGCAGCGCCGGATCGTGCTTGGCCAGCGCGATGTATGGATGCACTTGCGCGGAAGAGTCGCGCAGCCACATCGCTTCGATGTCGCCGGTGATGACGAAGGTGTCCGGCTTGCCGTGGCGGGTGCCGGTTTCCACCGTGGTGTCGAGGGTGTTGGGATAGCAGTTTTCGAACAGCCAGGCCAGGTGCGGATCGGCGATGTCGGCTTTGATGCGGCGCAGGTGTTTTTCCACCGTGGCGCTGACGAAGCGGCGCTTGCCCGGCGGCGGGCGCTTGCTGCTCAGCCCTGTGGATGCGGCCGCGGTCGTGGCGGCGAAACCGGGTGCGACGGCACCAAGCAGGCTGGCGCCGGCAGCGCTGCCGAGCAGGTGAAGGACGTCGCGGCGGGAGGGCATGATGGAATTCCTGGTCGGTGTTTGTGTGTACGGATGCGCGCCGTGCATGCGCGTCATCGTGGCAAGGCAGACGTGCCCTGAATCGAAAACGCCGCTTCATCGCCGGGGGCTTGTGTGTCCGGCTGACCACCGCCGACGAACAGCCGGTAGTCGCCGGCGACGACCGCGCGCTGACCGCTGCGATCCACATCGCTGAGTTGGCGCGGCTCCAGGACGAAGGTCAGGGTGCGTGCTTGGCCCGGCTGCAGGCTCACGCGCTGAAAACCGACCAGTGCGCGTAGCGGCGATTGCGCACGCGGCGGATATTGCAGGTACACCTGTACGACCTCGTCGCCGGCGTGCGCGCCGGTGTTGCGCACGGTGGTGGTGACACGCAAGGTGTCGCCGGCTTGCAGCGTCGTGCTCGACAACTGGGGCGCGGTGTAGGCGAAGTGGGTATAGCTCAGGCCGTAACCGAACGGGAACAACACCTCGCCCTTGAAGTAGCGGTAGGTGCGGCCCTTCATGTCGTAGCTGACGTAGGGCGGCAGATCCTTGGTCGAGCGGTAGAAGGTCACTGGCAGACGCCCGCCGGGGTTGATGTCGCCGGCCAATGCCTGTGCGATTGCGGTGCCACCGGATTGTCCGGGATACCATGCCGCGAGGATCGCATCGGCGTGTTGTTTGGCCCAATTCAGCGCCACCGCGCTGCCGCTCATCAGCACCACGATCAACGGTTTGCCGCTGGCCTTGGCACGTTCCAACAGTGCCTGCTGCGCTGCTGGCAGGGACAGGTCGTTGCGGTCGCCGCCGTCGAAGCCGGGCACGTCGATGCGCAGTTCCTCGCCTTCCACATCCGGTGACAGGCCGACGAAGGCCACCACTGCGTCGGCCTGCGCCACCGCGTGTTCTGCCTCGGCCAATTGCGCCGCTGGCGGTGCCAGCCATTCCAGGCGTAGTCCCTGGTCTTGGCCGCGGTGTTCCAGTTCCAGACGGATGCGGTGTGGCTGGGTGTCGTCGAAATGCAGCACGGTTTCCACGTTGCGGCCATCGGCGTTGTGCATGCCGGCCGGCACGTGCTTGTCCTCGGCGTTGCCGGCGACGACCAATTGATCGTCGATGTACAAGCGCACCGGATCGTGGCCGGCACAGTCGAAACAGCGCGCCACCCGCACCGCCAGGGTGTAGTCGCCGGGGCCAGGAGGTAGCAGTTCGCCGCTCCAGCGCACCGAGTAGCGATCCTTGTCCACGCCCTTGGCCGGCGCCACGTGGTCCCAGTTGAAGCCGATCACGCGATCCTGGCGTTGCGTGCGCGGATGACCGGCCAGATCCAGATTGTCGAAATATTCGCCACGCAAACCGGGCTTGCCGTCGCTGCGCAGCGCGGTTTCGGGGATCGTGCCCGGTACGCCGGCGGCCAGCGGTGCGCCCTGCGCATAGTGCACTTGCGTGGCACCGAAGCGTGCACGCAAGCCTTGTAGCGGCGTCATCGGCGCCACCGAGGTGCCTTGATAGTTGGCTTCCAGCGCTGCCAGTGCATCGGCATTGGGGCCGATCACCGCAAGACGCCGCCCTGGCCGCAGCGGCAGGGTGTCGTTGCGATTTTGCAGCAGCACCAACGATTGCTGCGCCGCTTGCAACGCCAGTGCGCGGTGCGCGCTGCTGTCGATGTCCTTGGCGCCGAGCCGCGCATACGGATCCTTGTTGCGCGCTTGCAATTCGCCCAGTCGATAACGCGCTGCGAACAGCCGCACCAGCGAGCGGTCCAGCAGTGCCTCGTCGGCTTCGCCACGGTCGATGGCGAGGCCGAGGTCGCGGTAGGCGTAGCCGCAGTTCAGATCGTGGCCGGCCTTCAGCGCGGCAGCGGCCGAGCCGGCGTTGTCGGCACGGTAGTAGTGGAACTGGGTCATGTCGTCGATGGCGTCGCAATCGGAGACGACGAAGCCCTTGAAGCCCCAGTTGCCGCGCACGCGGCCGTCGATGAGCCAGTCGGCGGCACAGGCCGGGGTGCCGTGCAGCGCGTTGTAGGCGCACATCACCGAGCCCGCATGACCCTCGACGATGGCGGCACGGAATGCGGGGGAATAGGTGGCTTCGAAATCGTGCGGGGAGACGTCCACGTCGAAGCCGTGGCGGCCTGATTCCGGTCCGCTGTGCACCGCCAGATGCTTGGGCGTGGCGATGGTGCGTGGATGCGTCGGATCGTCGCCTTGCAGGCCGTGGATGAAGCCCACCGCGAGCCGCCCGGTGAGATAGGGATCCTCGCCGTAGGTTTCCATGCCACGGCCCCAGCGCGGGTCGCGGAAGATGTTGATGTTGGGCGACCAGATCGTCAGTCCGCCATAGCGCGCATGGTTTTTGCCAGGGCCGCCAGCGAGGTTGAATTTGGCGCGCGCTTCGGTCGAGGTGACGGTGCCGACGGCATGCAGCAGGTCGGTGTTCCACGTCGCGGCCAGGCCGATGGCCTGCGGGAACACCGTGGCCTCGCCGTTGCGGGCGATGCCGTGCAGGCCCTCGCTCCACCATTCGTAGGCGGGGATGCCCAGGCGCGGGATGGCCGGGGCGTCGTTCATCGCCTGGGCGATTTTTTCTGCGCGGGTCATCTTCGCCACCAGCGCGGTGGCGTGGTCCTCGGCGTCGTCGGCATGGACCAGCGGCGAGACCAGCAGCCCAAGCAGGCACAGCCCGCGCAGGAGCGACGGCAGTGGCGATCCGGTGCTGCTACCGACAGCGTGTCGTTGCGCAGGATGCGTTGGCGTGCATGCTGCGCTGCGTGGCACGGTCGGCGTGTCGGTTGTCTTCGGCATCGGGATCACTTGCTTTCCATGGGTTCGGCTGGTGCGCCGGCCAGGGTGCTGGCCAGATCGCGCACTTGCAGCGCGGCGCGTAATTGTTCCAGGGTGGCGCTGCTGCGCAGATGCACGGTCAGCGGTTCGCCGGGCAGCAGGTCGAAGGCGTTGTCGGAGAGGGTGACGTCCAGATCGCCGAACGCCAGCCACACTTCGCTGGCCAGGGTGGGGCTACGCAGGGTCAGCGCATCGCCATCGCCGTCGGCGTGCAACTCGGTGTGGATGTCCGCGCGTGGCCATTGCAAGCGCTTGGCGGCGTCGAAGAACACCAGATTGCGCGAGAGCACACGCTCGCCGTCGAGCAGTTCGAACACCGCCACGCTGCGCGCGGGGTCGGCGTGGCGCAGCAATTGCGCATCGCTGAAGCTACCCACGCGCACGCTCGACAGTGGCGCCAGCGTCACCGGTTTTTCGCTCTTGCTCAGCACGTTGCCGGAGAAGTCCATCACCCGCATGCGCCAGCGTGCGGCCAGTGGCGTGGTGCGGTCGGAGACCAGCGAGACGGTGGTCTGGCCCTTGTCGTCGCGCAGGGCGGCGATCAGTTCCGGCGCATAGAAGCGCCGCGCGCGGTAGTGCAGTGCTTTCCAGCGGCCGAAGTAATCCAGGCTCGACCATGAAGCGCCCGGCCAGACGTCGTTGAGTTGCCAGTACATCGACCCCATCGCCTGCGGCCGCGCCGCGCGCAGGTGTTCGGCGGCCAGGGCGATACCCTCGGCCTGCATCACCTGGCTCAGGTACACGAAGCTCTCGAAATCCTTGGGTTCGCCGAACGCGCGGCGGATGTACAGCAACAGGCGCTGGTTGCCGTTGCCTTTGTCGAACTTCTGATGCGCGCGCATCACCGGCGATTCCGGTTGCAGGTCGCCCGGCTCGGCGAAGGCGCGGATGGTGCGCATCTCCGGGAACGATTGCAGGCCGTATTCGGACATGAAACGCGGAGTCACGTTGAGGTACTCGGTGACCGGCAGCGCCGGCCCGCCCCATACCTTCCAATAGTGCATGTCGCCATCGTTTGGTTGGTCGGCGGCGCCATCGAAATCGGTCCCGGGCGAGGTGGCCCAGTACGGCGTGTCGCTGTCGTAGGTACGCACCGCCTCGCGCAGCACGCTGCCGAACAGGGTGGTCATGCCGCGCACGATGCGTTCGCGTTCTTCCGGGTCGATCGATTGCTTGAACTTGATCCGGTCGCCCCAGTTCTCCCAGCCGGTCTGCACCTCGTTGTTGCCGCACCACAGTACGATGCTGGGGTGGTCGCCCAAGCGTTTGACTTGCGCTTGGGCCTCGGCACGGGTGTTCTCGCGGAAGGCCACGTCGTAGGGCGGGATCGCGCCACCGAACATGAAATCCTGCCAGATCATGATGCCCAGGCGGTCGGCGTCTTCGTAGAAGCTGTCCGGTTGATAGTGCCCGCCGCCCCAGATGCGCAGCATGTTCATGTTGGCCTCGCGCGCGGATTGCAGGAAGCCGTGCATGCGCGCGGCGTCGACGCGGCTGGGGAAGCTGTCCAACGGAATCAGGTTGGCGCCCTTGGCGAACACGGCAATGCCGTTGACCACCAGGGCGAAGCTTTTGCCCCACTGGTCCTTCTCGCGGCGCAGCTCGATGCTGCGCAGGCCGGTGACGCGCTGGGTGTCGAGGCGATCGCCGCTGGCATCGCGCAGATGCGTCTTGAACGTGTACAGATCCTGCCGGCCATAACCGACCGGGAACCAGCGCTGCGGGTTGGCGATGCGCACTGGCACGGTGAGGATGTTGTTACCCCGATCGAGCAGCGCTTTCTGCGAGAGCTGCGCCACTGTCTGGCCGTCGGGGCCGAGCACGTCCAGATCCAGTTGCACCGCATCGCGGTGGTCGGCTTGCACTTCCAACTGTGCCAGCAGTTGCGCCGCGTCGGCGTCCACGCGTTGCTGGGCGATGCGCAGGCTCTCCACGCGCAGGGCGTCCCAGGCTTCCACGCGCACGTCCTGCCAGATGCCGGCGGTGACGATGCGCGGACCCCAGTCCCAACCGAAGTTGTAGGGCGCTTTGCGCACGTAGGTGGAACTGTGCCGCGCCACCGGCTCGTCGCCGAAGGCCGAATCGTAGGCGCCGGGTAGTGCGTAGGGTTGTTTGGACAGCCACGGCTGGATCTTCTTGATCGGCGAGGACAGTCGCACTTCCAGCACGTTGTCGCCGCGCTGGAGCAGCGGTTTGGCATCCACCCGCCATTGCCGGAACATGTTGTCGGCCGAGAGCAGTTTCTTACCGTTGAGGTAGACCTCGGCGAAGGTGTCCAGGCCGTCGAAGACCAGTTCCACATGCGTGCGTGCCAGCAGCGCGGCATCGGCCTTGAACCGGGTCTTGTATTCCCAATCGCTCAGTCCGACCCACTGGATCTTGGCTTCGTTGTCGCGATAGAACGGGTCCGGGACCACACCAGCGGCGATCAGTTCGGTCTGCACCGTGCCTGGCACCTTGGCCGGCAGCCATTGTGCGGCGTTCGGGTGGGCGTTGGCCGAGGCATCGCCCGGCGCCAGCCTGACGTACCAGCCCTGCTGCAACGACAACGACGATGGCGGTGTTGCCTGGCCCAGCGCCGGTAACGCCAGCGCCAGCAATAGCCCGAACCGGGCGGGAAGGCGTGTGCACGGCACGGAACGGAAGCGGCGATGCGGCAGGGTCATGCGGGTTCTCCGTGGATCAGCGCGCGGCGGCGGCTGGCGCCTGCGCGGCGCTGTCGATCAGATGGACGGCGCCGATGGCGTAGTACGGGCCCGCGATGGGCGCGGTGGAACGCAGGCACAGGTCGTGGACGCCGGCCTGCGCTGGTAGCCGCGCTTCCAGCGAGAATTGTTCGCCGAGGGTCTTGCCGGCCGGCAGCGGCAGCCGCGCCAGGAGCTTGCCCTTGCAATCGCCCAGATGCACTTCGAACTCGCCATGCGCGCTCTTGGCCGGATAGCGCTTGACCTTGGCCTGGTCGTGCGCCAACCCATAATTGCGCGCCAGCCGCGCCGCGTCGATGCGGATGCGGACGATGCCGTCCAGGTGCGCGTCGGCATAGCGCCAGCAACTGCTGAACAGATCGATGTTGAACACGGGCGTGTCTTTGCCGGGCAGGTCGGGCAGCAATGGCACGCGCAGGCCCAGCTCGCCGTCGGCGCAGGAGACTAATCCCTGGGTGTCGCGGCTGAGCAGGTTGGGGCGGTCGAGGATGCGGCTGCGCGCGGCGGCCAGTAAGCGACCGTCGTTGGCGAAGGTGGCTACGCGCACCGTGGTCGGCAGGGTCACGGTGAACGGCGCGGTGTAGTGCGCGGCGTCTGCCTTGGGTTCGCTGCCGTCGGTGGTGTAGCGGAAGTTGCCGAACTTGGCCTGATTGCTCAGCACGATGGTGGCCTTGCCGCTGTCGAGCGCGGCATTGTCGCCACCTTGCACCGCGATGTCCGCGGCGAAGGCACCATCGCTGGCGTCGATGCCCTGAGTGCGATAGCGGTCCAGTTGTGCCGGCAGGCGTTGCAGGAAACTGTTCCAGTTGCGTGCGGCCATCGGCGACCATGCGGCTTCGGCCGCCGCGCTCAGCCGTGGGAACAGCGCATGGTCCACGTGCCATGCCGAAGGGATGTACTCGGTCCACAGGGCCGCTTGGGTGCCGAGCACGTGCTTGCCTTCGTCGGCGCTGAGGGCGGCCGGCACCGGATCGAAGCTGTAGACCTTCTCCAGTGGCAACACCGATAGGCGGCCATTGGGTTCGTCGTTGCGTGCGCTTTGCAGGTTGTCCAGGTACATCCAGCCGGCGGGTGCCAGGACGACGTCGTGGCCTTGCTTGGCCGCGGCGACCGCGCCTTCCACACCGCGCCAGGACATCACCGAGGCGCTCGCCGGCAGGCCGCCTTCGAGGATTTCGTCCCAGCCGATCAGGCGTCGGTTGTGTTTGGTCAGATAATCGGCAAGTTGCGCGTTGAACCAGCCCTGCATCGCATGGGCATCCTTGACGCCGAGCTTGCGCATTTGCGCGCGCACGGCGGGCGAGTGTTCCCACTGGTCCTTGACCGCTTCGTCGCCGCCGATGTGGATGTAGGTCGAGGGGAAGAGTTGCAGCACTTCGTCCAGGACGTCCTGGATGAAGGTCATGCTCTTGGCGTTGGTGTTGAACAGATAGGGATTGACGCCCCAGTCCACCGACACCTTGGGCCGCTGCCGGGTGACCCCGACCAGTTGCGGATACGCCGCGACGGCGGCTTGCGCATGTCCTGGCATGTCCAGTTCGGGCACGATGGTGATATGCCGGTCGGCGGCATAGGCGACCAGATCGCGGATCTGGTCCTGGGTGTAGAAGCCGCCATAGCGGTTGGGCAGGTCGTGGCTGCCGGCGCCGGGCGGTGTGCGCCATGCACCGACGCTGGTGAGCTTGGGATAGCGCTTGATCTCGATGCGCCAGCCCTGGTCGTCAGTCAAGTGCAGATGCAGCACGTTGAGCTTGTGCTGAGCCATCGCGTCGATGACGTGCTTGACCGTGTCCGGGCCATGGAAATGCCGCGCCACATCCAGCAGCAGACCGCGCCAGCCGAAACGTGGCCAGTCGCGGATATGCACTTGCGGCACTTCCACCTTGCCCTTGTCGGCGTCCGGGGTGAGCAGTTGCCAGGCGCTGATCGCGCCGTAGAACAGGCCGGACTCGTCGCGCGCCTGGATCAGCATGGTGTGCGCGTCCACATCCAGCGTGTAACCCTCGGCCTGCGCGACCGCCGTGTTGGGGTTCAGTTGCAGGCGGATGCTGCCGTTGGCCGGGATGGTCTCCTCACGCACCTGCATGTTCAGACCGCGCGTTTTGCGCAGCAGTGTGGCCAGTTGGTCGGCCACGCGCTTGGCCGCTGTGTCGTCGATGGCCACCGACAACACGCTGTCGTTGCCGAAGGTCAGGCTGCCACTGTCGCGTTTGGCTTGCGCCGGTGTCGGGATCAACTGCAACGGTGCGTCATCGTTTCGGTTGTCCTGCGGTTTCGGCGCAGGGGCCGGAGTCGCCACCGGTTTGGGCGCTGCCTGTGGCGCAGGCGCTGGGGGACGGTCGCAGCCGCCGAGCAGGGCGCCGAGCGCGAGCACGGACAGGCTCAGCCAGACGGTGCGGGAGACCGCCGCGATGCGCGCGTAGGCGGGCATCGGGCGGTGCGGCAAACGAGAGCGGTTGCCCACAACGGTCATCGGTCTATCTCATACGATCCAAACGCATATCGTAGTGGATCGCCCGTGGTTGATCAGCGTGATGCGCTCGGTAACTCGTCCCAGACCTTGGGGTCTTCGGCGCCCAGCACCCAACAACTAAAGCCTTCCAGGCCATACTGCTTGGTCAGCTCGTAGCGCGCGCGGAAGCTGCGTGCGTCCGGGCGGAACACCCATTCGCGCATGTCGTCGCGGTAGAAGTAGAACCACGATTCCTGCTCCACTGGATCCCATTGCACGGTGGCGTTCTGCTCGATCGCCAGCGGGAAGGATTCGTCCGCGTCGATGTAATCGGCGGTGATGTTGGACGCCTCGGTGCCGTCGGCCTTGACCGGATTGCCGGTGTACCAGCGGTAGCCGTAGGTGGCGATGCCGAGTGACAGCTTGTCCTTCGGCACCTGGGTCAGTGCGTACTCCAGGTGCTTCTTGATCCACGGCATGCCGTCCACCGGGCCGGGCGTGGTCCAGCGGGTGTGCTGGTCGTAGGTCATCAGGCTGATCAGGTCCACCGATGCGCTCAGCGCTTTCAGATCGTAAGCGCCGCGCCAGTATTCCCACATCCACTTGGCGAAGCTGCCGCCTTCGGCATAGCCCGGCGCGTTCGGTACCACCGCCACCGACATCTTGAAGCCGGCTTTATGCAGCGCCTCGGCGGTCTGCTTGACCATCAGCGAGTAGGCGTCGCGGTCGGTCCACGCGATGCTCTCGAAATCGAACTGGAAGCCGTAATAACCGTGTTTTTTCCCTTGCACCAGCAGCGCGGCGATCATGCGTTTTTTCGCATCCTCGTCGTGCAGCAGCTTGTGGAAGCCGTCGCGGCCGGCGGTCATCGACAGGATCGGCATCACCCGCAGCTTGTGTTGTTTGGCGATGTCGTACAGGTACAGGTTGGGTGTGCCGTTGACCAGTCCGTTCTGGTCCACGCCGTACCAGGTGGGCACGACCACGTCGATCTTGTCGAGGTGGGCCAGGAACGCGTTGGTCGATTTCTGCGTGCTCATCAGATAGAACAACGCGGTCGGGTTCTTGGCGATGGCCGGACAGCAGACCAGGGCAAGGGCGAACAGCAGCCCTGCGAAGCGTTTCATCATCGGGAGGTATCCGTTGGCGGGGTGGAAGAGGGCAGGTCGATGCGGAAGACGTAGGCGTGTTCGCCCACCGGCTTGGCCGGCAGACGCAGATGCAGGCCGTCGGCACGTTGCTCGAATGGCACGGGCTTGCCACTGGCCAGCAAGGTGACGCCGCGCACGTGGTCGGCCGGGGTCAGTGCGTGGATCACCGCCTTGCCGTCGGCTGGCCAGCCGAGTTCGATCGCATACAGCGCACCATGGCCGGTGGTGAAGCGGAAATCCTTGGGGGTGTAGGGCTTGGTCTTGGTGTCCTGGAAGGTCCCGCCGACGACTTCGGTCGGGCCTTCGCCGTAGGTGCGCCAGGGCCGGCTGCCGTAGATGGCCTCGCCATTGGTCTTGAGCCAACTGCCGATCGCCAGCAGGATGTCGCGCTCGCTGTCCGGGATCGAGCCGTCGGCGCGCGGGCCGATATTGAGCATCAGGTTGCCGTTTTTGCTGACCACGTCCACCAGCATGTGCACGATGAAGGTGGGGGTCTTGTAGGTGTCGTGGTCGATATAGCCCCACGAAGCATTGCTGACCGAGGTGTCGGTCTGCCAGTGGGTCGGGTGGATGCCGGTGAGTTGGCCGCGCTCGATGTCCAGCGTGCCGGCACCCTCGGGGAAGGCGCCGATTTTATAGTTCACCACCACGCCGCCCTTGGCGGCGCCGTGGTTGTAGTAGTACGCCAGCATCGTCGGCAGCGTAGCGCGGAAGGTCGGGTGCGCAATCCACCAGTCGAAATAGATCAGATCCGGATCGTAACGGTCGATCAGTTCAGTGGTGCGCGCCAACCAGTCGTCCAGCCAGGCTTGCGCGACCGGGGTCCAGTCGTTCTGTACGTCGGCGTCGTCCTTGCTTGCCAGGCGCACCTGTGCCGGGCCGTACAGGCCGGCATAGCGCGGATCGTTGATGTCCGAATCGAAATGGCGGCCGCCGTCGAAGAACCAGTCGTGCTCGGCGCGGTGCGAGGACAAACCGAAATGCATGCCTTGGGCGCGGATCGCCTTGGACAGCTCACTGATCACGTCGCGCTTGGGGCCCATCTTGGTCGCGGTCCAGTCCGACAGTTGCGAGTCGTACATCGCAAAGCCGTCGTGGTGTTCGGCCACCGGCACCACATAGCGTGCTCCGGAATCGCGGAACAGTGTGGCCCAGGCCTGCGGATCGAACTTGGACGCGGTGAACAGCGGGATCAGGTCCTTGTAGCCGAAGCGCGATTGCGGGCCGTATGTTTCCCGGTGGTGGGCATATTCCTTGGTGTCCTGCAGGTACATGTTGCGCGAGTACCACTCGCTGCCGAAGCCCGGCACCGAGAACACGCCCCAGTGGATGAAGATGCCGAATTTGGCGTCGTCGTACCAGGATGGCGAGCGGTAACGCTTCAGTGAGGTCCAGTCGGGCCGGAACGTACCGTTACGCGCGCCGCTTGCAGCCTCGCGTATCAATCGAGCGCGTTCGGGCGCGTATTTGGCGGTGGCGTGCAGCCACTGCTGGTCGATCTGTTCCGGACTGAGGGTGGTGGCGGTCGGCGCGGTCGGCGACGGCGCATCCGCGGCGCTGGCGGGTATAGCGGCCAGTGCAAGTATCAGGGCCAGCGCACTGGCCAGGCTCTGGCGTGCAGTTCTGGCGTGGCGGGATCGGTCCGCGCGCAGGCGGGTCTCGAACGTCATGGCACTGCACTCCTTATGTAGAAGACGATGTCGGCGCAAGAATACGCCCGACAAAAAAAAAGCGCGCCACCGTGGAGGAACGGTGGCGCGCCGGTATTACATCAGAACTTGAAGTTCAGCTGTGCCTGGTAGCCACGGCCGTTCTTGTACATGCCGATTGGTGCGTACTTGACTTCGTTGTACCAGTAGTACGTGGAGTCGAGCAGGTTGGTCGCGCTGAAGCTCACGCTCAACTGGTCGTTGATCTGATACGAAGCAGTCAGATCCAACTGCTTGTACGCGTCGGCGAACACCTGCGAATCCAGACGACCGATCTGGGTGAAGTACTGGGTGCGGTAGCTGTAGTTCAGGCGCACCATCCAGGGGCCGTTTTCCCAATAGGGAATCACGTTGTAGGTGTTCCGCGACAGGTAAGGCATGTTCAAGCCCTTGCTCGTGTTGGCTTCGGCGTAGGTGTAGTTCGCCTGTAGGCCGAAGCCGTAGCCGAACGCCTGTTGATAGTTCAGCGACGCGCCCTTGACCTTGGCGTTGGAGGCATTCACCGGCGAACTCACCGAGTACAGGCCGCTTACCCCGGAGACCGCGTCGGTCAGCTGCTGCTGCGTGGTGGTGGTGACGATGTACGAGCTGATGTCGCGGTAGAACAGTTCCGTCGACAGCATGCTGGACGGTGCGAAATACCACTCGGCAGCCAGGTCGTAGTTGGTCGACTCGTATGGCTTCAGGTCCGGGTTGCCACCGCTGGCGGTCAAGTTGCCGTTGCTGCTGTTGATGGTGAACGAGCCTGCCAGATCGCCGTAGCGCGGCCGCGCCATGACCTTGGCCACGGAGAAACGCAGCACCTTGTCCTGGTCCAGGTCATAAGCCAGGTTGAGGCTTGGCAGCGGCTTGTAATACTGCTTGGTCGCCTGCGTCTGGTTGTAGGTGTTGCCACCATCGCGGCTCTGCCAGTACAGCGACTTGTCCTTGGTGTCCACATAACGAAGGCCCAGGTTGCCGCGCCACGCACCCGATTCGAAGTTCAGCTGCGCGTACAGGTCGCTGGTGATTTCCTTGACGTCGAACGAGGAGCCGTAGTCGGTCTTGTAAGGACCCTGCGGCAGCGAATTCAGGTAGCGGATCACCGAGTTGAGATTGGCGGTCGACCAATTGGTCAGGTCGCCGCTTGCGCCCAGGCCGTCGTACAGGCCGCTCGGCGTGGTGCCGGGGCTGAAGTCGGTCAACGACACCGGGTTGGTGGTGTTGATACGGTTGCCGCGCGCATCGACGCCGTTGTCGTGATTGATGTACTTGTAGCCGACCTGCAGCTTGTTCAGCGGGCCCCAATCGAGGTCGCGCGCCGCGTCGAACTGGAAGTACTTCTCCTTGTCCGTGCTGCGGGCGTAGTAGATGCCGCCAGCCTGCATCGCGGATTTGTCGGTGGAGCCGGGCGCCAGGCCTGCGGGCGAGCCGACCAGGCCCCAGTTCGATGCGCTGGGATTGTCGTAGTTGACGCTGGTGTGTTTGCCGTCGTACGCGAAGTTGTAGCCGCCGTTCTGCAGCAGGTACTTCATCAGGTATTCGGGATCCTTGCCGCCGGTCGCCTCGGTGGTGCCGACCTGCGTGGTGAACACCCACTTGTCGCCATAGAAGTCATGGCGCAGGTTCAGGCTCTTGGTGGTGACGATGCTCTCGCGGTAGTTGGTGTCCAACTGTGCGTAGGGCTGCTTGCCGTTGCCGGCACCGTCGGTGACCGTGGCCTGGGTGACGTAGCCGTTGTTCACCGTGGCGCTGGTGATCTTGTCCTGATCGCCGCAGCCTGGGCAGACGTAGCGCGATTCGCTGAAGTTGTTGTACTTACCCTTGATGTAGATGCCGGTCAGGTTGAGTTCGTTCTGCTCGTTCGGCTTCCACTGCAGTGCGCCCTGCAGGCCATTGCGTTCGCGGGTCTGCTGGAAGAAAGCGCTGTTGATGCCGACCGGAATCTTGGCGGTGGCAACGTTGCTGCCGTCGCCGGAGATCTTGGCGGTTGGCGGAATGCCGGCGCCGGTGTTGTAACCGAAGAACTCGATACCCGCGCGGGCCAGGTCCTGCTTGTCGTGGGTGGCGGAGATCAACGCGCCGAAGGTGTCGTCGTCGTTCTTCCAGCTCCACAGCGCCGAGCCGCGTGGATTGCCATCCTTCGAACGGTCGTTGTAGTTGTAGCCGATCGAGCCGCGGATGGTGTTCTTCGGCAGGTCCAGCGGCTTGCGGGTGTTCACGATCACGGTGCCGCCGATCGAGCCTTCGTCGATGCGCGCTTCCGGGGTCTTGTAGACCTCCATCAAGCCGATGATTTCCGGCGACAGCAGGGTGTAGTTGAAGGTGCGGCCGCTGGTGTCGGTGGGGTTGCCGCCCCAGTCGCCGGACGCGATGGTCTGGCCGTTGAGCAGCACGCGGTTCAGCGCCGGATCGGTGCCGTTGATGCTGACCTTTTCGCCCTCGCCGAACTGGCGGTCCACGCTGATGCCCGGCAGATGCGCCAGCGACTCGGCGGCGTTGGTATCCGGGAATTTACCAATGTCTTCTGCGCTGATCGCATCGACGATGGAGTTGGCCGAGCGCTTCACCGACTGGCTCTTCTCCAGCGAAGCGCGGTAACCGGTGACGGTGATCGCGTCCAGTTGCTGGACGCCCTTGGAATCTGCATTGCCGGAAGCGGGAGCTTCTTGCGCAGCGGCGTTACCGGACAGGTACAGCGCGGCCATGATGCTCAGGGCTAAAGTGGTGGTGCGGCTATTCATTGGCTAAACCTCTGGGTGGGTACATGGGCAGTAAGCCGCCGCCGATGTTTCGGTGGCTGACCGCTGCCCGGCCTTGTCTATGCGCAGTGCTCTTGCAAACGCTGCGTGTATCGCAATCTCGATGCGCGTCGTCCGGTTGCTGACGCGAAGTAGACGGACGGCGGCATCGAGAACGCCTGTCCTTCCTGTGTTGCTGCAGCTATAACGACCAAGTCCAGCAAAAATGTAGTGCTGGCCCCCTGGCTCCGCTTGACCCGCACGCTCAAACGCCCGTGTTCGACGACGGACAAAAATCGTGTGGAGTTGGTTGGGGGGCCGAGCGCCGCGTTAGCGTGCGCACTGCCACAAGGCACGGGAGGAGCGGCAGTGAGTCGCTGTTGATAGGTTCCCTGAATGTGGCATGTCTTTAAGTTGTAAAACTTGTGTGAGTCGAGTCTGTCGTAGCGCTGACAGCGTTGTCAACATATTGCACCAGAGCGGTTTTATCGGGATGTCTGGGGTGCCATCGACGCCTGTGGTGGGCGCTTCGCAGTGATGCCTTGATGCGCATCTAGGTCTTTGTCTACAAAAAGAAAATTTGCATCGAGCCGCGTTGATCGGGAGTGCCGGCGCACGGCGCCGCCATGACGCTGGTGACGCAACATGGGTGTTATGCGCGGCAAAAATTTGTGCATTGCGGCGAAATTTTGCGACACGCTGCGATCTTGAGGATCCACTGCCACGGACGGTACGAAGAGATCCGCCGCAAACCATGTCGCGATGCCCGATGTCCTTTAAAATGCGCTTGCGAAAACGAGGTGACACTTCGATGAATTGCGTTGCGCAAATTCCACCTTGACAACGTTGTCAGTGTGATCGGACACTCAATTGATCACTTTGGCCGAATCGGCAGGCGCCTGCTCTGGCGCAACGGGAGAAGACGTGCCCTCAATCAATCCACAAATGGCAGCGGCTGCGCCGCGCGCCGAACCTTTCATTGCTGCCGATGTCGGCGGAACCCATGTGCGGATCGGGCTGGTTGCGCGCGCCACGAGCAGCGGTGCGGCACCGGCGGTGGAATTGCTGGACTATCGCAAATACCGCTGTGCGGACTATCCGGGGTTGGCCGAGATCATCGCCGAATTCCTGTCAGGCTTGTCCGGCCCGACGCCCACCCATGGCGTGATCGCCAGTGCGGGCTATGCGCTGGAAGATGGGCGGATCATCACCACCAATTTGCCCTGGACGCTGTCGCCGCCGGAGATTCGCGAGCGCCTGGGCATGCAGGCGCTGCATTTGGTCAATGACTTCGAAGCGGTGGCGTATGCGGCCGCCTCGATGGATGCCAGCGAAGTGCTGCACCTCACTGGGCCGCGTCGCGCGCAACGCGGTCCGGCACTGGTGATCGGACCGGGCACCGGGCTCGGTGCTGCCGTGTGGATTCCGACCGGTCGCGGTGCGGTCGTGCTGGCGACCGAGGCCGGGCATGCGGCGCTACCTGCGGGCAGTGCGTTGGAGTTGGAGCTGGTGCAGCGCCTGCTGCGCACGCGCGGCTACGTGCATGTGGAACACTTTCTGTCTGGTCCGGGTTTGATCAATCTGTATGGCGCCTTGTGCGAATTGCGTCAGGCCACGCCGGTCCACACCGAACCGAGCGCGATCACCGCTGCGGCCTTGGCCGGTGACGATGCGTTGGCGCACGAGGCCTTGTCGGCGTTCTGCGGTCTGCTCGGCAGCGTGGTCGGCGACATGGCGTTGCTTTATGGAATCCATAGTGGCATCTATCTGGCCGGTGGCTTCCTACCACAGATCGCCGATTTCCTTGCTGCCAGCCCGTTCGTCGAGCGTTACTTGAACAAGGGCGCGATGCGTCCGGCGCTGGAACAGATCCCAGTGAAGTTGGTCGAACATGGTCGGCTCGGTGTCATCGGCGCGGCCAATTGGTTCTTGCAACAACAAGGCTGACAGTCTGCACAGGCGCAGGCCTGCGCTCGCAACCTTGGTCGTTCCCTGTGTCCCTCTCAGTGCGTGATGCGCAACGCGCGGTCGATGCGAGTGGCCGATGAGATCATCACCGCGCATGCGTTTTCCTGTTATAGGTCGATCATGCGCGGGATGTGGCGCGCGGTGCATGTCGCGCGCCATGACAAATCCGCGTAGAGCCGCCATGGTGGCCCATGGCTACAGGGTGACGTGCAGGCTGAGCAGATAGCTGCGCCCGTTCTTGTACAGATAGTACGGCTCGCTGGTCTGGCCAGCGTAGCTGTAGTAAGTCTCGTTGAGCAGATTGCTCGCCTCCAACTGCAGCTTGATCTTGTCGGTGAGGGCGTATCCCAGCGAGGCATCGAGTTGGGTGAAGGCGTCGGTCATCTGGTTTGCGCCCAGTCGTCCGATCTGGGTGAAGTAGGCCGAGCGCCAGCCCAGGGTCACGCGCGCGTCCCAAGGGCCTTTTTCGAAATACGGGCTGAGGTTGTAGCTGTTCTTGGAGTTGTAGGGCAGGTTGTAGTTGCTCTGCGTATCGGCCTTGGAATAGGTGTAATTGGCCGCTACGCCGAAGCCGCCGCCCAGTTCCTGCTGGTAGCTCAGCGACACGCCCTTGACCTTGGCTGCGCCGGAGTTCTGCGGCAGCGTGACTTCGTAGATGTCCTGGCGATCATAGGTGTTGTTGTGCAGCGGTTGCTGTACCAGCGTCTGCAGGATGTAGTTGGAGATGTTGCGATAGAACAGTTCTCCGGCCAGGACGCTGTTCGGCGCGAAATACCATTCCAGGGATGCGCCGTAGTTGGTGGAGCGGTACGGATCCAGTGTTGGATTGCCGCTGCTGGCGGTGAGTTTGTTGTCGTCGGCATTGATGTATGGCGTCAGGTCGGCGTAGCGCGGCCGTGCGATCACCTTGGCTGCGGCCAGGCGCAGAATCAGCGCATCGGAAAGATCGTAGGCGAAGTTCGCGGCGGGCAGCCACTGGCCGTAGGATTTGGCGTAATGCACCGGTGCGTAGGCGTTGCCCGCGTACTGGTAGCCGCCGATCGCGTCGCGGGTGTTGACGTAACGCACGCCGATGTTGCCGCGGTAGTTGTAACCGGCGAAATCGGCTTGCAGATAGGCGGCGCGGTTACGCTCGATCACATCGAACGTGCTGGCATAGCTGGGAATAAAGGTGTCGCTGCCGGGCAGCCCGTTGAGATACCCGACCAGTGCGCTCGGACTCTGTCGCGGCCAGTGGCGCATGTCGTCGCTGACCGACAGCCCATCCAGGTAGTCGCTTGGCGTAGTGCCGCCGTACAGAGCGCTCAGCGTGGTCGCAGGGTCGGCGGGGAAACTGTCGTAGTAGGAGGTCTGCGCGGTGCGGTGCCGCGTTGCTTTCACCCCGGTACGCAGTTTGGTGATCGGTCCCCAATCCACGTCGTGGTCGAAGTCCAACTGGGCGTAGCGTTCCTTGTCCAGGTTCGGGTAACGGTTGACCGTGCCGCCGATCACCGACATCGCCTGCAGGTCCGAGGGTGGCACCGCGTAGTCGACGCTGACGTGGCGGTGGTCGATGGCATAGTCGTAGCCGCCTTTGCTGCGCAAGGTCAGTCCGTAGATGTGGTCCGCGCCGCCGGTCGAGCGCGTCGCGCCGGCCTGGCTCGATAGATTCCAGCCCTCGCCGTGCCAGTCGCCGCGCAAGGTGTTGCTGCTGGTCTTGACCGAGGTATTGCGCACATACGAGTCCAGGATCGTGTCGGTGTTGTCGCCGTAGGCGCCCGAGGTGGCCACGCCATCGACCACGTTCAGCGCGGTGGCGCTGGACGGAACGACATTGGCGAAGCGACTTTGGTTGATGTTGTTGAATACCTCATCCACGTACAAACCGGTGTAGCTCAGTTCGAACGCGTCGCTGGGTTTCCATTGCAAGGCGCCGGTGACGCCATCGCGCTTGCGCGTCTGCGTGAACAATGCGCTGTTGATCGCGCTCGGATACACCCCTTGCTTGCCGTTGGCGACCGCGTCGGGAAAACCGGCGCCCTGAATGTTGCTGTAGCCGAAGATTTCAACGCCATCGCGGCGCAGCATGCGCTCGGAATGCATCACCGAACCGAGTACGCCGAATGTGTCGTCGGCGCTCTTCCAGTTGTACAGCAACGAAGCGTTCGGTTTGCCCTTTTCGGAGCGATCGTTGTAGCCGTAGCTGATATTGCCGGTCAGCAGGTTCCGCTGCAGTTCCAGCGGTTTACGCGTGTGCACGATCACGGTGCCGCCGAGGCTGCCCTCGTCGATGCTGGCCTGCGGGCTCTTGTACACCTCGGCGTTGCCGATGACTTCCGGCGCTAGCAGCGAGTAATTGAACGAGCGGCTGTCCGGGTTGTTCGGGTCGCCGCCCCAACTGGTGGAGGCGATGCTCTGGCCGTTGAGCAGGATGCGATTCAACGCCGGATCGGTGCCGAGGATCGAGACCTTCTCGCCTTCGCCGAACTGGCGGTCGACGCTGACGCCGGGTAAATGCGATAACGATTCGGCGACGTTGGCCGCGGGGAACTTGCCGACGTCCTCGGCTGAGATCGCATCCACGATCGCATCGGCGTTGCGCTTGATGTTGAGCGATTTTTGCAGGCTGGCGCGATAGCCGGTCACCTTGATTGCATCCAGTTCCTTGGTCGCTGGCGCGGCGGTGGCGTTGTCGCTGTTGGTCGGTGGCGCAGAAGCATCCTGGGCGAGTGCAGTGGGGACGGCGAGCAGGGTAGCCAGAGCAATGGCCAAGGGAGCGGGTTGGAAATGGTTCAAAGCGGCGTTCTCCGAAGAGTGCATTGGACGCATGAGATGCGCCGGGGCGGCGGACGAATCGAGCGCGCGGGCGGCGTCATGTGCAGGGGGGATGGCCGAAGGTGGCGGTCGCGATGCGGTCAGCGGCCAAGCGTGTGTGCGACCACTACATGCTGAGGTGCAGCAGCGCTGACCTCGGTGTGCAGCGAGGCGCCGTTGTTGCGCTCGATTCCTTGGCCTGTTCCACCCGCGTGAACCGGATGCATCCCGCGTGTTGGTTCGGATGGCAGTGACTGTGTCGCGCCTGTTGTTTGTTGTCAACGCATGCGCCGAGCCGTTGAGCGGAATGAAAAACCGTCGATTTCGCCGGAAAATCCAGGGTTCTTCTCAGGCGTGCGTGGTGTGTCGACTGTGCGCCAGATCAGCGATGTCTACAAGATCGCATGCGTTGACTCACAAATCGCCGCCATGCGCTTGCAATGCGGCGATGGCTGCAAGGCCTGCGGTTTCGGTGCGCAGGATGCGCGGACCCAGGCGCAGACCGAGGAAGCCGGCGGCTTGCAACATGGCGCGATCGCGTGGCGACCAGCCGCCTTCCGGGCCAATCGCGATGGTGGCTGCGTTGCCGCTGAGATCGACCGTGCGCAGACGCTGTTCGCCTTGCGGGTCGAGGATGAGACGACATGGACTGTCCGCAGCGCTGCGCGCGGCATCGGCCAGTGCTAGCGGTGCGCTAACTGATGGCACGCTGGCGCGGCCGGATTGTTCGCAGGCCGAGATCACCACGCTGCGCCAGTGCGCGACACGTTTGTCCGTTCGCGTCGCATCCAACTTCACTTCGGTGCGCTCGGCCCAGATTGGCACGATTGCGGCCACGCCGAGTTCGGTCGCCTTTTGCAGGATCAGGTCCATCTTCTCGCCACGTGCCACGCCTTGCAGCAGGGTGATCGCCAGTGGCGATTCGTTGTCGAGCGGGCGCGCCGCGCCGATGCGTGCGCTGGCGCCGCGCTTGCCGGTCGGCAGTAGTTCGGCCTCGTAGTCGCGGCCGTCGCCGTTGAACAGCACGCAGCGGTCGCCTTCGCGTAACCGCAGCACACGCAGCAGATGCCCGGCGACGTCTTCCGGCAGGGCCACGTCGGCCCCGGCGTGCAGTGGCAGATCCACATGGCAGCGGGTCAGGCGCATGCCACGGCCTCGTCGATCGCCGCCAGCGTGGTTTCGGCCAGCAGCGCCAGTTGCGTCGCGTCCACACAATACGGCGGCATCCAGTACAGCACGTCGCCTAGCGGACGCAGCACCACGCCACGCCGCAACGCGGCGCGGTAGGCGTGCAGGCCCACGCGCGCGGATGCGGCGAATGGGCTGTGCTTGTCGCCGTTGCGGGTGAGTTCGAACGCGACCACCATCCCGGCCTGGCGCACGTCGGCCACATGCGGGTGCTCGGCGAACGGCGCTGACAAGGCGCGCATGGTGTCGGCGGTGCTGCGATTGCGCGCGATCACATCGTCCTCGTGCAGGATCCGCAGCGACGCCAGCCCCGCCGCGCAGGCCAGTGGATTGCCGGTGTAACTGTGCGAATGCAGGAAGGCGCGTTCGCGGCTGTCGTCGAGAAAGGCGTCGTACAGATGCTGGGTCGCCAGGACCGCCGACAAGGGCAGGAAGCCGCCGGTCAGGCCCTTGGACAGGCACAGCAGATCCGGCATCACGCCGGCCTGTTCGCAGGCGAACAAGGTGCCGGTGCGACCGAAGCCGGTGGCGATTTCGTCGGCGATCAGGAACGCGCCATGCGCGTCGCATAGCGCGCGCGCGCGGCGCAGGTAGGCCGGATCGTGCATGCGCATGCCGCCGGCGCATTGCAGTCGCGGTTCCAGAATCACCGCGCAGATTTCGCCTGGATGGCGCTCGAATAGAGCGGCCAGTGCATCGGCGGCGACATCGGCGCGTTCGTGCGCGGTCTGTCCCGGCGCGGCGAGGTAGGCATCGGGCGAGGGTGCGAACAGCGCTTCGGCGAGCAGCGGGGCGTACACCCGCCGGTACAGCGGGATGTCGCCGACCGCCAGGGCGCCGATGGTCTCGCCGTGGTAGCCATTCTCCAGGGCGATGAAGCGGGTGCGCTTGTGTTCGCCGCGGTTCTGAAAATAGTGAAACGCCATCTTCAGCGCGACTTCCACGCCGGCCGAGCCATTGTCGGCGTAGAACACCTTGGCCAGCGGTGCGCGGCCATCCTGACGCGGGGCCAGGGCCAGCAATTGCTCGGCCAGCAGCACCGCCGGTTCATGGCTGAAACCGGCCAGCATCACCTGTTCCAACTGGGTGGCCTGGGTGGCAATCGCGGCGGCGATCCGTGGTTCGCTATGGCCGAACAGGTTGGTCCACCAACTGCTCACCGCGTCCAGGTAATGGCGGCCGCTGTGGTCGATCAGCCAGGCGCCTTCGCCGCGTGCGATGGGCAGCAGTGGCAGTGTGTCCGGGTGCTCGCGCATTTGCGTGCAGGGGTGCCAGAGGACCGCCAGGTCGCGTTTGCGCCACGCGTCGGCCGTCTGTGCTGCGGTCAGGTCTGTTAGCATCTCGCGCTCATGAACAGGTTTTTCGCTCTGCGCATTCTATCGATCGACGCCCTGGTACGTCGCATGGTGCCGGCATGACCCGTCCGTTGCCGATCATTCACGCGCGCCGCGAGCGCCGCGCGTCCGACATCGAGCGTCGGGTCGAGGAGCTGGATCTGGAGTTCAGTAACGGCGAACGTCGGGTGTTCCATCGGCTTCAGGCTTCCGGCCATGGTGCGGTGGTCGTGGTGCCCATGCTGGACCCGCAGACCGTGCTGCTGGTGCGCGAATATGCCGCTGGCGTCCATCGTTACGAACTCGGCCTGGTCAAGGGCCGTATCGATGCCGGCGAGACCCCGTTGCAGGCGGCCGACCGCGAACTCAAGGAAGAGGCCGGCTACGGCGCGCGGCAGTTGCGTGTGTTGCGCGCGATGACGCTTGCGCCGACCTACATGACTCACCAATCGTGGCTGGTGCTGGCGCAAGAGCTCTATCCCGAAAAACTCGCCGGCGACGAGCCGGAGGAGTTGGAAGTGGTGCCCTGGAAGCTCGCTGAGCTGGATCGTTTGATGTTGCGCGAGGATTTTTCCGAAGGGCGTTCGCTGGCGGCGTTGTTCATCGCGCGCGAGTGGCTGGCGCGCGCTGCGTGATCCGTTTGAGCCGCGACCTGCGCGAGGCTGTCATCGGCATCGCCGTCGATGCCGCTGCGGCGATCATGCAGGTCTACGCCACTGGTTTCGAGGTCGAACACAAGGCCGACGCCAGCCCGCTGACTCAGGCCGATCTGGCGGCCCACCACGTCATTGTCGAAGGCCTGGAGCGTTTGACCCCGGACTTGCCGGTGCTGTCCGAGGAGTCGGCGCAGATTCCGTGGGACGTGCGTCAGCACTGGACGACATACTGGTTGGTGGATCCGCTCGACGGCACCCGCGAATTCGTCAAGCGCAACGGCGAGTTCAGCGTCAATATCGCCCTGATCGATCAGGGTGCGCCGGTGTTCGGCGTGATCCAGGCGCCGGTGGATGGTCGCCTCTGGCATGCGGTGCATGGCGAGCAGGCGTACCGCCGCGATGGTTTGGGCGACACCGCACTGAACACGCGGCGGCCGGCGTTCGCTGGCGGCGTTGTTCATCGCGCGCGAGTGGCTGGCGCGCGCTGCGTGATCCGTTTGAGCCGCGACCTGCGCGAGGCTGTCATCGGCATCGCCGTCGATGCCGCTGCGGCGATCATGCAGGTCTACGCCACTGGTTTCGAGGTCGAACACAAGGCCGACGCCAGCCCGCTGACTCAGGCCGATCTGGCGGCCCACCACGTCATTGTCGAAGGCCTGGAGCGTTTGACCCCGGACTTGCCGGTGCTGTCCGAGGAGTCGGCGCAGATTCCGTGGGACGTGCGTCAGCACTGGACGACATACTGGTTGGTGGATCCGCTCGACGGCACCCGCGAATTCGTCAAGCGCAACGGCGAGTTCAGCGTCAATATCGCCCTGATCGATCAGGGTGCGCCGGTGTTCGGCGTGATCCAGGCGCCGGTGGATGGTCGCCTCTGGCATGCGGTGCATGGCGAGCAGGCGTACCGCCGCGATGGTTTGGGCGACACCGCACTGAACACGCGGCGGCCGGCGACGGCTCCGCTGCGGGTGGCGGCGAGCCGTTCGCACCGCGATCCGCGCACCGACGCGCTGCTGCAGCGGATGGGCGAGATCGAATTGGTCACGCAAGGTTCCTCGCTGAAATTCTGCCGCCTTGCCGATGGCGAACTGGATGTCTACCCGCGCTTCGGGCCGACCTCCGAATGGGATACCGCAGCCGGCCAATGCGTGCTGCAAGCAGCCGGTGGTGTGCTGTTGGCCGCCGACACCGGCAAACCGTTCCGTTACAACCGGCGCGATTCCCTGCTCAATGGCGATTTCGTCGCGCTGGGCGATCCCGACCTGTCCTGGCGCGACTGGCAGGGCTGAGCGGGGTGCTGTGGCGCAGCACGCACGACCAACACGGGTACGACGCACCGCCATAAAACATCCGCCACCGGCCCGATAGGGGGCTCTGCCACATCTGCCAAACTAGACGGCAGGCGGCAGCGTTGCCGTCGTATCGGATTCCACCCGTGACCTCTGCCCGCGACGACCTTCCCGCCCTGCTCGACATCATGGCGCGCTTGCGCGATCCGGCGCAGGGCTGCCCGTGGGATCTGCAGCAGGATTTCGCCAGCATTGCCGCCTACACCATCGAAGAGGCCTACGAAGTCGCCGACGCGATCGATCGCCAAGACCTGGCGGGGTTGAAGGACGAACTCGGCGACCTGTTATTGCAGGTGGTGTTTCATGCGCAGATGGCGCAAGAGCAGGGCGCGTTCGGCTTCGACGCGGTGGTCGCGGCGATCTGCGACAAGATGGTGCGTCGTCACCCGCATGTGTTCGGCGACAGCCAGGTGGCCGATGCGGCGGAGCAGACGCAGCGCTGGGAGCAGATCAAGCGCGCTGAGCGCGCGGCTGCTGGCGAATGCGACACCTCGGCGTTGGCCGGGATCGCCCGTGGCCTGCCCGAATGGCAGCGCGCGTTGAAACTGCAGGCGCGTGCGGCGCGCATCGGTTTCGATTGGCCGGGGCCGGAGGCGGTCCTGGACAAGGTGCGCGAGGAAATGGAAGAAGTGCGTGCGGAGCTGGCGCACGCCGCGGTCCAGGACAACCAGGCGCGCCTGCAGGACGAGATCGGAGATTTACTGTTCGTGTGCGTTCACTTGGCGCGGCACGCCCGGGTCGATCCCGGCGCGGCGCTGCGCCACGCCAACCGCAAGTTCGAGTGCCGTTTTCGCGCGATGGAGCGACTGGCGCAGCAGGATGGCGCCGCGCTCGATGGCCTGTCCCCACAGCGGCAGGAGGCGTATTGGCAGGCGGCAAAGCGTGAGGAGCGCGATGCGGCGTCATCATGCGCGACTGTTCAGCGTGGCGGTGAATGCGGGTGAGCTGCGGTGCTTGCTGAGCAGAGCGCATGTATCGCTTCGGTCGTGATCGCTGGTTCTAGCGGTGGTCTGCGCGCGAACACGGCGATCAGTGATTGCCGCGCTTGCATGGTGCGGGCAGTCTGGCGGTGTCGCCGATGGTCCTGCGGATCTGCACTGCTCAGCCGGGTTGAGTGTGCGCAGGCTGCTATGCGGCGATGGCGATGTCTGGCTCGATCACAACATTCTTTAACCTGTCGGTGACATCGCCTCATCGGCTGGACTCGCTTGCCGGCGATGCAGGAATGTTCCAGGACATCTCGCCGAGGCGTTGTGCCGCGCGTCTGGCGGGCATGCGCTCTGGCGCTGGCTATACTGGCGATTCGATCTTCTCTGGTTAATGGAGCAACCGATGTCGGCTACGTATTTTTTTGCGTTTCTCCTCCTGTTCGTCGGCGTGATCACGGTGTTCAAGACCGTGCGCATGGTGCCGCAGGGGTTTCAATGGACGGTGGAGCGCTTCGGTCGCTATACCCATACCCTGTCGCCGGGTCTGCATTTTCTGTTTCCGTTGGTCTATGGCGTGGGGCGCAAGGTCAACATGATGGAGCAGGTGCTGGACGTACCCAGCCAGGACGTGATCACCAAGGACAACGCGGTCGTGTGCGTGGATGGCGTGGTGTTCTTCCAAGTACTGGACGCGGCCAAGGCCGCTTATGAAGTGGCCAATCTGGAAATCGCCACGATCGCCCTGGTGCAGACCAATATCCGCACGGTGATCGGCTCGATGGACCTGGACGAGTCGCTGAGTCAACGCGAGACGATCAACGCGCAACTGCTGAACGTGGTCGATCACGCCACCAACCCGTGGGGGATCAAGGTGACTCGCATCGAGATCCGCGATATCCAGCCTCCACGCGATCTGGTCGATGCGATGGCGCGGCAGATGAAGGCCGAGCGCGAGAAGCGCGCGCAGATCCTGGAGGCCGAAGGCTCGCGTCAGTCGGAGATCCTGCGTGCCGATGGCCAGAAACAGGCCGCAGTGCTGGAGGCCGAAGGGCGCAAGGAGTCGGCGTTCCGCGACGCGGAGGCGCGCGAGCGTCTGGCCCAGGCCGAGGCGCGCGCCACCGAGATGGTGTCCAAGGCAATCGCCGAGGGCGACGTGCAGGCAATCAATTACTTCATCGCGCAGAAATATGTGGAAGCGTTCAAGGAACTGGCCACTGCTCCGAACCAGAAGTTCGTGCTGATGCCGATGGAATCCAGTGGCATCATCGGCTCGATCGCCGGCATCGCCGAACTGGCGCGCGAGGCGTTGAACAAGCAGGCGACGTCGCCAACGGTGCCGCATGCGCCGCCGCGCAACGGAGGCTGAGTCATGCGCTTGGAGTGCATGGTCTGGGGAGCGTTGGCCTTGTTGTTGTTCGGAGCCGAGGCGCTGGTGCCCGGTGCCTTCATGTTATGGATGGGGTTGGCCGCGGCTGTGGTGTTCCTCGTGGTGCTGGTCGTACCCGGCATGCCGTTGCTGTTGCAGATCGGTGCGTTCGTGGTGCTGAGCTTTGCCGCGATGCAGGTATATCGCACCTGGTTTCGTGCGCGTGGTCGCGGCAGCGACCAGCCGCTGCTCAATCGTCGCGCCGAGCAGTTGATCGGCCGGTGGGTGACGCTGGATCAGCCGATCCAGGGCGGTCGCGGTCGCGCCAAGGTTGACGACGCCTTCTGGGTCGTCGGCGGTCCCGATCTGCCTGCGGGGAGTGCGGTGCGCATCGTCGGCGTGGACGGGATGACGTTGCTGGTCCAGGCGGAGTAAGGCAGCCACTGGTCACTGGCGATCTCCGTCGGGGTGTGGCACGCCCGTGTTCGCTGCTGATGCATTACTAATAAGAGGAGAACGTCGCGAGTCGCTGTCGGCCCGACGCGGACAGCGCATAGGAATCGCACTGTGCGAACGCTGCATCAGGATTCCGGGCACTGCACGATCCGTCCGGCGACGAGGCAGTCGTGTTGTCGGCCACTCCAGGCAATCGCATTGGAAAGCGTTTTTGTGCCAGGCCGAGACGGCTGCTCCCAATGGTTGCCACGTTTCCCATCGTATCGCTTCTGCTCCGGTGCACAGCTGGCGCATCCCGCGCCTCCCCATTTCGCGATAATGGGGCACTTTTCTCACGGGCCCGTGCCATGAACCAGAAGACCATCCTCAACGACAGCCATCGCGCCCTCGGCGCCAAGATGGTCGACTTCGGCGGCTGGGATATGCCGATCCATTACGGTTCGCAGATCGACGAGCACCATCAGGTTCGCCGCGATGCCGGCATGTTCGACGTCAGCCACATGACGGTGGTCGATCTGCATGGTGAGCAGGTCCGCGCCTTCCTGCGCCATCTGCTGGCCAACTCGGTGGACAAGCTGAAGGTGCCGGGCAAGGCACTGTACACCTGCATGCTCAATCCGCAGGGCGGGGTGATCGACGATCTGATCGTGTATTACATGTCCAATGCGTTCTTTCGTCTGGTGGTCAATGCCGCCACGCGGGTCAACGACTTGGCCTGGATCGGCGCGCAGGCACAGGCGTTCGGTGTGCAAGTGCGCGAGCGCGAGGACTTCGCGATGATCGCGGTGCAGGGGCCCAATGCCCGTGCCAAGGTGATCGGCCTGTTGCGCGAGTCCGACCGTGCCACGGCCGATAAGCTGGGACGCTTCGCTGCGGTCGAGGTGAACTCGCACGAAGGCGTGCCGTTGTTCGTGGCGCGTACCGGCTACACCGGCGAGGATGGGTTCGAGATCGTGTTGCCGCAGCAACAGGCGCCAGCGTTCTGGGCGGCGCTGCTCGCTGCGGGGGTCGCACCGGCGGGCCTGGGGGCGCGCGACACGCTGCGTCTGGAAGCCGGGATGAATCTGTATGGGCAGGACATGGACGAGCGCGTCTCGCCATACGAAGCCGGATTGGCCTGGACCGTTGCGCTCGACGAGGGCCGCGCCTTCGTCGGTCGCGAGGTGCTGGAGGCGCAGAAGGCCGGTGGTGCGCCGCGGCAAATGATCGGCTTGGTGATGGACGAAAAAGGCGTGCTGCGCCACGGGCAGAAAGTGCTGACCGCGCAGGGCGAGGGCGAAATCCTGTCTGGCACTTTCTCGCCCACGTTGGGCAAAGCGATCGCGTTCGCGCGGGTGCCGGCGGGCGAGCCTGGCGCGGTGCGGGTGGATATCCGCGGGAAGGGCGTGCCGGTGCGGGTGGTCAAATTCCCGTTCGTGCGGGAAGGTCAGGTTCAGCCCGGCGTACTGGGTTGAGCCGCGCTTGCCGCCGCGCGTTGTACGACTTCTTTCCAGGGTGCGCGGTTCGCTACACTAGTCTTCCATCCTTTAACCGTTTTCTTCCGGAGCAGCCCTATGAGCGAGATCCCTGGCGACCTCAAATTTCTCAAGTCCCATGAATGGGCGCGTGTTGAAGGTAACGGTCGCGTCACCATCGGCATTTCCGACCATGCGCAGAGCCTGCTCGGTGATTTGGTCTACGTCGAACTGCCTAACGTTGGCGATCAGATTGAAGCCGGTAACGGCGTGGCCGTGGTCGAGTCGGTCAAGGCTGCCTCGGACGTGTATAGCCCGTTGAGCGGTCGGGTGGTCGAGGTCAACACTGCACTCAGCGACAAGCCGGAGACGATCAACGAGGATGCTTATGGCGAGGGCTGGATCTTGGTCTTGGAACTGGATGACGCGGAGCAGTTGAACGATCTGCTGTCTCCGGACGAATACGCCGAGCTGCTTGAAGAGGACGGCCACTGAGCTTTCCACTGTCTCGCCACACCCGAACCGGCCGCCCAGTGCGGCCGGTTTTTTTTGGGGTGCTGGCTTGCTGGCATCGTGTCGGTGTGCTCTCCATCCATCGTCGCAGCAGTAGTGCCAAGCGTGCATCCGGGCGATGTCGCTCTGAGGATGGCGCGTGTTGTTGAACGCTGCACCCGGTTTTGGTGTGAGCAGCGTGTTGATGGCGTCAGTTTATTGGCGTTGGTTCGCTCGTCTCGCGACGAGGTCATGCAGATGGCTTGTGTGTGCGATTGCCGATATCGCTGGAGAGCGGATGTGGACGGTTGAGCGTGCGGAAAATTGCTTGATTGGCACGTTGCAGGCAGCAGTGATGCATTCGATGTCAGCACATGGTGTGCGTTGCTCCGGCCAATTGGGTGGTGATGGATGGCGTCGTGATGACCAATGCGTGCATGCCCTCGGTCTTGCCTGATACCACCACGAACGACCTCTCCGATGCCTGCAGGAGGCCGACAAACGGTAAGAAATTTCGCGCAGTTTTGCGCATTTGGCTGTGTCGGATCCAAAAAAAGCATGTGGCGTCGAAATATTTTTCAGCTTGCGGACAGACTTGGGCGTGCGCATCTCGTTCTCGCTTCCGTGTCGCGCATGCGCGCTGATGCTCAGCTCGCGAGGATGCGCTTTTGCAAAAAAACATCGTATTTTTGTGGGTTTTTCTTCGAGCCTGTAGTCGAGTGGACGCGCCGCCCATGGCGCTGACGGCGGTGTCATGGCGATCAATGTGGCGTGCCGCAGCACCGCTCGACGCATCTTTCGGAAAAAAATTTTCGCGGAAGTGTTGACAGTAAAAAAAACCGTGATTAGGTTTCGCTCAGCAGACGTTGCTGTGTAACCGAGTGAATCGGATCGACATCAAAGCGCAAAGCACAACTTGGACATCCGCCACAGAACCGACGATGGTGGATTTGGGTTCGCTTCCCTCCGAGAAATGCAACGTCTCCCCTGGCAAAGCACCCGTATCGACATTCGGTACGGGTGTTTCTGTATCCGATCCGACTCGCAGCGCGAGTCGGTGGGTCATGCAGGCGGATCATCGCCGCGTGTTTGCTTTAACTGGGCGTTTTCAATCCATAGTTCACTGACGAGGAGCCATCTCATGGCCACGAAGAAAGCTGCGAAAAAGCCGGCCGCCAAGAAAGCGGTCAAAAAGACTGCTGCCAAGAAACCGGCAGCGAAGAAGGTTTCGGTAAAGAAGGCGGTCAAGAAGGTCGCCAAAAAGGTGGCAAAGAAGGTCGCCAAGGTAAAGAAGGCGGTCAAGAAGGTTGCCGCCAAGAAAACGGTGAAGAAGGTCGCCAAGAAGAAGACCGCTGCTAAGAAAGCAGTGAAGAAGGTCGCGAAGAAGGCAGTCAAGAAGACCGCCAAGAAGGTTGCTGCCAAGAAGACGGTGAAGAAGACCGCGAAGAAGGTTGCCGCCAAGAAGACCGCCGCCAAGAAAACGGTGAAGAAGTCGGCAGCCAAGAAGCCGGTCGCGAAGAAGGCCGCCGCCAAGAAGACTGTGGCGAAGAAGAAGCCGGTCGTCCGCAAGAAGAAGGCCGCTCCGGTCGCGCTGCCGGCGACGCCCGCACCGCTGATCTGATTTATCCCAATAGCCGTTCCTAAGCTCTCTCCCCGGTGCCCAGCGGGGAGGGAGCTTTTTTATTGCAGCAACTCTCGGTTGCGATCCGCTCAAGGCATTGCGCCGATGGCGTGGCATCTGCTTTCGGTGCAACGATCTCTCGACGGCGACGTCAATGTCGGTTGGCGCATGCGCTCAGCGCGCCGTTGTTAACTGCCGATCGTAGCGCAATCTTTTCATCGGATCGCGCCTCCCGTGCCGATAGTCTCTTGCTCATCGCTCATGCCGTTTGTCGCGGCGTGGTGCGCATATCAGCAAATTTTCCGCGCCAGTCGTTCGGTGTTGTGTGCTGTTGCCTTCGCATGCGTGGCGTGAGCGTTTGGCGCGCGCGGCGTCGCTCATGGATCTTACGGCGCAAGGCATGGCCGCCGCCATTGGCTGGTATAGGCGTTGGATAGCAAGAAGGCGGCTTGCGCCGCCTTCCGCGATACCTCAATCGGGTTTTCAGTCAGTGCGGCGAAGCGACCGAGGTGGAAGAAGACACGCCCTTCTTCTCCTTCGGGTCCGGATTCTCGGTCAACAGGTTGTCGCTGCCGAAGTCGGTGTCCACATCCAACCAGCGTTGCGCCGGTAATCCGATTGCGCGATCGACGACGGTCGGTAGCAGGCCCGAGGGTAGGCCACTTTCGCCGTTCCATAGGATCACCACGCCCAGATCGCGTTCCGGTAACAGCGCGATCAGGCCGCGATAGCCCTGCACGGCGCCGGCATGGAACATCACTTGGTGTCCGGAGTAATCCAGCACGCGCCAGCCCAGCGCATAGCTGGCCGAGTTGACCCGGGCGTGGCGCCAACCCGAGCGCATCTCGCCGGGTGTGACAATGAGCGGGGCATGCAACGTTGCCAGCAGCGGCGCAGGCAATACGTCAGGACGGTGTCCGGTCTGAGCGATCAGCCACTGCGCCATGTCGCTGATGCTGGCATTGACGCCTGCCGCTGGTGCCAGCCGGTAGTAGTTGGGCTTGGGCATCAGCGACACCCAGCCGTTGCGGTTGCGCACGTGCGGATGCGCCCAGCGTGGGCTGGCTTGGATGCCGGCCAGGCCGAGGCTGGCGTCGTTCATGCCCAGCGGCTTGAAGATGCGGCGCTCCACCAATTGTTCGTAAAAGGTACCGGATGCGGCGAACACCACATCGCCGATCAGACTGAAGGCGACGTTCTGGTACGCATAGCATGCGCCCGGTGCACACTTGATTGGCGCATAGGCCAGCTTGTGGCTGAGCGTGTAGTAATCGACATTGGATTCGACATCGCCGTCGTAGGCGTTGAAGGTCAGGCCGACACGGTGGCTGAGCAGGTCGGCCACGTTCAACTGGCGCGTGGCTGCAGGATCGCTGAGCTGGAAACCGGGAACGTAGTCGACGACCTTGCTATCCCAGCGCAGGATGCCGTCGTTGACGAGCAGGCCGGTCATGGTGCCGGCGAAGGCTTTGGATAGCGATGCGAGGCGAAACACGGTGTGTGCATCGACCGGCTGGGGATGGTTGACGTCGGTGACGCCGTAACCGCGTGCGCTGAGAACTTCGCCGTTATGCACGATCGCCATGGCCAGGCCCGGGACGCGTTCGCCATAGGTCAACTGCTCGGCGATTTTTTCCAGGCTCGCGACATCGAAATCCTTGGCCAATGGCAGGGCATGACTCTGCGTATGCGTCTCACGCGAGAGCGGTGCCGCTGTCGGCGAAGAAGGGTTGGGAGTCTGCGGTGAAAGGGGTGGCGGTAATGGTTGCGCTGGTGCGGGGGTTTGTGCGGTGGAAGACATCGCAAGGGGTAACAAGGCCCCGAGCAAACCGATTGCCACCGGTCGAAGGAACCGGTGCCTGCTGTTCTGTGTCATTGCGCCTGATGCCTGTGAGGTGCTGCCCGAGCCGATTCTAGCGCTGCTTTTCGTCGTTGCACAAACTGAGAGAAGATGAATAGGCATGAGATTGATCCTGCAGGAAATTTCCCCGCCAAACAGACGCTTGCGCGGCGTCCGCCGACGGCTCGATCAGCGGCTGCGCTGGGTGTGTTGTCGCCTGCAAGCGTCGTGCCGTTCGTCGGTGTTGGCAGATGTCCGACCTCGGCGAGGAGGTGCCGGGGCTGGGAATAGCGCTTAGTCGACTACGACGGCCTTGCTCAGCTTCGCGATCACTTGTCGCGCTTGGTCCTGGCCGGGTTGCCGCACCTGCTTGAGTTGCGGTGGTCTCGACCGCTCAGGTGTCGCGTCGCAGGGGACGGCCGCGGATCATGTCGGCGGCGCGCTCGGCGATCATGATGGTTGGGCCGTTGGTATTGCCGCTGATCAAGCACGGCATGATCGACGCATCGACCACGCGCAGACCGTCGAGTCCGCGCAGGCGCAGTTGCGGATCGACCACCGCCTGCGCGTCGTTGCCCATCCGGCAGGTGCCGATCGGGTGGTAGATGGTTTCGGCCTTGGCGCGGATGAAGTCGATCAGGCCGGCCTCGTCCAAATCGTCGCGTGCGGGCATCAGTGGTGCGCCGCGCATGTCATCGAAGGCCGGCTGTTGCAGGATATGTCGGGATAGACGCGCGCATTCCACCAGCATGCGCAGGTCGAAGCCATCCGGGTCGCTGAGATAGTTCGCCTGGATGCGCGCTGGTGTGCGTGGGTCGGCGTCGTTGAGCGCGATGCGGCCGCGGCTGCGTGGCTGCAGATGGCAGGCATGCAGGGTAAAGCCGTCGCCGGGCAAACGCTTGCGACCGTGGTCCTCGAGCATCGCCGGGATGAAATGCAGTTGGATGTCAGCGCGCGCATCGGCTGCCAGCGCCGAGCGCACAAAGCCGCCGGCCTCTGCGATGTTGCTGCTGCCCGCGCCGCGATGGCCGCGCAGGAAATAATCGAAGGCGATCTTGAACTGATTGCTGCGGTCGTAGCTGATCCCCGGGCGGGTGTGGTACAGCGTGCACACGTCCAGGTGATCCTGCAGGTTGGCGCCGACCTGCGGTTGATCCAGGTGTACCGCGATGCCATGACGTTGCAGTGCGTCGGCCGGGCCGATGCCCGAGAGCATCAGCAGTTGAGGAGAATTCACCGCCCCGGCGCTGAGCAGCATCTCGCGCTCGGCGCGCGCCTGCACTTCGCGGCCGTGTTGCGCATAGGCGACGCCGACCACACGCGAGCCCTCGATCAGTAACCGCAGCACCAGCGCCTCGGTGATCACGTGCAGGTTTCGCCGCGCACGCGCTGGCGCCAGATAGGCGACCGCCGCCGAACAGCGCGCGCCATCCTTCTGCGTTACCTGGTAGAGCCCAACGCCCTGTTGCTGTGGTCCGTTGAAGTCGCTGTTACGGGGGAAGCCGGCTTGCTCGCCGGCGGCGATGAACATGTCCGACAGCGGGTTGTGGTGGCGCAAGTCGGACACATGCAGCGGGCCGTCGCCACCGTGTAGCGCATCGCCGCCACGGCTGTTGCATTCGCTGCGTCGAAAGTAGGGCAGCACTCCATGCCAGTCCCAACCCTCGGCGCCACCTGCGGCCCAGTGATCGTAGTCGGCGGGCACGCCGCGCACATAGCACATCGCATTGATCGAACTGGAGCCGCCCAACACTTTGCCGCGCGGCCACCACAGGCGGCGGCCATTCAAGTTCGGCTCGGCCTCGGTCAGATAGTTCCAGTTGAAGCGAGGGTTGCGGGCCAGACGCGCCAGGCCCGCAGGCATATGGATAAAGGGATTACGATCGCGTGGTCCGGCTTCGATCAATAGCACTGTGCAGTGCGGGTCTTCGCTGAGACGATTGGCTAGCACGCAACCGGCCGAGCCCGCGCCGATGATGATGTAGTCGTACACTCACAATGCCTCATGTCCCAGAGTACCGACGCTAGTCGCCAAGGATAGAGCATATGCTCGGCGAACAGGTTCGGCGTGCTTGCATGGCCGGCATGGCGCATCCGTCCCAATCATGCTGTCGTGCCGTAGCCGTAGCCGTAGCCGTAGCCGTAGCCGTAGCCGTAGCCGTAGCCGTAGCCGTGTGCGCTTGCGCTCGGGAGCGATCATTTTGTGACTGGCTGCTTGCCTTAATTGGGAGCTATGCTGGGCATCATTCCTGCTTTCTCGGAGTCTGCGATGACCTTGTTGGCGACGGTCCTGGTGGGCGCGATTGCATTGTTGCACCTGTACATTCTGGTGTTGGAGATGTTTCTGTGGACGCACCCGTTGGGGATGAAGGTGTTCCGCAATACCGCTGAAAAAGCTCAGGCCACTCGCGTGCTGGCCGCGAATCAGGGGCTCTATAACGGGTTTTTGGCTGCCGGTCTGGGCTGGGGTGCGGTTGCGCAGCGGGTTGATGTGATGCTGTTCTTTCTCGCTTGCGTGGCGGTGGCTGGTCTGTATGCCGCGTGGAGCGTCAATCGTCGGATTTTGTTCGTGCAGGGGTTGCCTGCGCTGGTGGCCATCGCGATGTTGCTGTTGGGGGCATGAGCGGCGGTTGCTTATCGCAAGTTTGCGCGCGTGAGCGCACGCGGGTATGGCAAGGCGGTTGCCGACGATTGCACCTGTTGTGGATGCGGATATGGCCGGCCATCGACCATGCGCCGGTAGCATGGAGATCGGTGCTCGCAAGACGGCGGAACGCGTTCCGCCGTCTGCACGTTTGCCGGTGCGCAGGATCAGGCTGCTTCGCGCGAGTGGTCGTGACCGTTCGCCATGCCGGTGAAATAGCTGGCCGCGCGTAGCTCGTTGGTGTCGAAGTCGTCGACACTGATCGTGTCCATGGTGATGTCGCGCAGTTCTTCCAACTGATGGCGCTCGTCGAGCGTGAGCATGCCTTCGCGCACTGCTTCGTCCAGTTGTGAGGTGAAGTCCAGCGCCTGGATTTTTTTGCTCTTGAGTGCTTTCAGGAATTTGCGTTCCACCGGCTCGGCCAGCACGGCCTTGGTCAGATAGCTGGCGATACGGCCACCGGGGTTGTTCTCGCCAGGAGTCAGGAACACGTCTTCGCCGAGGCGATCGCGCGCTTCGTTGGGGGTCATCAGCAGCGCGGCGACGCGGTGGCCCAGGCGGTCGCCCGGCGCTTCGGCGCGACGGCCCCAGGGGAAGATCAACGCCCACATCAGCCAGCCGACCGGACGGATCGGGAAGTTGCGCAGTGCCGCCGACAGGGCCAGCTCGATCTTATGCACGCTGTCGTGGAAGGCCCACGCCAGCAGCGGCTGGTCGCTCGTCGGCGCGCCATCGTCGTGGTAGCGCTTGAGCATGGCGCTGGTCATGTAGATGTGGCTGAGCACGTCGCCGAGGCGTCCGGACAGCGATTCCTTGAATTTCAGTTTGCCGCCTAGCATCAGCATCGACACGTCTGCCATCAGCGCCAGGTTCGCCGAATACCGGTCCAGTTTGCGGAAAAAGCGCTGGGTGTAGGCGTCGCCCGGGGCGGCACCGATGCGCGAAGCGGTCAAGCCGAACCACAGCGAGCGCACCGCATTGGAGAGGGCGAAGCCGATATGGCCGAACAGGCTGCGGTCGAACGCGTCGATGCCGGCCTTGTGGTCTGGCTCGCTGGCGGCCTTCATCTCCTTCATCACCCATGGATGGCACAGGATCGCGCCCTGGCCGAAGATCAGCAGGCTGCGGGTCATGATGTTGGCGCCTTCCACGGTGATCGCAATTGGCGCGCCCTGCCAGGCGCGCCCGGCGAAGTTGCGTGGGCCGAGGATGATGCCCTTGCCGCCGATCACATCCATTACGTCGCTGATCACCTCGCGGCTCATCGTGGTGCAGTGGTACTTGGCGATCGCCGACGGTACCGACGGGACGTCGCCGCGGTCCACCGCCGCCGCAGTGGCCTGTGCCAATGCACTGATCGCGTAGGCTTTGCCGCCGATCCGCGCGAGTGCCTCTTCCACGCCCTCGAAGCGGCCGACCGACAGGCCGAACTGCTTGCGGATGCGCGCATACGCGCCGGTGACCACCGCGCCGAACTTGGCCCCACCGCTGGAGGTGGAGGGCAGGGTGATCGAGCGCCCCACGGCCAGGCATTCGTTGAGCATGTTCCAGCCTTTGCCGACCATATCCACGCCGCCGATCAGTTGGCTCAGTGGAATGAAGACCTCGCGGCCGTGGATCGGGCCGTTCTGGAACGGCGAGTTCAATGGGAAGTGGCGGCGTCCGATCTCCACTCCTGGGGTTTCGCGCGGCAACAGCGCCAGAGTGATGCCGATATCCTGGGTATCGCCGATCAGGCCATCCGGGTCGTACAGGCGGAATGCCAGGCCGATCAGCGTCGCGACCGGTGCCAGGGTGATGTAGCGTTTTTCGAAGGTCAGCTTGACGCCGAGGACATTGGCGCCGTTCCACTCGCCCTTGCAGACGATGCCGTAGTCGGGAATCGAGGTGGCGTCCGAGCCGGCGAATGGGCCGGTGAGGCCGAAACATGGCACTTCCTGGCCTACCGCCAGGCGCGGTAGGTAATAGTCCTTCTGTTCCTTGGAACCGTAATGCAGCAGTAATTCGCCCGGGCCCAGCGAGTTGGGGACGCCGACGGTCGAACTGACCACGGTCGAGGCCGAGGCAATCTTCTGGATCACCTTGTGATGGGCGAGCGCGGAGAAACTCAGGCCGCCGTATTCCTTGGGAATGATCATGCCGAAGAACTTGTGTTCTTTGATGAAGCTCCACAACTCCGGTGGCAGATCGGCATGGACGTGGGTGATTTCCCAGTCGTTGATCATCCGGCACAGTTCTTCCACTGGGCCATCCAGGAACGCCTGCTCTTCTGCGCTGAGCTGCGGCTTCGGATAGTTGAGTAGCTTCTGCCAGTCCGGATTGCCGGTGAACAGTTCGCCTTCGAAACCGACCGAACCGGTTTCCAGGGCGATGCGTTCGGTCTGCGACAGCGGCGGCAACACCTTGCGGAATACCTTCAGCAAGGGCGCGGTCAGCAGCGGTTTGCGCACGAATGGCAGCAGCAGCGGAACCGTCAACAGCCCCAGCAACACCGCAGCGACGATGGTGGCGGCGTGGCTGGCGCCGAGTAGCCAACAGGCGACCAGCAACGTCGCGCTCGATGCGGCCCAGAGCGCGAGCCGCATGCGGTGATAGGCGGCGAAGGCGCCGGCCACCAACAACACGAGAAAGGGAGTGGCGATGCTCATGGGTGTGCTCCGGGAACGGACTCGGTAACGGCGAACGGTGCGCCAGGGCTGGCCGGTGGCAGTGCGTCGAGAAAGTGCAGCACAGCCGCGATCAAGGTGGTGTTGTTGGCTCGGCCATGAAGGGGCAGCTTGTGGTCGCGTGCAGACACGGTGCTGCACGCCTTGCCTGGGACCATGGTGATCGCGGTCAGCCACTCGGCCATGGCGTCATCAAGCCCGCTGCGAGTGGGGTGCTGGAACGTGGCGATGGATGATTCCATACTTAATGGTATGGAGTTCCCGGCGGCAATGTCAATACCCTCTGGTATGGGGTCGAAAAGCTGGTGCTGCCGGGCATGTGCGCGCTGGTTGTCCAAGCTGCATCCTGCAACCAACCCGCCCGTATGGTTAAATCCACGGATGAATACCGTGCCCTCACCTTCTTCCGACGATGGCCCCGTACCACCCAGTGGTAACCGCAATAGTCGGCTCAGTGCTGAAGACTGGGCTCAGGCCGCGCTGGACCTGATCGCCGAGCAGGGCGTGAATGCCGTGGCGGTTGAGCCGCTGGCGCGGCGTCTTGGGGTGACCAAGGGCAGCTTCTACTGGCATTTCCCCTCCCGTGATGCGTTGTTGCAAGCGGCGTTGGAGCGCTGGGAGCTGGTCGAGCAACAACAGGTTTTCGGTAGCCTGGAGGATGTGACGGATCCGCGCACGCGCTTGCGCGCGCTGTTCCAACTGGTGGCACATGAGGTCAAGCCGCACATCATCTACAGCGAGTTGCTGAAGGTGCTCGATCACCCTGCGGTGCGGCCGATCATCGATCGGGTCTCGCAGCGGCGCATGGACTATCTGATCGCCTCGTTCCGCCAGGCCGGACTCAGCCGCACCGATGCCCAGCACCGTGCGCGGCTGGCCTATGCCGCCTATGTCGGGTTTCTACAGCTTTCCTTGCAATTGCATCAGCCCAAGCAGGCGCGTGAGGAATTCGAGGCCTATGTCGAGCACGTCATCGTGACCTTGATTCCCTGCTGATTCCTGGCAAGCGACTGTTCGGGCCTTACCCCGCAACAACGCTGAGTCGTGTCTGCGGTGGAAAACCGCAAGCGATGTTTTGGACCGATCAGCGTCCAGGCCGGCGCGTTTGTGTATGCGCCTACAGCCATTGTGTGCCATGCGTGTTCGTATAACGCCAATTCGTTTCATGCTCGCGCCGAAGCGTGATCCTTGGCCGATGCTCGCGCATCAATCGCATCCCATCGCGCTTGCTGTGTCCATGCTGATGTAGAGGAGAGGGGGCGTGGTTGTGTCGCATCTCTCGTCGCGTGCTGGATGTCTGCCGCGCGCAGACACAAAAAACAACGGCTCCTTGCGGAGCCGTTGTAGTGACGCAGCGGTGATCGCGAGGCGATCAGAAGCGCTGCTGGTACTTCATGTAAATGAAACGACCGATGTCGTAGCCGCCGTAGTACGAGTAGCCGGAACTCGGCGTGGAGTACGACGGTGCAGCGTAGTGATCGAACACGTTGTTGGCACCGACCGCGACGGTGGCATTCCACGGAGTGTTGTAGCTCACCTGCAGATCGTGGAAGGTGTTGGCACCGATACGGTTCACCGGGTAGGTTGCGCCTTGATACTCCGGAGCGGTGAAGTTCGGATTGCTGCAACGATCATTGAAGAAGCAACGTTCCTTGGCGCTGGAGTAGTAACGCGTGTTCCAGGTGACCGACCAGTCGTTCATCTGCCAGGTCAGGCTCAAGTTCGAGCGCACGCGGAAATAGCTGCCGTCCGAGTTCTGGTAGCCGTTCTGCTGGCTCGGCGGATTGCCCGAGTTATCCTGCTTCAGCTCGTTCTTGGCGACGTAGGTGCTCATCCACGCGGTGGTGAAGTTGCCGAACGCGGTGTCGAAATGGTAGCTGAGATCCAGATCGTAGCCCTCGGTATCCCGGTAGCCGGCATTGCGCAGGCCGAAGGACAGCGAGGTGATGTTACCGGCTGCATTGCGCGTGAAGCCCGTGCAACGCGAGGCGATGCCACGCAGGTAGCAGTCTTCCAGCAAGGTGCTCGGGTCATCGCTGACGATGGTGTTGTCGATGCGGATCTTCCACCAGTCCAGCGAGGCGTTCAGGCCCTTGACGAACTCCGGGCTCCATACCAGGCCCAAGGTCTTGGAGGTCGAGGTTTCCGGTTTCAGTGTCGGCGTGGAGCCGGACAGGAACGGGACGTTGCTCTGCTCGCCAGGACCCGGCGCCGGAGCCGTGCCAGAGTTGTTGAGCTGACGGAAGCCTGCCGGCACCGCCGCCGCGCAGCGCGCATTGCCCGCCGCCGTGCCGAACTTGGTATCGCAGGGGTCGGTATAGTTTTCGAAGCTCTGCGACAGGCCACCGTACAGGTCGGCGATGGTCGGTGCGCGGAAGCCCTGCGACCAGGTGCCGCGTAACATCAGCGAGTCGATCGGCTTCCACTTGAAGCCGAACTTGTTGTTCAAGGTGCTGCCGAAATTGTTGTAGTCGGAGTAGCGGCTGGCCAGCGACAGGCTCAGTTCCTTGGCGAACGCCATGTCGGCCAGCAGCGGCACTTGGAACTCGGCATAGACTTCGTTGAGGCTGTACTTGCCGCTGGTCGGGCCGGCTGCCAGGTCGGTGGAGATGCCCGCTTGCGCCATTGCATCCGGAGAGAAGCTGCCGCTTTCCTGGCGGTGTTCGGCACCCAGTGCCATGGCCAGATCGCCCGCTGGCAGGCTGAAGAGGCTGCCGGTAATGTTGGCGAAGAAGTTCTTCGTCTCGGTCTTCGACACGGCCTGACCGTTCTGGTACAGGAATTTCTGCACGTTCGGGTCGCGAAGGCTGTTAGGCGAGTTGTAGCCGAACGGAATCAAGGGATTCCACGGCGTGCAGTTGCCACCGGAGCTGCCCAATGGGATGGGATTTCTTGCGCTTCCGCACTGAGCCACGCCATTGGCATTGATGAAAGACGGACCGGTTGCTTGGCTCACCGCAAGGGTGTTCAAGTTGCCCGTGGTGACCTGCATGCCCTTGTTCTGGTTGTACAGATAGCCTGCGTCCCAATCCCAGAACTTGCCCTCGGCCAGTTCGAAGGTGCCGCTGAACGCGCCGGTGAAGCGGTAGGTGGAGAGATTGCTGTGCACTTCGCGCGGCACTTCCCAGCCACGACGCACGTATTGGACGGCTTGCGGGGTGGTGCCCGGGGGCAGGCCGCCGGTGGCATCGTTGCCGACCGGATTGAACACGCTGTCTGCCGACAGACCGCCCTGGGTGAGGGCGAAATCGGCACTCTTGAACGGATAGCCTGCGTTCTGTGCGAACGAATCGCGATCGGTGTAGAGGATGCTGGTGTCGAAGTGGACGTTGTCGGAGAAGTTGAACGTGCCGTTCAAGAACGCCGATTTGCGCTTGATGCCGCTGTAGACGGTCGAGGCCAGCGACGGGTTGGAGACATCGGAGCTGTTCAGTGCCCGGTAGCTGTTGATATTTGCCGGATCCAGGCCGGCAGTATCGCGGCGCAGGGTGCGGGTTTCGTTACCAGCGCTGTCCTTGTAGACGAAACGGCCAAACTGCGTGGTGCCGGACAGGCCGCCCTGACGCGGGGCGGACTTCTCGCCGGTCGGGAAACGGTTGCGGCTGAACCAGCGGTCGCGCGCCCACACCGGATCTTCCTTGCTGTATTCGACGCCGGCGTTCAGCGAACCACGATCGCTGCTGCTGCCCATCATGAAGTCATAGACCTGGCGCTGGCCGTCGCCCTGGCCGTACTGGCCGATGTAGGCGCCGGCTTCGGCGCCGTCGAAATGCTTGCGGGTGATGATGTTGATCACGCCGGAAATGGCGTCGGAACCGTAGATCGAGGAGGCGCCGTCCTTCAGCACTTCGATACGCTCCACGGCCACGGCGGGAATCGAGGACACGTCCTGCAGGCCACTGTTGGTGCTGCCCAAGCGCTTGCCATCGACCAGCACCAGCGTGCGCGCGGCGCCGAGGTTGCGCAGATCGATGTAGTAACCACCGACGTCCTCACCGCTGGCCAGGGGAGAGGTGCGGCTGAGGGCTGGAGAGCCGGCGGTGGGGATGTTCTGCAGGATGTCGGCGACGGACTTGAAGCCTTGCTTCTCGATCTGGTCGCGGCTGATCAGCATGACCGGTTGCGCGGTCTCGGTGTCGACCTGGCGGATGCGTGAGCCGGTGATTTCGATACGATCCAGGGTGGTGGCGCCGGCATTGCCCGCGTCTTGAGCGATGGCCGCACCTGCGGTGCCGCCAGCTCCCACGACCAGTGCGAGCACGACTGCGTCGCGCAGTTGGTTGGTCTTGCAATTCATTATCTCTCTCCGAATGAGATTGGGCTATCGCCCGAGGTGTGCCTGTCGTGCGGAGTCGAAAGTGCAACTCCAGGGCCGCCAGGTTGCCGGGATGGTAGCCCGACCGGAGAAAGAATTAAAGTACCGTTAACAAAGTGCTTATTTGAAGTGAATCCGTACTTTGTTCGTGCACTGTTCACGAAGTGCCAAGTGCGACTCGCTTTGCCGCGTGTCGCCGATGGCGTGCTACAGATCCTGCTCGTAGCGCACGTAGGGGATGGTGCCCTCTTCGGTGCTGATGTTGTTCGGGGCGAAGGGGTTCTTGCCGCGGGTGATGACGTTCTCTGCGCCAACGGTGAGCTGTCCACTCCAAGGAGTGCGCCAGGTCAGTCCGACCCCCAGACCCGACCACTTGCCTGGCTGGCCCGGGGCGTCGACGACGCGGCCGATGATATTGGCGCTGAAGGAGCGGTAGCCGCCGCCGATGCTCAGGCTCTTGCTGTCCCACTGATCGACCAGGGCGGGCGAGGCGTCGGCGATTGGCACCAGGCGCGCGCGTGCATACGTGCCGCCAATGGAGACGAAGCCTTCGCGGCCGATGTTCTGCTGGGCGAACACGGTCAGATCGTTTTGCTCCATGCGCATCGACGGCGTTTTGTTGGCGCCGGCCAGCCATGCCGGGAGGTTCTCGCGTCCGCTGCCGACGGACAGCGACAGGTGCCCGCCGGGACGATTGAAAGAGGTGGTGGCGGCAATGTGGTGGCCGATTGCGCCATCCTCGTCGCCCAGGCTGGCGAGCATGCAGTGGCTGGCCAGTCCGCTGATACTGCTGCCGCTGGCGCTATTACACAGTAGGCCGAGCGAGTCGCCGGAGGACAGCCCAAACGCCGCATCCAGTGAGTTGCCACCGAAGTGCCAGCGCGCGCCGACGGCTTGTTCGCCGGTCGGCTCCAGGTACAGCAGAGCCTCGACCTTGCCACTGCCCTTGTTCCAGATCGGCAGCACGGTGTGATCGTTGGGGTTGTCGGGCTTGCTCTGCGCGTGCGCGCCCGTCATCGCCGAGAAGGCGATCAGTAGGGCTAGCGGCAGGCGCAGGAGGGCTCGCATCGGTTGTTTGATACTCATGGAGGGAACGAAAGTTCCCGCATGGCAGGGGTTCGGATGATAGTTTGTTTATGTTTATTTAACAAGTCGGGTGTCCGGCTCCCGACGCGTCCTCCTGTTACTGCATGCGCTCCGATGACGGAGGTTCAGGCTGCGTTACGGCAAACAATACGCCGAATTCTGCCAATGGGAAATCGTAGCGGTGTCCGCAGAACTCGCAGCGGATCTCGACCTGCCCCGTCGCCTCGGCTGCGGCTCGCGCCTCCTCCTCGCCCAGCGAGCGGAGCATTGCCGCGACTCGCTCGCGCGAACAGGAGCAGCCGAAGCGCAGTGGTCGGGTTCCGAGTAATTGCGGCGTCTCTTCATGGAAGAGTCGGTGCAGCAGGGTGTCGGCCTGGGTGATCAGCAGTTCTGTCGCGGCGAGCGTCTCGAACAGGGCACCGGCGCGGTTCCAGCCGTCGGCGTCGCCGCTATCGCCGGGCAGCTTTTGTAGCAGCAGACCTGCCGCCTGGGTTCCTTCGGCGGCCAGAATCAGTCGGGTCGGCAATTGCTCTGACTGGCGGAAGTAGTCCTCAAGTGCCTCGTCCAGTTCGGCCGATGACAAGGCCACCAGGCTCTGGTAGCGCTGCGGTTCGCGCGGGTCCAGGCCGGGGTTCTCGATGGTGATCGCCAGCAGGGCAGCGTCGCCGAGTGTGCGCAGATCCCGTGGTGCGTCCTGGCCTTCGTCCAACTGGACGATGCCGCGCAGGGTGCCGGCGGCGGTGCATTCGGCGAACAGGGTGCGTAGCGCGCCTTGGCTGCGTAGTTGCACCGATAGGCGTCCATCGACCTTGGTGTGGCCGGTGAACAGGGCGGCGGCGACGCAGGCTTCGCCAAGCAGTTCGGTCGCGGCGGTCGGATAATCCGCCGGTGCCTGGATCTCGCGCCAAGTGTCCTGCAAGCGCACATGGACGCCGCGCACGCCGGCTTGGGGGAGCAGGAAGCGGGTCAGGCGGTCGTCGGAAGAGTGCATTGCGGCCTCGCTTGGCATGGGAAGATGGCGACCGCAGGAGAATGGATCATCGCGGTGGACCAGATCGAAGAAAGCATTGCAATGGGGGCGACACGACATGAAGCAAGTGCCATGCCTGCGCGCAGATCGCCTGCGCGACGCTGGCTGCGCGGATTGCTGCTGTTGCCGTTGATTTTCGGATTGGTGAGTGTCTCGCAAGTGCTGGTGCTGCGTTTTGTGGATCCGCCGTTCTCGGCGATGATGCTGGAGCGTCAGGTCGGTGCCTGGGCCAGTGGCGAGTGGTCGTTCCGTATCGCCTATCGCTGGCGCGATAGCGCGCAGATTGCGCCCAGTCTGCCGATCTCGCTGGTGGCGGCGGAGGATCAGCGCTTTCCCCGTCACCATGGCTTCGATTTGCAGGCGATCGAGAAGGCGCGCGACCACAATGCGCGCGGCGGGCGTCTGCGCGGTGCCAGTACAATCAGTCAGCAGGTGGCCAAGAATCTGTTCCTCTGGTCGGGCCGCAGTTGGCTGCGCAAAGGGCTGGAGGCCTGGTATACGGTGCTGATCGAAGCGCTGTGGTCGAAGCAGCGGATTCTGGAGGTCTACGCCAATCTCGCCGAGTTCGGCGACGGGGTGTACGGTGCGCAGGCGGCGGCCGCTCGCTTCTGGGGCAAGGACGCGGCGCAACTGACCCCGACACAGAGTGCGTTGCTGGCTGCGGTGTTGCCGGCCCCGCAGCGCTATGACGCCGCGCGACCTGGGGCGTATGTGCAGCGCCGCGCCGACTGGATCCAGCGCCAGGCTCGACAACTGGGAGGCCCAGGTTACTTGCTGTCACCTTAGCGTGACCGAACAACACCTCGCCAGTCACTAATCACTAATCGTGCGGGCGCGGACAGTGCGCAGGAGCCGCAGTGTGCAGGTGCTACAGGAGCGTTCCGCGCACTGTTGCGCGCGCGGCGGTGCTGCGGTCGTTTTAGGTTTTTAGCCACTGCTCGTGCGCGTGATGCAGGTGGTCCGAGGGCATGGAGATGTCGGTGCCGCTGCGTCGGCGTTGGATATTGCGGCCATTGTCTGAGGCGTGCGGGATCACTGGTGCAGTTGCGCCACCCTTCGTACCATTCACGGATGGAACCCGAACGTCTCACCGTCGTCGTTACTGCGTTCAACGAGGCGCAAACGCTGCCGTTGTTGCACCCGCGCATCCTTGCCGCGCTCGATGCGCTGGAGGGGGTGCAAGGCCGCGTGTTGTACGTAGACGACGGTAGCCGCGATGCGACTTGGGACACCATGCTGGCGCTGGCCGAGTCCGATCCGCGGGTCGGGGCGCTGCGGTTGTCGCGCAATTTTGGCAAGGAACTGGCCTTGACCGCAGGGCTGGATTTCGTCGAATGCGGCGCGGCGATGTTGCTGGATGCCGATGGCCAGGATCCGCCGGAATTGATCGGGCAGTTCGTCGCACACTGGCGTGACGGCTACGACGACATCTACGGCACGCGTATCCTGCGCGAGGGCGAAAGCTGGCTCAAGCGCGGCACCGCCGCCTTGTTCTATCGGGTGATCGGGTACCTGTCGAAGACACCGATCCCGGCCGACACCGGCGATTTCCGCCTATTGTCACCGCGTGCACTGGCCGCGCTGCGTCAGTTGCGCGAGCGCCACCGTTTCATGAAGGGCCTGTTCGGCTGGGTCGGTTTCCGTCGCTTTGCGGTGCCTTATCGGCGCGCGCCGCGTTTGGCTGGGCACAGCAAGTTCAGCCTGTGGCGGCTGTGGAATTTCGCCCTGGATGGGATCACCGGTTTCTCCACCGCGCCGTTGCGGGTGGCGACGTATCTTGGCCTGGTGACCGCCGTTGCCGCATTTGTGTTCGGGCTGGTCGTGGTGGTCAAGGCGGCGCTATGGGGCGATCGGGTCGCCGGCTGGCCGACGATGATGGCGGTGATTCTGTTCCTGGGCGGCGTGCAGCTGATCGCCTTGGGGCTGATCGGCGAGTATCTCGGTCGCTTGTACGAGGAGTCCAAGCAACGTCCACTGTATTTGGTGGATACCTGGCGTGCACCCGGCGAAGGAGTATGCTCGGACCCGCGATCCAGCGAACCGGGAGGCAGTGATGCGTACGGTACGGCATGTGTTGAGCGAGAAGGGCGGTGAGATCCACGCGATCGCACCGGATGCGGCGGTGATCGAGGCACTGCGGTTGATGGCCGACAAGGGCATCGGCGCAGTGCTGGTGATGCAGGACGGGCATCTGGCCGGGATCCTGTCCGAGCGCGACTACGCGCGCAAGGTGGTGTTGCAGGAGCGTTCTTCGGCCACCACGCCGGTGCGCGACATCATGAGCGACAAGGTCCACACCGTGGATCCTGCGCAGAGCGTGCAGCAGTGTATGCAGCTGATGACCGGGCACCGCATCCGTCACTTGCCGGTGGTGGAGGCGGGTGCGGTGATCGGGCTGATTTCGATCGGCGATCTGGTCAAGGCGGTGATCGAGGAGCAACGTCAGGAACTGGATCAGTTGCAGCGCTATATCGCCAGTTGAGCCGCCTGGTGTTTGTGAATTCGAGATTCGGAAAGGCACCGGCATGTGGTCGCGCGTCGGTGCTTCAGCTGTTTGTCTTTCCGCGTTCTGGTGCCATTTAGAGCATGGATGCTGGTGCACAGACGCGTTATCGGTGAAGCGCTGTCGCCTGAGTGGTGCGAAATGCGGTGGCGGCGGCCTCAGAGCACTTGTCCGGTCACCGCGACGAAATGGCAGACGCTGCCGGCGAGGACGAACAGATGCCAGATCGCGTGGAAGTAGCGCACGGTGTCGCGTTGATAGAAATAGGTCCCAAGGGTGTAGAACAAACCCCCGGCCAAGAGCCAGCCAAGTGTTCGCGCATCGATCGCGCGCAACAGTGGCTCGATCGCGACCACGATCAGCCAGCCCATGGCGATGTACAGGAAGGTCGAGAGCAGACGGAAACGCCCGGTGAAGAACAGCTTGAAGATCACTCCGGCCACGGCGATGCTCCAGATTGCCGCGAACAAGCCCCAACCCCATGGGCCACGCAGTCCGATCAGGGTGAATGGGGTGTAGGTGCCGGCGATCAGCAGGTAGATCGCGCAGTGGTCGAAGATTTGCAGACGTGCCTTCGCACCTGGATGTGAGATGGCGTGGTACAGGGTTGAGGCCACGTACAGCAGCAGCAAGGTCACGCTGAACACGATGGCAGTGGCCAGTTGCCAGCCATCGCCGTAGATCGCCGCAAGGGTAATCAATACTGAGCCGCCAGCTAGCGCTGCGATTGCGCCCAATCCATGGGTCAGCGTGCTGGCGAGTTCGTCGCGCCAGTCCGTGGAGGGGGACGTATCTGCGTGTGTGGAGGCGGGCGAGTGGTCTGCGTCCATGGCGACATACGTTAAAGCAATTGCGAGCGGTTCGCATCCATCGTGGTGCAACATGGCGCTGCTGGTTGGGCGTGCGCTCAGGTGTCGTAATACATCGCCGCGTTGTCAGCGGTTTGTAGGGTGGCTAACAAAGCGGCTGTGTCACCGCCGGACGGGCGCGGGCAGTGCTCGGAATCCTCACCTCAGTATCCCCATCAGTACACCGGGTCCTTGGGCGCTGTCCGCGCCCACCCGGCAGCGATTGACGACGTTGTTAGCCACTCTTAGTCCAGCGCCACGCTGTGCGCGTGTTCGCGGGTGGCGGCGAAGCGCACGTCCGGCGCGCGTTCCTGTGCCAGTTGTAGATTGACCCGGGTCGGTGCCAGGTAGACCAATTCGCCAGCGGCGTCGATGCCGAGGTTCATTGCGTTTTTCTCGCGGAATTCCTCCAGTTTCTTGGCGTTGTCGCAATGCACCCAGCGTGCGGTGACGACGCCGACCGGCTCGAAGCTGGCATCCACGCCGTATTCGTCCTTGAGTCGATAGGCGACCACGTCGAATTGCAGCGTGCCGACCGCACCGAGGATCAGGTCGTTGCTCATCAGTGGGCGGAAGAACTGCGTGGCGCCTTCTTCGGACAACTGTGCCAAACCTTTCTGCAATTGTTTGAGTTTGAGTGGATCGCGCAGCCGCGCGCGGCGGAACAATTCCGGTGCGAAATTGGGAATGCCGGTGAACGACAGCGCCTCGCCCTCGGTGAAGGTGTCGCCGATGGAAATGGTGCCGTGGTTGTGGATGCCGATGACGTCGCCGGGGTAGGCTTCGGCGGCGATCTCGCGGTCGCTGGCCATGAAGGTCAGCGCATTGGCCAGTTTTACTTCCTTGCCGGTACGTACGTGCAGGGTCTTCATCCCGGCACCGAAACGACCGGAGCAGATACGCATGAACGCGACGCGGTCGCGGTGTTGCGGGTCCATGTTGGCCTGGATCTTGAACACGAAGCCGCTCAACTTGTCTTCCTCGGCCCGCACCTGGCGGCCGGTGGTGGCGCGTGGCTGCGGCGGCGGTGCATGTTCGGCGAAGAAGTCCAGCAACGGCTGCACACCGAAGTTGTTGACGCCCGAGCCGAAGAACACCGGCGTCTGCTTGCCGGCGCGATAGGCGTCCAGGTCGAACGCATGGCTGGCGCCTTGCACCAGTTCCAGTTCCTCGCGCAGTTCGGCCAGCATTTGTTCGCCGATTTTCTCGGCCAGGCCGGGCGCGTCCAGCGATGGGAAGATGGTCGAATCCTGGCGGGTGAAATTGCGGCCCTGCTCGTACAGGTGTACTTCGCCGCTGATCAGGTGCACGACGCCCTTGAGCCGTTGGCCCATGCCGATCGGCCAGGTTACCGGCGCGCACTGGATGCCGAGCACGGTCTCCACTTCGTCGAGCAAGTCGATCGGATCCTTGCCTTCGCGGTCGAGCTTGTTGATGAAGGTCATGATCGGCGTATCGCGCAACCGGCACACTTCCATCAGTTTGATGGTGCGTTCTTCCACGCCCTTGGCCACGTCGATCACCATCAGCGCCGAATCCACCGCAGTGAGCACGCGGTAGGTGTCCTCGCCGAAGTCGGCGTGGCCGGGGGTATCGAGCAGGTTGATGATCTTGCCGTCGTAGGGGAACTGCATCACCGACGAGGTCACCGAGATGCCGCGTTCCTTTTCCAGTGCCATCCAGTCCGAGGTGGCGTGGCGTGCGGCTTTGCGGCCCTTGACCGAGCCGGCCATCTGGATCGCCCCACCGAACAGCAACAGTTTTTCGGTCAGCGTGGTCTTGCCGGCGTCGGGATGGGAAATGATGGCGAAGGTGCGGCGACGCGCGGCTTCGGTGGCGACTTCGGACATGGGCAGCACGCCCGGCGGGCGTCATCGGAAACGGGGAAGCCGGCGATTATAGCGGGCTTGTCTGTTGGCCCGTTCGGTTGCCATGCCGGACTTCAGTGAGATCGGGATGGGCGAAGCGCAGTTCGCCGAGCGGGCCGGTCATGCGCAACGGTACCGATTCCAGGCGCAGGCCGCGATTGAGCTGCACCACGAAGTGCAGGTGCGGCGCGGTCGTCAGGCCGCTATTGCCGGACAGACCGAGCCGCTCGCCGCGCTGTACGCTCTGTCCAACCCGAACCTGCACGCCGCCGGCGGTCAGGTGGGCGTAGAGCGCCATGCTGCCGTCCGCATGCACGATACGCACCAGATTGGCGGCCTGGCCCAGGCGTGCGGCATCGGTACCGGACTCGCGAAAGTCGTCGCGGATTTCCATCACCACGCCCTCGCGCGCGGCCAGAATCGGAGTGCCTTCGGGCAGCGCGAAGTCCAGTGCGTAGAAGTTGGCCGGATCGTGGTGGCTGAAGCCGCCGCCGAATCCCTGATCGATGCGGATTGGCACGCCCTTGAAAGGCAATTGGTAGAGGACAGGCTCGGCGTGAGCGTGCGGCGAGCCGGGGATCGCCTCGATGTGCAGGTCCGCGCTGGCACCACTGGCGTCGGTGCCGCCGTCGAGCGGGTACAGGCAGCTCGCCAGGCGGCGTTCGCCCGCCGCCAGTTCGATGTCGCGCGGCAGTGCCGGAATGGCCTTGAACCCATTGACCTCGCCGTAGAGCCGGATCTGCACGGGTCCACCCAGTGGATTGCCCAGCCAGATTTCACGCAGGCCGTTGCGGCGTGGAGTGACCGTCAGCCAAGTTGGGGCCGTATGCGCGACCGGGTGGGGCGCGTTCCAACGCAGCAGTGTTTGTGCACATGTGCTCCACGCAAGCGCCAGCAGCCAAGCCATTGCAAACCAGCGGTGAGAGGAGTGTCGGCGCACGTAGAGCGGTGCTTGGTCAGGGCGTGGGAGTATGGCCGATACCAGGGAGTCGACATGTTTTGTATCGCTTCATCCGAATAAAGCGATTGACATTGCCGAAAAACGCTGGCATCGTGGCATCACCATCGAGACCGGCGGAGGGACAGGCCCTTTGATGCCGGGGCAGCCAGCGGGCGCGCAAGCGCTTGTGTCGGTGCCAAATCCTGCGGTGACCGACGCGTCCGCCGAAAGATGGTTCGATCCATGCTCTGTGCATGGCGAACGCGAGCTCCGCGAAGCTCGATGGCCGTTCCTCACTGGATACCGCCATGCGTCTCGTGAATACGTCCGATTGCTCTACCTCTCTCCCTGCGCCTCACGACCGCTATGGCGTGTCGGCGGTGCCTGCCGATGGCGTGCGGGCCATGCGCGGTGAGATCGCGGTGGCGCTGCCGCTGCGTCATGCGGGCGTGCAGTTGCTGCGCTTGCGCTATGAGCTGAGCGGCCCGGCCAGCGTGCCGGTGGTATTCGTGGCCGGCGGCATTTCCGCGCATCGTCATCTGGCTGCCAATGCCACGTTCCCCGAGAAGGGCTGGGCCGAGGATTTGGTCGCGCCAGGACGTGCGCTGGATCCGACCCAGTTGCGGGTGCTGGCGTTCGATTTCGTCGGTGCCGACGGCAGCCTGGACGCACCGATCGACAGTGCCGACCAGGCCGACGCGATCGCCGCATTGTTGGATGCCCTGGATATCGTCCAATTACATGGCTTCGTCGGGTATTCCTACGGCGCGCTGGTCGGCCTGCAATTGGCGGTGCGCCATCCGCAGCGTCTGCGCAAGCTGGTCGCGGTCAGTGGCGCCCATCGCGCGCATCCTTATGCTGCGGCATGGCGCGCGTTGCAGCGCCGTGCGGTGGCGTTGGGTCAATTGCAGTGCGCCGAACACCATGGACTGTCGCTGGCGCGGCAGTTCGCGATGCTCAGCTATCGCACGCCCGAAGAATTCGGCGAACGCTTCGATGCGGCGCCGGAAGTGATCAATGGCCGTGTACGCGTCGCCGCCGAGGATTACCTCGATGCCGCCGGTGCCCAGTACGTGGCGCGCACCCAGGTCAACGCTTATCTGCGCCTGTCCGAATCGATCGACCTGCACCGCATCGATCCCAGCGCCGTCGCCGTGTCCACCGTGGTGGTCGCGGTCGAGGGCGACCGCCTGGTGCCGTTGTCCGACCTGGTGACCCTGGTCGAAGGGTTGGGGCCACGCGGCAGTCTGCGCGTACTGCGTTCGCCCTACGGACACGATGCCTTTCTGAAAGAAACCGATCGCATCGACGCGATCCTCGCCACTGCCCTTCGCCCCACCGGAGTTGACGCATGAGTAACGCACACGACACCGATCTGCCTTGTACTGCCGCCACCGCCGCAGTGCGCGCCGGCATCGACCGCGACACCACCCACGGTGCCGTGACCCCGCCCATCGTGCTGTCGTCGAACTTCAGCTTCGATGGCTTCGGCAACAAGCGCCAGTACGACTACACCCGCAGCGGCAACCCAACCCGCGACCTGCTCGGCGAAGCGTTGGCGGAGCTGGAAGGCGGTGCCGGCGGTGTGGTCACCGCCACCGGCATGGGCGCGATCAATTTGGTACTCAATGCGCTGCTGCAGCCGGGTGACACGTTGGTGGTGCCGCACGATGCCTATGGCGGCAGCTGGCGGTTGTTCGATGCGTTGGCGAAAAAAGGCCACTTCGTTTTGATCACCGTCGATTTGACCGATCCGCGCGCGTTGGCCGAGGCGTTGGCGCAATCGCCACGGCTGGTGATGATCGAGACCCCATCCAATCCGTTGCTGCGCATCACCGATCTGCGTTTCGTCATCGACGCCGCGCACAAGGCCGGTGCGCTGGTGGTGGTCGACAACACGTTCTTGTCTCCGGTGCTACAGAAGCCGCTGGCTTTTGGCGCCGACCTGGTGATTCATTCCACCACCAAGTACGTCAACGGCCACAGCGATGTCGTCGGTGGTGCGGTGGTCGCCGCCGATGCCGAATTGCACAAGCAACTGGCATGGTGGGCGAACGCACTGGGCTTGACCGGTTCGCCGTTCGATGCGTTCCTGACCTTGCGCGGCCTGCGCACGCTGGATGCGCGTTTGCGTGTACACCAGGAAAATGCGCAGGCGGTGGTGGAGCTGCTGCAGACGCACCCGGCAGTGCGGCAGGTGTACTACCCAGGCATCCCCACGCATCCCGGACATGCCATCGCGGCGCGTCAGCAACAGGGCTTCGGCGCGATGATCAGTTTCGAACTGGCTGGGGCCGAGCCCGAAGTGCGTGCCTTCGTCGATGGATTGCGCTATTTCACCCTGGCCGAATCGTTGGGCGGTGTGGAAAGTTTGATTGCCCATCCGGCGTCGATGACGCACGCGGCGATGACCCCGCAAGCGCGGGCCAACGCTGGTATTTCCGATGGCCTGTTGCGTTTGTCGGTGGGCATCGAGTCCAGCGCCGACCTGCTGGCCGACCTGCAGGCGGGTCTGGAGCGTGCGCAGCGCGCCAGCGAGGCGGTGCCGCGTAAACGGGTGGATGCGTGAGCAACGCGTTGGCCGATGCGTGTTCGCTGCCGTTGGGGCAAGTCGCGCGGGCCGTGCCACAGTTGGGCTTGCTAGGCACTGGCACCGTCGGTCGCGCCTTCGTCGCGCGCTATCAGGCGCTGCAACGCCGCCGTGTCGGTCTGCCTGCGTTCGTCTGGCTGGCCAATTCGCGCACGGTGGTCGAGTGCGCGCACGCACCGGCGCAGGCCCTGGCCCAGGCCAATGCCGCCGAGCGTGGCGCTGTAGCGGTGGTGTTGCCGGAGAACCTGCGCCACGGCGATATTGTCGTCGATGCCACGGCCAGCGAGGTGGTGGCGCAGCGCCATGCTCAATGGTTGCGAGGCGGTGTGCATGTGGTCACCGCCAACAAGCTCGGTCAAGGTGCCGCGCTTGCCCGCGCCGAGCAGATTCATGCCGCCTGCCATGCCGTTGGCGCGCACTATGGCGATAGCGCCACGGTTGGCGCAGGCCTGCCGTTGCTGAGCAGTCTGCGTGCACTGGTGGCCGGCGGCGATCATATCCATGCGGTGGAAGGGATCTTGTCCGGCTCGTTGGCCTGGCTGCTGCATCGCTACGATGGTCGCTGTGCGTTCTCTGCGTGCGTGCGCGAAGCCGCTGCGGCCGGTTATACCGAGCCCGATCCGCGCGAGGACCTATCCGGCGAAGATGTGCGTCGCAAGCTGTTGATCCTTGCGCGTGCCGCAGGCTTGCCGTTGCAGGCCGAGCAGGTGCATGTGGAGTCGCTGGTGCCGGAAGTTTTGGCGGCGGCGACGTTACCGGCGTTGGACGCGGCCTTGTCGGAGTTGGATGCGCCATTGGCCGCGCGCCTGGCGCAGGCGCGCGCGCATGGTGCGTGCTTGCGCTTCGTCGGCCGGTTCGATGCGCACGGTGCCTCGGTGGGCCTGCGCGAATTGCCGTTGTCGCATGCGCTGGCCAGTGGCGTCGGCACCGATAACCGGGTTGCCATCTACAGCGACCGCTATTTGCAGCAGCCACTGCTGATTCAGGGGCCGGGCGCCGGGGCCGAGGTTACCGCCGCGGCGTTGTTGGACGATGTGTTGCGGATTGTGATGTCCGAACGGTGGCGCTGACCAGTCGCAGCGCCACCGCAGGCTTCAGCCTCAGTGCAATCCTTGGTACAGCGCATGGAGCATGTTGCCCTGTTCGTCGTCCCCGCTTAACTCCCAGAAGAATGCGCCGCCCAGCCCTAGCGCTTTGACGTAGCCGCCCTTGATGCTGGCCATTGCCGGGTCGTCGTAGCTCCAGAAGGTGGAGCTGGTGCTATCGTATTTCCAGTGGGCGAAGGCGTGGGGGTCGTAATAATCGTTGCCGGCGTGTATTTTCAATGTCTTGTACTTTGATACGCCGGCATTGTCGCCTGTCTGATAGAGGCCATTGTTGATATCGGCGACATTTTGGCGGCGGCGACGTTACCGGCGTTGGACGCGGCCTTGTCGGAGTTGGATGCGCCATTGGCCGCGCGCCTGGCGCAGGCGCGCGCGCATGGTGCGTGCTTGCGCTTCGTCGGCCGGTTCGATGCGCACGGTGCCTCGGTGGGCCTGCGCGAATTGCCGTTGTCGCATGCGCTGGCCAGTGGCGTCGGCACCGATAACCGGGTTGCCATCTACAGCGACCGCTATTTGCAGCAGCCACTGCTGATTCAGGGGCCGGGCGCCGGGGCCGAGGTTACCGCCGCGGCGTTGTTGGACGATGTGTTGCGGATTGTGATGTCCGAACGGTGGCGCTGACCAGTCGCAGCGCCACCGCAGGCTTCAGCCTCAGTGCAATCCTTGGTACAGCGCATGGAGCATGTTGCCCTGTTCGTCGTCCCCGCTTAACTCCCAGAAGAATGCGCCGCCCAGCCCTAGCGCTTTGACGTAGCCGCCCTTGATGCTGGCCATTGCCGGGTCGTCGTAGCTCCAGAAGGTGGAGCTGGTGCTATCGTATTTCCAGTGGGCGAAGGCGTGGGGGTCGTAATAATCGTTGCCGGCGTGTATTTTCAATGTCTTGTACTTTGATACGCCGGCATTGTCGCCTGTCTGATAGAGGCCATTGTTGATATCGGCGACATTTTTCCAGCCATGCCCGTAGAAACCGATGCCAAGATTGAGCTTGCGCGCAGGAACCCCACGCTTCAGGAATGCCAGTATCGCGTCGGTGCTGTTGTAATAGTGCTCAATTCCGGTGGATGGATCGAACGGTGAGTGGAACAGCGCGGAGTGATGGTTGGTGATCGTGTCTGACGCACCGCCGTGGAAGTCGTAGGTCATCACGTCGATGTAGTCCAGGTAATGCTGATACACGCCCGGATCGGTGACTTCGATTTTGTCGATGCCTGCGCCTGCATCCACGGCCAACAACAACCCAGGACGCACGGCGTCAAGCTGGCGGCGGAATTCTGCGATCAGCGCGGTGTAGTTCGCCCGATCTTCGGGGGTGCCGCAGGTCAGTCCGCATACGACCGGGTATTCCCAGTCGAGGATAAAGCCGTCGAACACGCCAAGCGCCGCGCCCGGCCCACCTGCGCCATCAACGACGGGCAGGTTGCCGTGGATGTAGGCATCGATGCATGAGGCGACGAAGGCTTGGCGGTTCTCCGGACGCGCCGCGCTGGCGAAGCCGGATGACCAACTCCAACCACCAAGCGCCATCACCACCTTGAGTTGGGGATGCAGTGCCTTGAGTTTGCGCAACTGGTTCCAATTGCCGCGCAGCGGCTGCGTAGCTGTGTCGGCGACACCATCCACGCTCTGCGTTGCATTGACGCTGCGCGTGTAGTCGGCATAGGCGTCGCCACCTGCGCCGGTATCCGGGTCGATGGCCTGGTTGACGCCGACTTCGCAACGGTTGTTGTGCACGTTGCCGAATGCGTAGTGCAGATGGGTCAGGTGCTGTGCTGCGCCGCTGGTCTCGATATCGCGAACCTGATAGTTGCTACCGTAGATGCTCCACTGAGTGAAGTAGCCAATTAGCCGCGGATTGTTGGCGTTGGTCGTTTCGGCATGCGTGCAGGTGGTGCCGAGCACGAGGAGAACGAAGCTGCAAGAGAGGCATCGTAGGGATGCGCGGATGAAAGAGTACATGAGAAATTTCCTTACTCACTTGGATAGCGAGGTTGGTGTACGCTCTGGATATAAGTCGTGAAATGTCACTCTCGTTATTAGAATCGAGGATTTCCATACTGGACACAGTTAACTGTGATTTGAATCGCACCTATTTGTTTGATTGTCTACATAAAGATCTGTGCGTGTGCTGGTAATTTTTTGCTGCGCGTTAAGGCGATGGTTTTCGGATCGTCATGCAGATCTATGAGTGATTGCCTTTATCCACGTGTATGCGCTAGCGCATATCGTAGAGGTGACATGATCCAGAAGTTTCTGTTCAGTTCATGTGATTAACTTGGTAAACAGTGATCCAGTCGTAGATCGCTTACAGACCATGCACCAGGTGCTCAAATCGGCGGCGATGCGCGCATTGCTGCTTGAGTATGCGGATTACCCGTTCAATTATCCCGTTCTGCTGCGCACAGTGCGCGGTGATGAGTTTCTGTTTCATGCCATCGTCGCGCACCAAGCGAGTGTCGCGGTAGTTGGTGAACACCAAGCCTTGGCAGACACTTTGGTCGGTGTGTCGTACAGGGTGCGGCGTGCCACGCCGAACCAGCGGCACAGCTTTTTCATCGGCACACTTATCGCTTCTATTTGTAGCCCCTGCCGGATCGAGCGCATCAACTCTCGTCCTTGGCAGGGTTTCAGTGGGTCATTGTCCTGATGCGCAACGCAGCGCGCATTTGCGTCACTTCAGAGTTGGGCGCTGCAGTTGTTGTGGACGAGGGTTAGGCATGTGTGATGCGTCATGTGTTCGGACGGTTCCTGCAGCGCCGCCAGGACCTGTTCGGCTTGGGTGCCGGGCAGCGGTCGGTACGCTGCCCAGCCGTTGCGGCCTCTGGCCTTGGCTTGATATAGCGCGCGATCAGCTAAAACCAGTAGTTGTTCCCAGCCGAGCTGATTGTCCGGGTCGTGCACGAAGGGAAATTCGGCGATCCCGATCGAGCAGGTGACCCGCCCCTGCTTGCCCTGGTCGAACACGAACGGATGCGCCGCGATCGCATGGCATAGCCGCTCGGCGGCGACGGTCAGGTTCTCGTGTGGGGCCGAGCGCATGACCAGCAGAAATTCCTCGCCGCCCCAGCGCACCACGTGGTCGCTCTTGCGGGTCAGCTTGACCAGTAACTTTGCCATCTGTTGCAGGATGGCGTCGCCGGTGTGGTGCCCGCTGCTGTCGTTGATCGCCTTGAAATGGTCGATGTCGATCAGCGCGAACAGCATGCCCGTGCACGATGCCATGTCTTGATCGTCGTCGGTCATGCGTCGGTACAGGGCGATGTCGCTGGGGATGTGCAGGGATAGGTAGCGACGGTTGCGTAATTGGGTCAGTTCGTCGGTGAAGCTGGCTTCCTGCAGGCGCTGGTTGGCTTCCTGCAGCGCTTTGGTGCGCTCGCGCATCTGTTCTTCCAGCGTCTCGCGCTGACGTCGATTGTGCAGCCGCGCCAACTGTACGGTGAGCAGGATCAGCCCAAGCTCACCCAGTCCCAGTAATAGCTTGAAATACGGTGTTTCCCGCAAACGTGGCTGAATCCGCAATGGCAATCGCGCCGGTGCCACCGCCCACACTCCGCCATTGTTGCGGGCATTGACCTCGAACAGGTAATTACCGCCGGGTAAATTGGTATAGGTCGCCACGCGTTGGCGGATGTCGTCGGGCGAATGCCAGCGGGTGTCGTAGCCGAGTAGCCGGTAGCGCAATTCGATGCTTTCCGGGACCTGGAGCGAGGCGGCTGTGAATTCGAAATCCAGATCGCGCGCCTGTTTGGGCAGTGGGGTGGGCAGTGCCTGCGGGCTCAACCACTGTCCCAGTACGCGCACTCGCTCCACCACGGGCAGCGGCGCTACCGGATTCTTGACGATGCCAGTGGTGTTCATGGCGACCACGCCGTCGCGGCTGGGTAGCCAGAGCGTGCCGTTTTCGATGAATCCCTTGCCGTTACCGATGCCATTGCAGCACACCCCGCGCATGCCGCCATGGTGCTGCGCGCGTTCGCTGAGCATCCGCTCGGCTTGTAACGCGACGGATGGCGTGGCGGCGTGCGCTAGCAGATTGCTCAGGCGCAGACGGTAGATGCCGCGCAGCCCGGTCACCCAGACGTTGCCTTGAGGATCGTCGGTGATGAAGAACGGCGCATTCGCCGGCAGTCCATCGGTTTCGTCGAACATGCTCCAACGCTTGCCATCGAATAGCCACAATTCTTCGGACAGTGTGCCGACCAGCCATTGCCCGCCAGGCAACTCGTGGATCGCGGTGATGTCGGCGTTGGCCAACGCGCTATCGGGTGCGGCGAGTGCGACCAGGCGTTCGCCGCGCAATTCGTACAACCCGTCCTGCGAGCCCACCAGCAAGCGTCCGTCGTGGGTTTCGTGAAGCAGGCGGATGCGGGCGTCGCGCAGGCCTTCGCAGATGCCATAGCGGCGCAGATGCTTGCCATCGCTGCGGAACAGGCCATTGTCGCTGGCAAACCATAGACGTTGCGCGTGATCGCGCAAGATGCCGCTGATCTGCAGTTCGTGCAGGGGCGCCAGCAGCCGCGGTTGGCTGAGGTGTCCGTCGCGGTACAGGGCGATCCCGCGACGCGTTCCAATCCACAGTTGGCCTGGTTCGGCGAGTAAGGTATAGGGCGCGTCTGTCGGCAATTGATCCATGCGCAGAACCTGTTGGTAGCGTCCATCGCGTAATCGTGACAGGCCACTACCCGTGCCGACCCACAGCGATCCATCGGTATCGCGAGCCAGTGTCCACACCAGTGGGTCATTCAAGCCTTGGGGCACGCTGTAGCGCCGGGTCAAGCCGTTCCACAGGCGGCTGATGCCGTTCCAATTGCTGCCCAGCCACAGGTTGCGTTCGCGATCTTCGAAGATTGCGCTGGTGGCTGTGTTCTTGTTGGTTCCGTTATTGCGCTCGACGACCTTGCCATCGCGCACGCGTAACAGCGCGCCAGACAGGCCGACCCAGAGATTGCCGTCGCTGTCCTCGAACAGGGCATGCACCGCGCGTCGGGTCAGACCGGCCTCGTCAGCGAGCAGTTGCCAGCTTCCTGTGTGAAGATACAGTAGACCATTGCGGGTACCGGCCCACACTCGCCCTTGCGCTTCCACTAGTTGTTGCACGGGTGCATCGCGCATGTCCTGCGGCAGCGGCAGTGGTGTTGCGCTGTCCGCTCCGAGGCGCAGGACCGCGCCGCGCGTGCCGACCCAAAGTTGGTGTCCACGTGGCAGTAGCGCATACGCGCCGCCAGCGATGTGGTAGCGCAGGCGCAGGCGTTCGCCTTCCACCGCGTAAACGCCATTCTGTGCGGCGACCAGTACCGTGCCGTCGGTGTCCAAGGTGATCGCTTCGATGTTGAGCAGCGGCGTGTGCGGATCTTGCGGCAATACATTGGAAAAATGACCATCGCGATATCGTGCCAGCCCGCGGTAGGTGCCGATCCACAGTGTGCCGCTGTTGTCCACGCGTAGTGCCTGGATCAATGTGCCGGGAAGATGGGCCGGTGCTTTGTCGTTGAACGAGGTCATGCGCACGCCGTCGAAACGCGTCAGCCCGCTCATCGTGCCGATCCACAGGTAGCGTTGCCGATCCTGCGCGAATGCCTGGATGCTTACTTGCGGCAAGCCCTGGTCCAGGCCCCATGTGTCGCGTGCGTAGTGATTGAACTGCTTGTCCGCTTCCAGCGCATTGGCATCGGGGACGTAGGCATTGCACGCCCCCAGGAGCATGACCAGCCCTAGCGCACGGTGCGTGATTTGTCGGGCGATAGCACGGACTGTGGTGTAGGCGATGGCCATCGTCGGCAGCATCGGCTCAGCACTCAATGACGTTGACAGCGAGCCCGCCGCGGCTGGTTTCTTTGTACTTGTCCTGCATGTCGCGGCCAGTATCGCGCATGGTCCGGATCACTTTATCCAGCGAAACCTTGTGCTTGCCGTCGCCGCGCATGGCCATCCTGCTGGCATTGATGGCTTTCACTGCACCCATCGCATTGCGTTCGATGCATGGGATTTGCACCAGCCCGCCGATCGGGTCGCAGGTCAGGCCGAGGTTGTGTTCCATGCCGATCTCGGCGGCATTTTCGATTTGCCCGGGATTGCCGCCGAGTGCGGCGACCAGACCGCCTGCGGCCATCGAGCAGGCCACGCCGATCTCGCCCTGGCAGCCGACTTCGGCGCCGGAGATGGAGGCGTTTTCCTTGTACAGGATGCCGATCGCTGCCGCGGTGAGCAGGAAGTTGAACACGTGTTGTTCGTCGCTGCCTGGGCAAAATCGGTCGAAGTAGTGCAGGACTGCCGGGATGATGCCGGCCGCGCCATTGGTCGGTGCCGTGACCACACGGCTACCGGCAGCATTTTCCTCGTTCACCGCCAGCGCATAGAGATTGACCCAATCCAGTGTGGTCAAGGGATCGCGCATCGCCGCTTCCGGTTTGGAGGAAAGTTCGCGATACAGCATGGGCGCGCGTCGGGTGACTTGCAGGCCGCCGGGCAGTGAGCCCTCTTCGCGGATGCCGCGTGCCACGCACGCCTGCATCGCGTTCCAAATCTCGCGCAAACCCGCGCGGATCTGTTCTTCGCTGCGCCAGCATTTTTCGTTTTCGAACATCAGTGCGGCGATACTCAGGCCGCTACGCGCGGCTTGCGCTAGCAGCTCGTCGCCGCTCTTGAACGGGTAGGGCAGCGGTGTTTGGTCGGCGACGATACGGTCGTCGGCGGCATCGTCTTGATTGACCACAAAGCCGCCGCCGATCGAGTAATAGTCGCGCGTTGCGATCATCTCGTCGTTGGCGGCATAGGCGCTGAAGCGCATGCCGTTGCTGTGATGGGGGAGTTTTTGGCGTTTGTTGATCGCCAGGTCGCGCTTTTCGTCGAAGGCGATGCTGTGCTGACCAAGTAGCTGGATGCGCTTGCTGCTGCGGATGCGTTCCAGTGTGCTGGGAATGATATCCGGGTCGATCAGTTCTGGACGCTGGCCTTCCAGGCCGAGCAGCAATGCCTTATCAGTGCCGTGGCCGCGTCCTGTCAGCGCGAGGGAACCGAACACCTCCACGCGCATGCGCACGACGTTCTGTAGCGTGCCTTGATCCAGCAGCCAGCGTTTCACGAAGCGCTCGGCGGCGCGCATGGGTCCGACGGTATGGGAGGAGCTCGGCCCGATGCCGATCTTGAACAGGTCGAAGATGCTGACAGCCATGCGTGCCGTTGAGGGGGAGGCCTGAAGGACGGTTATTCTATGCCCCCGTGTGCCGGATGGGTTCGTTAATCCGTATCCAATCCAACCTATGTCTCTGATTCTCTACCAACGCGATGACTGTCACTTGTGCGATGAAGCGTTGTGGGTTCTGGCGCAGGCGCGTGCAGCCGAGCCCGACAGTGTGTTTATCGATGGCGATGCCGCCTTGGAGGCCCGCTACGGCATGCGCGTGCCGGTGTTACGTGCCGCCGATGGCCGCGAGCTGGATTGGCCGTTCGATGCGAATGGCGTGCGTTGTTGGCTGAGCGGACTGGACTGAACGTCACGGTCGATCTCCCCGCGTAGAAAAACGGCGGACCCCACGAGGAAATCTTCCGCTCAACGGCCGTGCGTCACGGCTCATGGCGAATCACTTCGCCTTGAATACCACTTTGGTGCTAATCGCGGTTTCGTTGGGGATGGTTTTGGTATCGGCCCAGTCGCCGCCGCCCACACCGAAGTCTAGACGCTTGACCGTGGCCTTGCCGGTCAGCACCGGCTGCGCGCCCGCACTCCAAGTGAAGGTAAGAGTTACCGGTTTGGACACGCCGCGCAACTCCAGCGTACCATCGGCCGCGTAGGTGTTGCTGCCGAGGGCGCGGAATTTGTCTGCGCGGTAGTGCGCGGTGGCGAACCTGGCGACATCGAAGAAGTCTGCGCTCTGCAGCGTGGAATCGCGCTCGGCGTTGCCGCTCTTGGCGCCGGTCAACGGGATCGCCACCTCAAGTTTGGCGCTGGCCAGATGAGTCGGGTCGAAGCTGAGCTTGGTGTCGAAGCCAGCGAACTGGCCGGTGAAGACTTCGCTCTCGTACTTGCTGGCGAAGACCAGAGTCGAGCCGGGCGCCTGGACGTAATCGGCGGCGAATCCAGGCGCGGCAATGAGCATGGCGACCAGGTTGGCGGCGACGGCGGCATGGGAAGCGAAACGAGACGACATGGGGCAATTCCTCAGGATTTGGACGAGGACAGCCAGCCGCGCGGGAGCATCCGCGTCAGGGTGGCATCGCGTTGAAACAGGTGGTGATAAAACGCCGCGCCAGCATGCGCCAGGACGATCACGATCAAGGCCCAGAACCCCCATTCGTGCACGCTGTGCGACAGCGCGCGCAGGTGTGCGTCTGGCGCGCTGAGCTTGGGCACGTCGATCAGCCCGAACCAGCGCAATGGACGCAGGCCGCTGCTGGAGTCGTACAGCCAACCGGAGAGTGGTATCGCGAAGATCATCAGGTACAGCAGCGCATGAGTGGCGCTGGCGATACGCGCCTGCCAGCCGGGGGTTCCCGCTATCGGCGCAGGTGTGCCAGCGTACACGCGCCAGCCCAGCCTGAAGACGACCAGTGCCAGCACGGTCAAGCCCAGCGACTTGTGCGCGGTATATACCCAGAAGTATCTGGGTGTCCTCGGCAACTCGCCCATGGTCAGGCCGACCACGCCCAGCAGCAGGATCAACAAGGCGATCAGCCAGTGCATGGTCTGGCTGACGCTGCCCCAGCGGTCTGCGGTGTTCTTGGCGGTCATGGCGTGCGGTCCTGTTCGGCTGGGCTGGTCGCCTTGTCGGACGACGGTGCCGTGGCTGATGTCGGTGTGGTGTCGGAATCGGGGCGGCCTTCGCGGGTCGCTTCGGCCTCGATGTGCAATTCTACCGTCGCGCCGATCACCGATGGCCAGGAGCTGATACCGAAGTCGGCACGTTGCACGGTGGTGGTGGCCGAGAAGCCGACGGTGCGACGGAACGGCGGCAGCGGGTGTCGCTTGATCGCGTTCATGGTCACCTCCAGGGTCACCTCGCGGCTGACGCCGTGGAGTGTCAGTTGCCCGATCACCTTGGCGTGGCGGGCGTCCACCGGTTCGATTCGAGTAGAGACGAACAGGGCTTCTGGATAGTGTTTGCCGTCGAGCAGATTGCGCGCGAGTGCGGCGCGGTTCCAGGCGTCATCGCCCAGGTCCAGTCGCTGCAAGGGTACTCGTGCTTGCAGGCGTGCGCTGCGCCAGTCTTGCGGATCGAACACCAGGGTGCCGGTACTGCCGGACACCGTGCCCAATGCCTTGGAGAAACCCGCGTGATCGATTGCGAACAGAACGCGCGTATGTACCGGGTCCAGCGCGTATTGCGCGGGGGCAGCCAGGCCCGTGCCCGGCAGAGCCAGCAAAACCACAACGAGGCAATGTTTGAACATGAGAGCACCCGCGCTGTATGGGTGGTCGGATTCTAGAGCCTGCGATGTAGGTTGAGGTGAGGCGCCTTGGTCGTGCGGGCGTGCGCTGCTTGCGGCGTCTGCGGTGCAGGATGAGTGATCCGCATGGGTAGTCGACGGTTGCCATGGGCAGTGCTTATCGCCGAGGATGATGAGCGAGCAGTGATGCCGACACCAGCCTGGAGAGTGACACGCGATGTGGTCGAGAAGGAGCTTGGGATGGCTACTGTTGGCGTGGTCCGCGGTTGCAGGCGCGGTCGTGCCGCTGACGCCGCAGCCGCGTCAGCTAACGGTGGCCGATGGCCTGCCGTCCAATACCATCAATGATTTTGCCGAAGACAAGCTCGGCTATTTGTGGATTGCCAGCAGCGATGGCCTGGCTCGGTTCGATGGACATGGGTACCGCATCTGGCGGATTGAGAACGGGCTGCGCGACAACAATCTTTTGAGCGTTCATGTCGATGCGCAGAACCGGGTCTGGTTCGGCACCAGCACTGCGCAACTAGGCATGCTCTCGGCGGACCGCCGCACGTTCCGTTACTACGACCACAGTGTCTATCCGCAAATAGGTTCCGGCGAGGTGTGGGCCATCGTTTCCACTTCCGACGGCAATATCTGGTTCGGAATTGGCCATTCCGGCTTGTACAGGTTGCAACCAGACGGCCGCCTGACCCATTTCATGCCCAAGCCTGGCGACGAACACAGTTTGCCATCGATCAATGTGACCAAGTTGGCGACCGCGCCCGATGGCGTCCTTTGGGTCGGCACTCACGACGGCGTCGCCCGCTGGAACGGGCACGGTTTCGAGCGTTTCCCCCTTTCTGGGGTTGATCACGATGTCCTCGAACTGACGCCCGAACCCGGCGGCATTCTCTGGGTCGGTAATTTTGATGGGGTGCGTTTGTTGCGTGCCGATGGTACGGCGATTGCACCTTATTGGCGTAACCTGCCGAACAATAGTGTGATTGCGATGCTGATCCACGACCGCAATGGCAATCGCTGGTTCGACACCATGGACGGCCTGGGTCTGGAGAACGAGACCGGCATCATCCACAACGTGCCGCTGTACAGCAACTCCGCGCACAGGGTGGTCAAGCCGAATTTTTTGTTGGGGTTCGAGGATCGCGAGGGCGATCTATGGTTTGCCACTGTCAACAACGGGTTGTGGTACCTGCCGTCTAGATGGCGGCAGTTCTCTGTGCTGTCTTATCGGTCGCATGACCCGGAATCGATTTACAACCCCTACGTGGTGGCCACTGCGGCCTCGCAGGATGGCGGGGTCTGGTTGGCGGGTACGGGTGGCGTACTCGACAAGCTTGACCCGGTCACGGGCGCGGTTCGCCACCACATGCGGGTGATGTTCGGGATGGATTGGCCAAAAGCCATCGTCGAAGATAATCAGGGACGTGTGTGGGGGGTCGGACCCAAAAGTTTGCTGCGCTACGATCCAGTCAGCGGCGACGTCATGCGTTGGAGCATCGGGGAGGGCAGCAATGCCTTGCTCATGGTGAACACGAATTTTGTGACTGTCAGTGGCGATGCACACCTGTGGTTGTTCAGTGATCTCGACGGTGCGCAGGTGCGCGATCTCGATGGTCACGTCCTGCGTAACATCGCGCTGGGCACAGGCGGGTTGCCTGCAGATTTGGTTGTCAATGCACTCAAGCTTGGACCGCAAGGCCAGCCCTGGTTGATCGGATCGCGCGGCGTTCTGGCCTGGAACCCGGCGCGTGCGCGTTTCGAGCCGGTGCCGGGAGCACCGCGACGGCCATTGAGTACCATCGCAATCAGTGATGGCAATGTGGTCTGGCTGGCCGGTGTAGGTTGCCTGGAGCGTTATCTGTGGGACGGTACCCGACTGAGCTTGCTCGACCGCATCGACGAAAGCCACGAGTTCCCGAGACTGGTGCCGAATGGCATGGTGGTCGATGACAAGGGCGTGGCTTGGCTGAGCAGCGTGCGCGGGCTGATCCGGGTCGATCCGGCCAGCAAGGCGATGCGCTCCTACGGTGTGCGTGATGGCTTGCCCAACCAGGAGTTTGCAACCGATACCCTGATCCAGGCGCGTGGCGGGCAAATTCTTGGTGGTACCCCGGATGGTGTGGTGTTGTTCGAGCCTTCCCAGGTCGTGCCGTCGCGGCGGCAGCCACCGCTGGTGATCGAGCGCGTCAACGTGCGCCGTGGTGATGCACTGCTGGATCTTTCGCACGCCGACACAATCGTGCTGCAGGAAGGTGACCGCGATTTGAACGTGGTCGCGCGGCTGCTGTCGTTTTACGACACCGAGTCCAACACCTACCGCTTCCGCCTGAGCGGCTACGACACGGAGTGGATCGATGTCGGCGCCAATGGCGAGCGGCTGTTTCCGCGCTTGCCATCGGGTCAATATACCTTGGAGATGCAGGCGCGGACCGCCGACAAGGTGTGGTCGAAAGTGGTGACTCTGCGCTTTCGCGTGCTGCCGCCTTGGTGGCGCAGCACGTGGGGGATAGCCGGACTGACATTGCTGGCGTTGTTGATTGTGTGGTGGTTGTCCTATCTTTACCGTCGGCGTTTGCGTCGTCGCAACTCATGGCAACTGGCCCTGCACAAACAGGAGGTGGCCGAGCAGGCCTCATTGGCCAAAACCCGCTTCCTGGCCACGTTGGGGCATGAAGTGCGCACGCCAATGACCGGCGTGCTGGGGATGAGTGAACTGCTGCTCTCCACGCCGCTGGATCCAAGACAACGCAGCTACACCGAATCGATCCGTGGTGCCGGCACGCATCTGCTGCGCCTGGTCAACGATGCGCTGGATCTGGCGCGGATCGAGGCCGGGCGTCTTGAGCTGGATCAGCAGCCATTCGATCTAGGGCAACTGATCGCCGAACTGGCCGCGATGATGGAGCCGATGGCGCAGGGACAAGGCCTGACGTTCGTATTGGACAATGCGATGCCGGAGCAGGTCACCGCGACCGGCGATGCCACACGGGTGCGGCAGATCCTGTTGAACTTGCTCAACAACGCGATCAAGTTCACCGAGCGCGGCAGCGTGCAGTTGCGGGTGGCGCCGTTGCAGGAGCGTCAAGGGGTGCGCTTCGAGGTTGTCGACACCGGTCCAGGCATCAACGCCGAACAACAGGCGCGGTTGTTCCAGCGTTTTGAACAAGCCGATGGTCCGCGCACCGCCGCGCGTTACGGCGGTAGCGGCTTGGGGCTGGCGATCTGTCAGGAATTGGCGGTGGCGATGAAGGGACACATCGATCTGCAGAGCCGGCTCGGCACTGGCACTCGCTTTGTCGTCGATCTGCCTTTGCCGTGGGTGCCGGCGCCGCTACCGCGTTCCGCCTCTGGCGTGCGTGAGGTCGTGTCCGTCTCGGTACCGCAACGGGTGCTGCTGGTCGAGGATGACCCGACCGTCGCCGAGGTGGTCAGTGGCCTGCTCAGCACGCGTGGTCACCGGGTGACCCACGCCGCGCATGCCCTGGCGGCGCTGACCGAGGTCGCGTCCAATGTCTTCGACATCGCCTTGCTCGACCTGGATCTGCCTGGCATGGATGGTTTGGCGCTGGCGCGGCAGTTGCGCGCCTTCGGTCACGCGATGCCATTGATCGCGGTAACGGCCCGCGCCGATGCCGACGCTGAACCGCAGGCGCGTGCGGCCGGTTTCGATGGTTTCCTGCGCAAGCCGGTGACGGGAGACATGCTGGCCGAAGCGCTGCAAACGCCAGCACGTACAATGCGCGATGCGGAGGGGGCGAACAGCCATGTCGATGGCGCATAAGCGTCGTGCGCAGGCTGTGCGGGTTCCGCGCAAGCCTTTGCGTTTTTGCGGCGGTCACAATGTACGTGCCGCGGTTGTAGCGTTGGATCGCCTTTCCAGGCAAGCCGCAGTTTGCCGCAACTCTGGGCCGCGTTTACTCGGCCACCGCCACATCCTCGACCTGCTTCGGATGCGATGGCATATCCGGTAATTGCCAGAAAATCAAAGTGGAGGTCAGCGTCATTGCGCCGACGCAAACGAAGGTCGCATGCAGGGCGATGACGGCACCGTGGCTGTCGCCAAAATAGTCGCCGAAGGCCGCCAGCAGACTGCCAGAGGCCGCAGCGCCGAAGCCGGTGGTCAGCATCATTACCATCGACAAAAGACTGTTGCCGGCGCTGGCCTGATCGCGTTCCAGATCGCGCAGGGTGACCGTGTTCATGACGGTGAATTGCAACGCATTGACTGCGCCGAACACGGTGAGTTGCAGAAGTTGCCAGCCCAGTGCCTGGCCCGAATCGAGCAGCACGAAGCTCGCCATCGCGGTGCCGACCAGCACCGTATTGGTCATCAGCACTCGACGGTAGCCAAAGCGCTCGACCAGTTTCACCGCAGCGCGCTTGGATGCCATTCCGGCCAGTGCCACTGGGATCATCATCAGGCCGGCGCGCATCGGAGGGATGTCCAGGCCGACCTGCAGCAGTAACGGGATCAGCAATGGCATGCTGCCGCTGCCCATGCGCGAGAACAAATTGCCGAGGATGCCGATGCGAAAACTGACCACCTTGAACAGATGTGGCGGGAACAACGGAGCCGGCGTGTTGGCTGCATGCAGCCAGTAGCCGATGAGCGCCGCCAGCCCAGCGACTGCCAGCAGCATCACGAATGCGTGGCGCAGGCCTAGCTCGGAGATGCCGTCCAGTGCCAGCGACAACGCCACCATGCCGAAGGCCAGCATGCCGTAACCAATCAGGTCGAAGTGGGTGCGCTGCTCGCCATAGAGGTCGGGCATGATCTTCAATGCGGCAGCGAAGCCGGCCGCGCCGATCGGTAGATTGATCAGAAACACCCAGTGCCACGAGGTCATCTGCACCAGCCAGCCGCCCAGGGCCGGCCCGACCAGCGGCCCGATTAGCGAAGGGATGGCGATGAAGCTCATCGCGCTGAGAAACTTCGCGCGTGATACCGAACGCATCACGGCCAGTCGTCCGACGGGCAGCAACATTGCACCGCCGATGCCTTGCAGCACTCGCGCGGCGACCAGATAGTGCAGGCGCGTCGCCGCTGCACACAGCAGCGAGCCCAGGGTGAACAACACGATCGCCACCAGGAAGACCCGGCGGGTGCCGTAACGATCCGCGATCCAGCCGGAGGCGGGGATGAACATGGCCACGGCCAGCGCATAACTGAATACCACCGACTGCATCTGCAGCGGACTTTGCTGCAGGCTGCGTGCCATCGCCGGCAGCGCGGTGTTGACGATGGTCGCATCCAGCATCTGCATGAAGATCGCCAGCGACACCAACCACAGCAGCGGGCGGAAATTCTGCCGAGTGGGGATGGTCAGCGGGTCGGGTGATGGCGCAGACATCGACCTGCATGCTGTGGCTTAAAAAACAATGATGGCGTAGTTCAGGTCGTTATGGTGTCGGCTTGGTGTAGACAGCGGTCATTTGCCTCCTGCGCTTTCAGCCTGCCGCGCGAGGCGCTTGCCTGCATGCGATAGAGAGGGGCGGTGGTGACGTTCGATAGGCAGCGACGCCATCGCGCTGAGCTTGGCAATGCCGTGCGGCTTGCTTGCTGTCGTGGGTGCGAGCCTCGCGGACTTGTGTCAGCTTCAGTGCGCTGCACTGCAACGGTGGTGGAACGCCGTGCGGGGTTATCGCGGTTGGTCGAGCGTGGCATAGACCGCATCGCGAAGTGCGGTGACGAAATGGCCGCACATGCCTTCGTGAATGGTGTTGCTGAAGGCGAGCACACTCAGCTGGCGCTCCGGATCCACGAACCAACTGTGTCCATAGGCGCTGCACCAGCGCCAGGTGCCGACCGATTCCGGCGTCGCGGCGAGTTGCCGGTCGCGTAGCACCATATAACCCAGACCATAGCCGAAACCTGGCGCGCTGGACATCTTCCATCCCCCGCTGTGATCGCGTTGCATGTCCGCGATCAGTGCACTGGGCAATAGCGTGCCGCCGTCCTGGCGCAGGGTTTCTAGCAACTGCAGGAAGTCCGTCGCGCTCCCGGCCATGCCCGCTCCGCCCGAAAGAAACATCCGTGCATCGAAGATGCGGCCCGGGCTGAAGCTCAGGCGCAGTTTGCCCTCGAAGGCCGGCACGACTTCGCCTTCGGCCAGCAGATGCGGCTGTGGCGTGTCGTTGACATAGACCGTGTCCATGCGCTGTGGATCATCCACGACGAAGCCGGTGTCGTGCATGGCCAGCGGATCGGTGACCAGTTGCCGCACACTTTCGTCCAGTGGCGCGTCGTGTACGCGCTCGATCAACGCACCCAGGATATCCGTCGCCAACGAATAGCCCCAGGCGGTGCCTGGCTCGTATAGCAGCGGCACGCTGGCGATGCGGCGCAGGTTCTCCTCCAGGCTGATGATCTGCATGTCCATGCCATCGGACACCCCGGCTCGCGTGTAGGGCCCGTCGGCATCGGTTTCGAGGAAGCGATAGCCCAGCCCGGCGGTGTGGCCGAGCAATTGCCTGACGCTGATCCGGGCGATGCGGCCATCGGCCAGATGCGGCTGGAACTCGGGCAGCCAACGGACGATATCCGCGTCCAGGTCCAGCTTGCCTTGTGCCGCCAGCACCAACGCTGCGGTCGAGACGATGAGCTTGCTCACCGATCCCAGTCGGCATAGCGTCTTCATGGTCATCGGTCGCTGGCGTTCGCGGTCCGCCCAGCCAGCGGCCTGTTGGTGGATCAAGGTGCCGTTGTGGGCGACCAGCACGCGCACGCCGACCAGACGCCGTTGCTCCAGCGCTTCCTGGACCACGGCGTCGATGCGGGGCGACAGGACGGTGCCAGTCGCAAAAGCATCCAGTGCAAACGGGGAAGCGGTCATCTGCAACCCATTCGGCGGGGGCGCTGCCTCCGATTCTAGTGGCTGCGGTCGCGACGACAAACGCCGGGCAGCGTCGCGATCCGGCGCATCAACCGCGCCGACCGTGCCGCTGCACCGCCGCGATCAGTGCGCCGACGTGTTCAGGCTGCATGTCCGGTGACAGCCCATGGCCGAGGTTGAACACATGACCGTCCGGCGAACCGTTGCCCTCGGCGTAGCTGTGCAGCACGTGCTGTACCTGGCGCTCGATGGCCTCGGGCGCACCGTACAGTACCGCTGGATCCAGATTGCCTTGCAGGGCGACGCGACCACCGGTGCGGCGCGCCGCATCGGCCAGATCGATGGTCCAATCCACGCCCACGCCTTCGGCACCCGAAGCGGCCAGTTCCTCCAGGTAGGGCGCATTGCCCTTGCCGAACAGGATCAGCGGTGTGCGTTCGACGCCCTCGCCGCGTGCCAGTTCGCGGGCGATGCGCAGCAGGTAGGGTAGCGAAAATTCGCGGTACATCGCCGGGCTGAGTACGCCGCCCCAGGTATCGAAGACCTGCAGCGCCTGCGCGCCGGCCGCGCGCTGCGCCGCCAGGTAGGCGATCACCGCATCGGTATTGACCGACAATAGCCGGTGCAAGGCGCTCGGGTCGTTCAACGCCATCGCCTTGATCCGCGCGTAGTTGTCGCTGCCGCCGCCTTCGACCATGTAGCAGGCCAGCGTCCACGGGCTTCCGGAAAACCCGATCAGCGGTACGCTGCCGTCCAGTTCGCGGCGGATCACCCGCACCGCATCCATCACGTAGCGCAGTTCGGTTTCCATGTCCGGCACGCCGAGCCGGGCGATGGCCGCCGCATCGCGCACCGGATGGCGGAACTTGGGGCCTTCGCCTTCGACGAAGTACAACTCCAGGCCCATCGCATCGGGAATGGTGAGGATGTCGGAGAACAGGATCGCCGCGTCCAGGGGGAAACGCGCCAGTGGCTGCAGGGTCACCTCGCAGGCCAGTTCCGGGGTTTTGGCCATCGCCAGGAAGCTGCCGGCGCGGGCGCGCGTGGCGCGATACTCGGGCAGGTAGCGCCCGGCTTGGCGCATCAGCCATACGGGGGTCTGGTCCACGGGCTCGCGGCGCAGCGCGCGCAGCAGGCGGTCGTTCTTGAGCATGGGAAGATTCCTCAGTGCGGCGCGTCGGCGCCACGGGTGGAGATGACCTGGAAGCCGCGCTTGAGTTGCGCATCGCGGGCTTTTTCGAAGGCGGCATGGGCCTCGTGTTGATGCAGGTATTGCGCGCGCTTGAGTTGCGCGCGCCCGCCGATCTGGCCGCTTTCGCGTAGTAGTTCCCAGCCACCGAACAGGTCCGGTTGCAGGATCAGTTGGATGTAGCGCGGCGGCTCGTTGCCGTCGGGGCGTTGTTGCAGGAAGACACGCATGCACGGATTGTAGCTGTTGCTCGTGCGTGCGGCTCATCGGCGCATGCTGGCCGGATGTTGGCGAAAACGCGGTTTCAGGTAGTTTCAGGTATTGCCATGTCACCCCATGCCTGCGGCAGCCGGGCTTGGAAGCGTCTACCGAGGTGCCGTGTCGCGTCCTCTTGCCTTTGCCGTCGTTGTGACGTCGCCGTGATTGGCATGGCCACCGCGTTCGCACACAATGCTGGAACCTATGCTATGGCGCATAGTCATTCACTCCGATTGCGGACCCGGCCGGCATGCAAGTCACAGAAATGCATCTTTTCCCGAGCAAAACGCCGATCTCAGTGCGGGGCTTGGTGCCTTGAAGCGCGCCGCCAACGATGATGTCGGTGCGGCGATGCACGCCAAGGCGCGAGGAGACAACCGTGGCTAAAATGCGCGCCAATCGCGGTGTGGGGCGGGTTGGGGTGCTTGCAGGGCTGATTGTGTCGTGCCTTGTGATCGCTGCCGTCTGGTACTGGATCGCGCATCGCCGCCAGCCGACGCCGGCTCCTGCGCCATTGCGGGTGGAGACGATGACGGTTGCACCGCATGGGGTGCCGGATATCATCGAAACCTCGGGCACGATCACCTCGCCGCACACGGTCACTGTCCGCCCGCAGACCGACGGTGTGCTGCAATCGGCGCTGATTCACGATGGCGAGCAGGTCCACAAGGGACAACTGCTGTTCACGATCGATCCCCGGCCACTGCGCACAGCGCTGGCCCAGGCGCGCGCCACTCTTGCGCGCGATCAAGCGCTCGCCGCCGATGCCGCCGATACCGAAGCGCGTTACAGCAAACTTTCCAAGACCGGCGCGGTCGATCCGAAGACCTACATCACAGCGGCCGAGGCGTTGCGGTCCTTGCGTGCAACTGTCGCTTCCGATCAGGCCCAGGTCGAGCAGACTCAGCTATCGTTGGCCTACACCCAGATTCGCGCGCCCATCGACGGGCGGGCTGGGGCCATCGCGGTCAAGCCGGGTAATCTCGTTTCCAACGGCGCGGGGACTGCGTTGGTGACCATCAACGTGAACGCGCCGATCGAGACGAGCTTCGCGCTTGCGCACGTGCAGGTCGATGCCGTGCGCGCGGCACGCGCAGGGCGCGATGGCATCGGGCTGCCTGTCCTGGCGCTGGATTCGGTGAGTGGCAAACTGCTCGACCGTGGTCAGTTGTATTTTCTCGATAATGCCTTCGATACCAGTAGCGGGACGCTTGCACTGCGTGCGCGTTTCGCCAATGCCGACGGGACACTCTGGCCCGGGCAGTTCGTGACCGTTCGGGTGATCCTTGCGGAAGATCCGCAGGTCCTGTCCGTTCCCGAGGGCGCGTTGCAGCAGGGGCAGCATGGTGCGTATGTCTACTGCGTGGTCAACGGGCGCGCGGTCTCGCGTCCGCTGAGCGTGGCCCGCTTGATCGATGGGCAGGCGGTGATCGCCAAGGGCTTGCGCACGGGCGATACCGTCATCCTGACGGTGCCAAATGAACTGCGCGATGGTTCCGCCGTGCAATCGAGCAATCAACGCACCGCGCAGGATGCGGCGGTGACGGGACGGCATGCGTGAATCTATCGGCCGTCTTCATCCGTCGTGCGGTGATGACATCGATCGTGATGATCGCGCTTGTGCTGGCAGGCGGCATGGCCTATTTCGCGCTGCCGGTGAGCGAACTGCCCGATGTCAGTTTCCCCACGATCACCGTCAACATGTCGCTTCCGGGCGCCAATCCCGAGACGATGGCGGCGGCCGTGGCGACGCCGCTGGAACGCCAGTTCAGCGGCCTGCAGGGGCTGGATACGATGAGCTCGACGAGCAGCGTCGGCGCCACGCGGATCGTGCTGCAATTTTCGTTGAGTCGCAATGTCGATGCGGCGGCGCAGGATGTGCAAAATGCGGTCTCGCAGGCGGCCGGGCTGCTGCCGCGTGAAATCAATCCGGCGCAGATCCAGAAGGAGGATCCCAGCGCCGCGCCGATCATGCATCTGATCCTGCGCTCGAAGACAATCGCGCTGCCACTGCTCAACCAGTTCGCCAAGGACCGTGTCGCGTTGCGTCTGGCCTCGGTGCCGGGTGCCGGGCAGATCGACGTCAATGGCGCGCAGAAGTATGCCGTGCGTCTGTTCGTCAATCCGCACCTGCTCGCCGCCCGACATCTGGGATTTGACCAGATCGTTTCTGCCGTGCAGGCCGGCAACAGCAACGCGCCGGCAGGGACGCTGATGGGGCGTGCGCGTTCCTACACCGTCAAGGCCGATGGGCAGCTCAAGACGGCGGCCGATTTCGACAAACTGGTCTTGACCTACGCGGACGGCGCGCCGGTGCGTTTCCAGGATGTCGGACATGCACAAGATAGTGTCGAAAACCTGCAGACCGCGGCGTCCCTCAACGGCCAGCGTGCGATCGAGATCAACATTCATCGTCAGCCGGGGGCCAATACGTTGTCGGTGACGAAAGGCATCCAGGCGGCGCTGCCAGGGATTCGCGCGCAACTGCCCGGCGATACCGAACTCGACGTGCTCTACGACCGTGGCGATTACATCGGTGCGTCGGTGGAGGACGTGGAGTGGACGCTGGTTGGATCGCTGGTGCTGGTGATCGTCGTGATCCTGCTCTTTCTCCGCAGTTGGATCGCGACGTTGATCGTCGCCCTGGCGCTGCCGACCTCGTTGATCGGCACCTTCGCGGTGATGCACCTGTTGCACTACAGCCTCGATAATATCTCGATGCTGGCGCTGACCTTGTCGGTCGGCTTCGTGGTCGACGATGCGATCGTCGTGATCGAGAATATCGTCCGCCATGCCGAACAGGGCGCCAGCCGCATGGAGGCGGCGATGATGGCCTCCAAGGAAATCGGTTTCACCGTGTTGTCGATGACGCTTTCGTTGTCGGCGGTGTTCTTGCCGATCGTGTTCATGGGTGGCTTGGTCGGACGGCTGTTCTCCGAGTTCGGCATGGTGATCGCGATCGCGGTCATCCTCTCCGGGATCATCTCGCTGACGCTCACGCCGATGCTGGCCAGTCGCTGGCTCGATCCGAAGAAGAGTGCGGGCTGGGTGTTCGAACGCTTCGACCGGCTCATCGATGCATCCGAGCGCGGTTATACGCGCTCTCTCGAATGGGCCACGCGCCACGTCGGCTTGATGTGCGTGATCGGCATCGCGACGTTGTTCGGCACGGCGGGCGTCTATGCCATCGTCGATAAGGGTTTCATTCCCCAGGTCGATTCCGGAAAGATCGATGGTGAGACCCGCGTGCCGGAAGGCACCGCCTTCGCCGATTTCGTTGCCAAACAGAACGCGGTGGTCAAGATCATTCAAGCCGATCCGAACGTCGCCAATGTGGAATCGGTGATCGGTTCGAGTGGCACGCTCAGTAACAGTGGACGCTTGCTGATCGGGCTTAAACCGCTTTCCGAACGCAAGGGCACCGCGGACGATGTCATCCAGCAGGTCCGCGCGAAGGTGGCCAAGATTGAAGGCATCACGCTCAACATGCGCAATCCGCCGGCGATCGACATGGGGCCGACGGCGTCGAACGGATCCTTGCAATACGTGCTGCAGTCCACCGACCAGAAGGCGCTGTACGCCCAGTCGGAGACGATCCTGCAAAGTATCAAGCGTCTTCAGCAGATCCAGGATCCGAAAAGCGACCTGCAGATCAAGAATCCCGAAATCGATGTGATCCTGCATCGCGAGCAGGCCGCATCCTTGGGCGTCACCGCCGCCGGTGTGCAGGACACACTGCAGAGCGCATACGGCGGGCGCAAGATCAGCACCATCTATGGCGACACCGATCAGTACGAGGTGCTGCTGCAGGTCGCGCCATCGGCGCAGGCCGATCTCAACGCGCTGGATGCCTTGTCCTTCAATGGCAACCAGAACCCGGGTATCACCGCGATCGGCACGCAGACCTCCAACAGCAGTTCGGGCACCAGCGCGGTGTTGACCGCCGCAGGCGGCCCGATGGTGCCGCTTCGCGCGGTGGCGGACGTGCGCATGGGCGTCGGTCCGGTGGCGATCAATCACTATGCCGGCCTGCCAGCGGTGACGCTGTCGATGAATCTGGCGCCCGGTGTCGCATTGGGCGATGCCGCTGCCGGGATCGGCAACCTGATGGCGCAGACGCTGGGCAAGGGCGACGCACGCGCCATCAGCGGCCAGTTCGCCGGCTCGGCGCAGGCGTTCGAAAATTCGTTGAAGACGCTGCCGATGCTGCTGCTCATCACGGTGCTGCTGATCTACGGCGTGCTCGCGATTCTCTACGAGGATGCGTTGCACCCGATCACGATCCTGACCTCGCTTCCGCTCGCCGGATTCGGTGCCATTTTCATGTTGGTGCTTTTCAGGCAGGAGTTGAATCTTTTCAGTTTTGTCGGTCTCATTCTGCTGGTCGGGCTGGTCAAGAAGAACGGCATCATGATGGTGGATTACGCGCTGGAACTGGAGCGTTCGGGCGAGGAACAATGGAAACATCCACGCGCGGCGATGATCGAAGCGGCGAAGGTGCGCTTCCGTCCGATCATGATGACGACCCTCGCGGCGGTCCTTGGCTCGTTGCCCATCGCGCTGGGCTTCGGTGCAGGCGCCGAAGCGCGCCGCCCGCTCGGCATCGCGGTCGTGGGTGGCTTGCTCTTTTCGCAGGCGTTGACCCTCTATCTGACACCGGCGTTCCATATCGCGATGGCGGAATGGATGCTGCGCCGCCGTGCGCGTCGCGGCGCGAACACGCCGCCGCCTGCGCCATCGATGGCAGAGCCGGCCTGATGCGTTATATCGCCGTCATGATGGTGTGCCTGCTGTCGGCATGTCGCCTGGCACCGGTTTATGTACGTCCCGCACCGCCGATACCGCCGTCGTGGCCGGCAGGCGACGCCTACCTGACGCGGAACGAAGCGGCGCTGCCTTCGCTCACGTATCGGCAAATATTTCGTGACCCGCGGCTACAGCGTCTGATTGCGCAAGCATTGGACAATAATCGGGATTTACGGATTGCCATTGCCAACATCGCCCAGGCGCGTGCGCAATATCGGATCCAGCGCGCCGAATTGCTGCCCGAGGTCAGTGGGACGGCGAACGGCGTGCGTTCTTATCGAGGCAGGGGCGCGGCAGCGGCGCCAGCCACGGCAGGCGGGTCGGGCGCAACGACGGTTGTCGCCCCAGCGCAAGGCGATAGCCGCGATTACAGCCTCGGTGTCGGCATCACCGCGTTCGAAATCGACTTGTTCGGACGGGTTCGCTCGCTGACCACTGCCGCGCAACAGCGTTACCTGGAACAAGAGGCCGCCGCGCGCGCCACCCGCCTGACGTTGGTCGGTGACATCGCCACGGCGTGGTTGACCTACGCCAGCGATAGCAGCCTGCTGAAGATCGCGCAGGACACGGTGCAAAGCGCGAGCCTGAGCGTTGCGCTGACCCGGCAGCGGTTCGAGGGTGGGATCGCGCCGCATTCGGATCTGTATCAGGCCAACCAGGTGCTGCATACGGCGCAATCGGACCTGGCCGAGCAGACCACCGCGATGGCCCAGGACGTCAACGCGCTGCGTCTGCTGGTGGGTGGCCCGGTGGATCCGGCCCTGTTGCCGGGCTCGATCCAGGACGCTGCGGCGAGCATCGGCGAACTGCCGGCTGGACTGGATTCGAGCATTCTGCTGCGCCGGCCTGACGTGGTGCAGGCGGAGTACGAATTGCGCGCGGTCAATGCCCAGATTGGCGCCGCTCGCGCAGCGTTGTTCCCGCGCATCACCCTGACCGGCATGCTGGGGTTGAGCAGTACGGCACTGTCGGACCTGTTCACGCACGCCGCATTCAACAGGACGGTGGGGGCTGGCGCGAGCGCGGCCATTTTCGACGCCGGCGCGGCGCGAGCCAACGTGAAATACACCCAGGCACAACGCGACGCCGCATTGGCGACATACGAAAAGACCCTGCAAACGGCCTTCAGCGAAGTCTCCGATGCGCTGGCCAGACGCGGCACCATCGATGCGCAGTTGCTTGCGCAGCAAAATCTCGTGGCCGATTCCGCCAGCAACTATCAATTCAGCGATCAGCGCTATCGCGGCGGTGTCGAGCCGTTCCTGTCCAATCTCGATGCGCAGCGCAGCTACTACGCGGCACAACGCGGTCTGGTCGCGACGGAGCTGGTCAAGGCGACCAATCGGGTGACGCTGTATCGAACCCTCGGCGGCGATGCGACGTTGGAAAGCGTGCAGAACTGAGTCGGCCTGGGCGTTTGTCCGCCTCGCAATGCGTGCTGCTGCATTGCGTCAGGCATCGAGACAGGCGCCAATGCGTGAGCGTCGCGGCGGTGTTGCCGCTCAGCCGGCGGCCAGCACCGCCAGGACCTCGGCTTCGTCCACGTCGGGGACGATTTCGGCGTGGCCGATGCCACGCCACAATACCAGGCGTAGGCGACCTGCCAGGTTTTTCTTGTCCAGGCGCATGCGTGCCAGCAATGCTTGCGGCGCCAGTCCGCTCGGCAACGTCGTGGGGAGGCCGAAGTCGATGAGCTGGGCGCGCAGCCGCGCGGTGTCCTGTGCCGAAGCCAGGCCCAGTCGTGCCGATAATTCGGCGGCCAGTACCATGCCCACCGCGATCGCTTCGCCATGGTTGAGGTTGCTGTTATCGGGTGCGCCGTAGCCTTGCTCTGTCTCGATGGCGTGGCCGAAGGTGTGGCCGAGGTTGAGCAGGGCGCGCTCGCCTTTTTCCAGCGGATCGCGGGCGACGATGTCGGCCTTGTGTTCGCAACTGCGCGCGATGGCCTGCGCCAGTGCGGCAGGGTCGGCCGCCAGCAGCGCGTGGCGTTCGGCGTGCAGCCATTCGAAGAACAGCGGGTCGCGGATGGCGCCGTACTTGATCACCTCGGCTAATCCAGCACGCAATTCCCGTGGCGGCAGGGTGCGCAGTGTGGTGGTGTCGGCCAGCACGGCGCGCGGCGGATGGAATGCGCCGACGAGGTTCTTGCCTTGCGCGATGTCCACGGCGGTCTTGCCGCCGACCGAGGAGTCGACCATCGCCAGCAGCGTGGTCGGCAACTGCACGCAGTCCACGCCACGCATCCAGCATGCGGCGGCGAAGCCGGCCAGGTCGCCGACCACGCCGCCGCCCAGGGCCAGCACGCAAGCGTCGCGGGTGGCGCCGAGTTCGGCCAGGGCGGCAATCGCCCCGCCGAAACTGTCCAGGGTCTTGGACGCCTCGCCAGCGGCGATCACGAATGCGCCGATCTGCAACTGCGGGCGTGCGGCCAGCAATGCCTCGCGGACCTGCTGCGCATACAGCGGCGCGACGTGGCTGTCGCTGAGCAGCAGGACATGGCGGCCACGCACGTGTGTGGCCAGCAAGGTGCCGTTGTCGAGCAGTCCCGGCTCGATACGGATGGTGTAGGCCGGGTCGCCAGCGACCTCGACCGTGCGCGATGCGGCGCTCATACAGTGGGTTCCGGAAGTTTCCACGACGCGATCAGGCGCACGACCAGTTGTGCGGTGGCCTCGGCGGGAGTGAGGTTGTCGGTGTCCATGATCAGGTCGGCGACCTCGCGGTACAGCGGCTCGCGCACCGCTTGCAAGTCACGCAGTACCTGCTCGCGGTCTCCTTCGTGCAACAGCGGGCGGTTGCGGTCGCGTTGCAGGCGCTGCAACTGCTCGTCGACGCCGACACGCAGGTACACCACGAAGCCGTGTTCGCGCATCTCGCGGCGGCTGTCGGCGTTGAGCACGGCGCCGCCGCCAGTGGAAATGAGGTGGCCGGGAGTATCCAGCACGCTTTGCAGGAAGGCGCGCTCGTGCTCGCGGAAGCCTGCTTCGCCGCTTCGCTCGAACAGTGCGGGGATGCTAGCGCCGGTGCGCTCGACGATGGCCTGGTCGCTATCGACGAAGACCAGACAGAAGCGCTCGGCCAGGCGGCGGCCGATGACACTCTTGCCAGCGCCCATCGGGCCGACCAGCACCAAATTGGGGGCGGGATTCATCCGCAGATGCTAGCAGAGACCCACCTCGCCCCGCGCGTTGGCGCAGCGCTGCGCCAACGCGCGTGCGTCGGCCAGCGCCTGGGGCGACAATAGCGCTTGGTCCGCCGAGTGTTTGCTGTCATGCCCGCCCGATCTCTACCAGGAAGCGTTGTCCACGTTCACCGACCTATTTGCCGAGGCGCGCGTCAGCGACGAGGCCGAATACAACGCCATGGTGGTGTCCTCGGCGACGCTGGAAGCACGTCCATCTTCGCGTGTCGTGCTGCTGAAGGCCTATGACGCGCGTGGTTTTGTGTTCTATAGCCATCTAGATAGCCAGAAGGGACGCGAGTTGCAGGCCAATCCACAGGCATCGTTGTTGTTTCTGTGGCGACGCATGCGCGAAGACGGCGTGCAGGTGCGTATCGATGGCGAGGTGCATCTTGTTGCCGATGCCGAGGCCGATGCGTATTTTGCCTCGCGCCCGCGCATGAGTCAGATCGGTGCCTGGGCTTCGGCGCAATCGCATACGCTGCACTCGCGTGAAGAGTTCGAGGAGCGCGTGGCCAAGGCCGAGGCCAGCTTCGAGGGCCGCGAAGTGCCGCGCCCGGACGGTTGGGGTGGGTTCCGCGTGATTCCGCGCAGTTTCGAGTTCTGGTACGGCGCCAAGTACCGCCTGCACGAGCGCTGGCGCTACGAGGCCGACGTTGCGGGCCACTGGAGCAAACGCATGCTGTTCCCATGACCGAGACGTTCTCGGTTCGCGCCGCGCTTGCAGCGGACCTGCGTCTGCGCGTGTTCGCCTAGGCCGAACGCATCGTGTATCTGGTTGTCTCGCGCGATCGAGTCTGATTTCGGCCGGGGTTTGCCCGAACGATGATCCCGCATGTCTGGGATGCGCTCGGTGCGCAGTGGGTTGCAGCGCGGCTCCGGTTCAGTCGTTGGCGGCCGACAGGGCGCGGCCGCGCGCTGCTGCTGCGGCGATCGCGGCGGCGGTTAGTGCTTCGAAGCCGCCGGCCTGAAAGGTCTCGATCGCGGCCTGGGTGGTGCCATTGGGCGAAGTCACTCGTTGCCGCAGGACGCTCGGCGCTTCGCCGGACTCGGTAAGCATGCGCGCGGCGCCGAGCAGGGTTTGCTGGACCAGCGTGCGCGCCGCCTCGGCTGACAAGCCTTGCGCGATGCCGGCGGTTTCCATCGCTTCGGCGAGCAGAAACACGTAGGCCGGGCCGCTGCCGGATACGGCGGTGACCGCGTCGATCAACGCCTCGTCCTCGACCCATACGGTGACGCCGGCTGCGGCCAGCAGTTGTTCGGCGCGCGCGCGCTGGGCGGCGTTGGTGCGGGCATTGGCGAACAGGCCGCTGACGCCGGCGCCGAGCAGGGCGGCTGTGTTCGGCATCGCCCGGATCAGGGCGTGTCCGCCGCCCAGCCAGCGGTCGAGTTGGTCGGTGGTGATGCCGGCGGCGATCGATACCAAGAGTGGTCGCTGCGTCAGCGCCAGCGCTGCCACCTCGCTGCAGACGCTACGCAGTACCTGCGGTTTGACCGCGAAGATCCATACCCCTGCACCATCAACCGCTGTTGCGGCGGTGTCGACCGATTGGACGGCGTAGTCCGCGGCCAGCGCCTTGCGCAACGCGGCCACCGGCTCGGCGACGCAAATGCGCTGCGGATCGACGCCTTGGCGGATCAGGCCGGCGATCAGGCTGCGCGCCATATTGCCGCCGCCGACGAAGCCAATGTCGGCAGCGCGAGAGGCCTGGGAAGCAGAGGACATCACACAGCACCATGGCGGGAAAAAGGAAGTGCCATGGTAGCGGTTACGCCACGCCACGGTCGTGCTGCGCGGTGTGGCGTGGTGGCTGGCGACATCCGGCGCCACGGTGGAGATTGCGCCGGCGAGGGTCTCGCGCCGGCGCGGGAGGGGTCAGTTCGCCTCGGTGAAGGTGATCGATGGCATCTGGCCGCCGAGAGCATGACAGTTGCCAAGATACAGGTTGTTGGTCTCGCCGGTGGTGCCTTGACCCGAGGTGCAGGTCGGGGCGGCGGTGTCGCCATTGAGCGCGGCCACCTTCACCGTGATCGACGAACCCCGGTTGAAATTCGCCTGGGACGCACCGCCGTTGCCGAACACGTTGAATTCCGAATCCGTCCACACCGTGGCGATATCGAGCACGTTGTCACTGGCGCTGACGCTGTAGGCGGTGCCGCCGTAGGTGAGGGTCACGGTGTCCGTGCCGTCGGCGACGGCCGAGGCGGTGAGCTTGACGCTGGCCAGTTGGGTGGCCGGCACGTTTGGCGCGCTGATCCCGTCGCTGCTGCGGTAGCAGCTTGTATTGCCGTCGCTGATCCAGTCGGTGGGGCAGTCGGAACCGTAGTTTTGCAGCCAATACTGCATGAATACACCGCCCTGTGCCTCGGGACCGTTGTCGGCGTAGATGAACTGTTGCCACACAGTGCAGTCCGATCGGTCTGCGCAGGCATTGGTGGTGGCATCGTAGTTGGAATTGATTTGCAACGAGTATTGGTTGGCGCCACCGGTGCCGCCACCGCTTTCGGAGGTGACTCCGCTGACCCGGGGGAAGCTGCCGACGGTCTGGCTGATGAGACTATCGGAGCTGAGCACGTAGTCGTTGCCGTTGCCGACGCTTTGGATGGCGCTCAATCGGGTGTTGCGCGCGTTGCGGTGGGTCGGGTGCACGAGTGGGGGCAGGGTCGTGCAGGCCTGCGCGTGCCAAGTCGTGTCGGGGTAGTTGGCGTGGAAACAGCCTTTCGTCGGCGTGCGCTGATGCGCCATAGTCTCGCGCCAGTCCGCGTGTGCCTGGATTTCGTAGGGCGTCATCCGCGCTTCGTCGGTGTCCGATGCTGGTGTCGTTGTCGGCGCGGCGATCGCCGCGGGCAAGTGCAGCAGTGCGATAAAGCAGGAGCCAAACAGAAATTTGCTTGATACTTGCATCTCTATGACCTTCTATGACCTTGTTGTAGCCGAGTGCATTCGGCGATGGGCGGTGGAGGAGCCGCCGCCAGAAGCCATCGGAACCTAATACCGCGCGCCAAGAACGTTAACCATTTAACGAATCGTGATTTGATGAAAGCGAGACGGTCACCGTCCTGTTGCTGACTTTTATCTGCTTTCGACTCTAAATTCTAAATATTTCAGACGCTTGAAATTCAAGAGTCGGGTGGCGCCACTGAACTCGTGGGCAATCCGGGGGCGCGTGGCATTCCTGCGGACGGTTGCGCGTGGTGTATTGCGCCGCGTGCGGCGCGCGCGCCGAACAGCGCGGTGCCGCGACGGACCAGCGTCGTGCTTGCGGCGGTTACCTGGGCGAAATCGCCGCTCATCCCCATCGACAGCGTGTCCACCTGCGCGGACGTGTTACGCAGTCGCTCGAACAGTGTGCGCATGCGCATGAAAGCGGCGTCGCGGCGTTCGGTCTCGGGCCGGGGGGCGGGAATGGCCATCAGCCCAGGCAAGACCAATGCTGGCTGCGCGGCGATGGCGTGGTCGGTGCGGCTGGGTCGGTCTGCTGTGCTGCGTGTAATGCGCCGGCGACGGTTTGCCGCGCCGGCGCGGGACGGATCAGTTCGCCTCGGTGAACGTGATCGAAGGCATATTGCCCCCAGTGGCGTAACAATTGCCTAGATACAGGTTGTTGGTCTCGGCGGTGGTGCCGCCCGCCGTGCAGGTCGGGGCGGCCGTGTCGCCATTGAACGCGGCCACTTTCACCGTGATCGACGAACCCCGGTTGAAATTCGCGCGCGATGAATTCGAATTGCCGAACACGTTGAATTCCGAATCCGTCCATACCGTTGCGATATTGACCGCGTTGTCACTGGCGCTGACGCTGTGGGCAGTGTTGCCATTGGTGAAGGTCACGGTATCCAGGCCGTTGGCGTTCGCCGAGCCGGTCAGCTTGAGGTTGGCCAGATGCGTGGCCGGCACGCTGGGCAACACGACGGCGTTGCTGTTGCGATAGCAACTGACATTGCCGTCGCTGACCCAGCCACTGGGGCAGTCGGAGCCGTAGTTCTGCAGCCAGTACTGCATGAATAGTCCTGCCTGCTTCTCGGAACCGCCGTTGTCGTAGATGAACTGTTGCCACACTGTGCAGTCTGATCGGTCTGCGCATGCGCTGGTGGTGGCATCGTCGTTTGAATTGATCTGCAACGAGTATTCGTCGGGACCGAGGCCGCCGCTGCCGTTGAGGCCGCGCTCGGAGGTGACGCCGCTGACCTTGGGGAAGCTACCGACGGTCTTGCTGATGAGCGTAGCGGAGCTGAGCACGTAGTCGCCGCCGTTGCCGACGGCCTGGATGGTGCGCATGCGGGTGTTGCGCGGGTGCGGATTGGAGTACACGCGAGGCGGCAGGGTTGTGCAGGTGTCGGCTTGCCAAGTGGTGTCGGGGTAGTTGGCGTGGAAGCAGCCTTCTGCCGGCGTGGGCTGATGCGCCATGGTGTCGCGCCAGTTTTCCGTGCAGGTCGGGGCGGCCGTGTCGCCATTGAACGCGGCCACTTTCACCGTGATCGACGAACCCCGGTTGAAATTCGCGCGCGATGAATTCGAATTGCCGAACACGTTGAATTCCGAATCCGTCCATACCGTTGCGATATTGACCGCGTTGTCACTGGCGCTGACGCTGTGGGCAGTGTTGCCATTGGTGAAGGTCACGGTATCCAGGCCGTTGGCGTTCGCCGAGCCGGTCAGCTTGAGGTTGGCCAGATGCGTGGCCGGCACGCTGGGCAACACGACGGCGTTGCTGTTGCGATAGCAACTGACATTGCCGTCGCTGACCCAGCCACTGGGGCAGTCGGAGCCGTAGTTCTGCAGCCAGTACTGCATGAATAGTCCTGCCTGCTTCTCGGAACCGCCGTTGTCGTAGATGAACTGTTGCCACACTGTGCAGTCTGATCGGTCTGCGCATGCGCTGGTGGTGGCATCGTCGTTTGAATTGATCTGCAACGAGTATTCGTCGGGACCGAGGCCGCCGCTGCCGTTGAGGCCGCGCTCGGAGGTGACGCCGCTGACCTTGGGGAAGCTACCGACGGTCTTGCTGATGAGCGTAGCGGAGCTGAGCACGTAGTCGCCGCCGTTGCCGACGGCCTGGATGGTGCGCATGCGGGTGTTGCGCGGGTGCGGATTGGAGTACACGCGAGGCGGCAGGGTTGTGCAGGTGTCGGCTTGCCAAGTGGTGTCGGGGTAGTTGGCGTGGAAGCAGCCTTCTGCCGGCGTGGGCTGATGCGCCATGGTGTCGCGCCAGTTTTTATGCGCCTGGACTTCCTCGGGTGTCATCCGTGCTTCGTTCGTATCCCATGCCGCCGCTGGTGCGGCGGTTGCTGCGGTTGAATGCAACAACGCGATCAAGCAGGAGCCAAGCAATGATTTGGTGGATGCTTTCATCTTTGATGATCTCATTGGCGCCGAGCACATTCGGCCATGGGCGGCGGACAGCCCGCCGCCGGGGCGTATCAGAGCCTGACCTCACGGACCAAGAATGTGAACTGTTTAACGGATTGCGGCGGCGGAGACCGTGCGCTGTCGCTGTCTTCGGAGTAATTGTGGATTCCGTCAAAAATTCAATATTTTTCAATAACTTGTAATAATATGAGGGCGCGGGAACTGCGCTGGGGGGCGTTGCCGCTGCAGTGGGGGCGGCATGCCTGTGCGTGTCGGCACACGTTTATTGCGCCACCTGTAGCGTGCGTGCACCGAACAGCGCGGTGCCGATACGCACCAAGGTCGCGCCCGCTGCGATCGCCTGGGCGAAATCGCCGCTCATGCCCATCGATAGCGTATCCACCTGCGGGTAGGCGTCGCGCAGGCGTTCGAATAATGTGCGCATGCGCATGAAGGCGGCTTGGCGGCGTTCCGCCTCGGGCCAGGGCGCGGGAATGGCCATCAGCCCGCGCAAGGCCAATGCCGGCTGCGTGGCGATGGCGGCGGCCAGGGACTCCATCTGATCGGGGTGACAGCCGTGCTTGCTGGCTTCGTCGTCGATGTTGACCTGGATCAACACATTCAGCGGTGCCCGCGTGCCGGGCCGCCCCTTGGCCAGTGGGGCGATCAGTTTGGGCCGGTCCACGCTCTGCACCCAGTCGAACAGGGTTGCCGCCAGTTCGGCCTTGTTTGACTGCAGGTGCCCGATCAGATGCCATTCCAGGCCGGCCTGTGCTAAAGCGGCGATCTTGTCCGCCGCCTCCTGCACGTAGTTCTCGCCGAATGCGCGTTGTCCCTGCGCGGCCAGCGCCGCGACCGCCGCCGCCGTCTGGGTCTTGGACACCGCGAGCAGGTGCGCGGGCGGCCGCCCAGCGGTGTCGGCGGCGCGGTCCATCTCCAGGCGGATCTGTTGCAGCGTGACGTGGCTCACGGGGGGCGATTCCGGTAGGGGGAAGGGCGCTATACTGCCGATCGGGGAATCATCCTTCCAGTCGCAGCCCAAGGGGGAAAGCAGCGCATGGATATTGCTGAACTATTGGCATTTTCGGTCAAGAACAAGGCGTCGGACCTGCACCTGTCCGCAGGCTTGCCGCCGATGATCCGGGTCGACGGCGACGTGCGCCGCATCAACATCCCAGCCCTGGACCATAAGCAAGTCCATGCGTTGGTCTACGACATCATGTCGGACCGGCAACGTCGCGACTACGAGGAATTCCTCGAGGTCGACTTCTCGTTCGAGATTCCCAGCCTGGCGCGGTTTCGCGTTAACGCGTTCAACCAGAACCGTGGCGCTGGCGCGGTGTTCCGGACCATTCCTTCGGAAGTGTTGACCCTGGAAGACCTGGGCTGCCCGCCGATTTTCCGCCAATTGATCGACCAGCCGCAGGGGCTGATCCTGGTGACCGGGCCGACCGGTTCCGGCAAGTCGACCACGCTGGCGGGCATGATCGACTACATCAACAAGAACGAATACGGCCACATTCTCACGGTCGAGGACCCGATCGAATTCGTGCATACCTCGCAGAAGTGCCTGATCAATCAGCGCGAGGTGCACCGCGATACCCTCGGATTCAACGAAGCGCTGCGTTCGGCCTTGCGCGAAGACCCCGATATCATCCTGGTCGGCGAGTTGCGCGATCTGGAGACCATCCGTCTGGCGCTGACCGCGGCGGAAACCGGCCACTTGGTGTTTGGCACCTTGCACACCAGTTCGGCCGCCAAGACCATCGACCGCATCATCGACGTGTTTCCCGCTGGCGAAAAGCCGATGGTGCGTTCGATGCTGTCCGAATCGCTGCGAGCGGTGATTTCCCAGGCGCTGCTGAAGAAGGTCGGCGGCGGCCGCGCCGCCGCCTGGGAGATCATGGTCGGCACCCCGGCGATTCGTAACCTGATTCGCGAGGACAAGGTGGCGCAGATGTATTCGGCGATCCAGACCGGTCAGCAGAGCGGCATGCAGACCCTGGACCAGCATCTGCAAGACCTGGTCAAGCGCAGTCTGATCACCCGGCACCAGGCCCGCGAGTATGCCAAGGACAAGCGGATTTTCGAATGAGACCGGGCCACAGGCATGCTCATCTCTTTCAGCGTAATTTGATATTCCATTAGATGGGCCGGATAGGATCGGGATCAGCCGCGTGTGCTGTTCGCATCCTGAGCCCGAGTCCCGGAGCCACAGCATGAGCGCCACCGACTTCACCTCGTTCTTGAAACTGATGGCGCACCAGAAGGCGTCGGATCTGTTCATCACCTCGGGCATGCCGCCGGCGATCAAGGTGCATGGAAAGATCAGCCCGATCACGCAGACGCCGCTGACCCCGCAGCAAAGCCGCGACATGGTGTTGAACGTGATGACGCCGGGGCAGCGCGAGGAATTCGAGAAGACCCACGAGTGCAATTTCGCCATCGGCGTGTCCGGTGTTGGCCGTTTCCGCGTCAGTTGCTTCTACCAGCGTAACCAGGTCGGCATGGTGTTGCGCCGGATCGAAACGCGCATTCCCAGTGTCGACGAACTGAGCTTGCCGCCGGTGATTAAGACCCTGGCGATGACCAAGCGCGGCATCATCATCTTCGTTGGTGCGACCGGCGCCGGTAAATCGACCTCGCTGGCGGCGATGATCGGTTATCGCAACCAGAACTCCACCGGACACATCATCACTATCGAAGATCCGATCGAGTTCGTGCACAAGCACGAGGGTTGCATCATTACCCAGCGCGAGGTCGGGATCGACACCGATAGCTGGGAAAACGCATTGAAAAATACCCTGCGTCAGGCGCCGGATGTGATCATGATCGGCGAGGTGCGCACCCGCGAGGGCATGGACCACGCCATCTCCTTCGCCGAAACCGGCCACCTGGTGCTGTGTACGCTGCACGCCAATAACGCCAACCAGGCAATGGACCGCGTGATCAACTTCTTCCCCGAGGACCGTCGCAGTCAATTGCTGATGGATCTATCGCTGAACCTGCGTGGCGTGGTCGCCCAGCAATTGATCCCGACCCCGGATGGCAAGAGTCGTCGGGTGGCGATGGAAATCATGCTCGGGACTCCGTTGATCCAGGATTACATCCGCGATGGCGAGATCCACAAGCTCAAGGACGTGATGAAGGAGTCCATCAACCTGGGCATGCGCACCTTCGATCAGAGTTTGTTCGAGTTGTATCAGGCTGGCGAGATCAGCTACGAGGACGCGCTGCGTCATGCCGATTCGCAGAACGAAGTGCGCCTACGCATCAAGTTGGCCCAGGGTGGCGACGCCAGAACCCTGGCGCAGGGCTTGGACGGAGTCGAGATCGCCGAAGTGCGTTGAGTTGGTTCGCTTGCAGCATCCGCTGACAGGGTTGGGTCAGCTCTCGCGCATCCATGGCGGATTCAATCGCGCGATGCGCGCGTATGCCGGGCAGTCGGCTCGATGCGCACCGGGTAGATAGCCCAGACTCATCAGGAATTCGCCGGTGATCTCGCCGCCGGTGAAGCGGAACGTGCGCTTGAACAGTGCGACCCACTCGGGCTTGCTAAGTGGATGGTGCACATCCAGCCAATTGGCGAAGCTGCCGTGAGCAGCGCGCAGGCTCAGGATCACCTGCGCGTTGTGGATCGCTGCTTGCACTTTGAGACGGTTGCGGATGATGTCGGGATCGGCGAGCAGACGTCGTACATCGGCCTCGCCATAGGCCGCGACCGTGTCCACGTCGAACCGGGCGTAAGCGGCGCGGAAGCCTTGGCGCTTCTTCAACATCAGCTCCCAACTCAGCCCGGCCTGATTGATCTCCAGCACCAGGCGCTCGAACAGCACCCTGTCGGCGCGTTGCGGCACGCCGTATTCGGCGTCGTGATAAGGGCCATGCAAGGGATGCCCGGGGGCGATGTCGCAATAGCTGCTCATGCGGGAGGTGTCCGTCAATCGTCTTTGTCGTCGTGCGCGAGCTGTAGCGCGGCATGCTGCGCGCCCGTTAACGCAGATCATGCCAGGTCACACGCATCGTCAAGCGAAGGTGTGCTGCCATAAGCGCGGGGCGTCGATACGCGCAACCGACAGCGAGAACATCGTCGGTACGGTCAGCACCAAGGCATCCCAGCACACTCTTACGCCCAGTGCGCCGAACGGCCATACGCCGGTCTCGGCGCCGCGTTGCGCCAGATACAGCGCGGCACCTTGCAGCAGGGCCACAAGGACGATAAGGGCGCGGCTCTGGCGTGGTGGGTCGGTGGGCATGTCCATATGCTGCGGTATCCTTGGGAGCGCGCATCGCGCGATGTCGGGTGATTATGCCGATCATTGCAATCGAGCGCAGCGCGCGTGCAGCAGGGGCGATAGAATGGGTGCATGTCTGCCTTGCCCACGCCCCTGGCCAACCAACTGCTGATCGCGCTGCCGGCGCTGTCCGACCCCAACTTCGCGCGTAGCGTAGCGCTGATCTGTCAGCACGACGAAAACGGTGCGATGGGCGTGGTGGTCAACCGTGCTTCCGAATACACACTGGGCGAAGTGCTGGCGCAGATGGGCATCGCGACCATCGATGCGACGTTGCGCGAGCAGGTGGTGCTCAATGGCGGGCCGGTGCATCCGGAACGCGGCTTCGTGATTCACGACGGCGATCACCCCTGGAATTCGAGCCTGGCATTCGCCGAGGGCTTGTACCTCACTACCTCACGCGACGTGCTCGAAGCGATGGCACGTGGCGAGGGGCCGCGCAATGCGGTGGTCGCGCTGGGTTGCGCGGGCTGGGGGGCCGGGCAGCTCGAATACGAACTGGGCGAGAACAGTTGGCTGACCGCGCCGGCCGATGCGGAGTTGCTGTTCGTACTCCCGCTGGAGCGGCGTTGGCTGACCGCGGCCGGACGTATCGGCGTGGATCTGTTTCGCCTCACCGACTATAGCGGGCATGCCTGAAACGGTCACCCTCACTCCTGGCAACGACGGCTCCGCCACGATCCGTCACGACGCGACCGTGCTTGGTTTCGATGTTGGCCATCGTCGTATCGGCGTGGCGGTCGGCAGCCGTTTCGGCAGCGGCGCACGTGCACTGGCGGTGATCGATGTGCATGCGCAAGGGCCGGATTGGCCTGCGTTGGATCGCCTGCATGCCCAGTGGCGCCCGCATGGGTTGGTGGTCGGCGACCCGCTCACCCTCGATGGTGCCGATCAACCCAACCGCAAGCGCGCCCATGCCTTTGCCCGCGAACTCGGTGCGCGCTATCGCCTGCCGGTGGTGCTGGTCGACGAACGTTCCAGTTCGGTCGAGGCGGCTCAGCGTTTTGCCGTGGATCGTGCCGCTGGCCGTAAGCGCCGTCGTGACGCCGATGCGCTGGACGCGCTGGCGGCTGCCGTGATCGTCGAGCGTTGGTTGGCCGCGCCCGACGACGCGATTTCTCCTCTCTGACTGTTTGCCCGGATTCGTTATGACATATCCGCAACTCGATTCTCATGGACGCCTGCGTCATTTGCTCACCTTGGAAGGACTGCCGCGTGCGGTCCTATTGCAACTGCTGGACCGTGCCGGCCAGATCCGCGACGCGGCGGTGGGACGTGTCGGCAAGCGCAGCGTGCTGGCCGGGAGCGCGGTGTGCACGCTGTTCTTCGAGCCTTCCACGCGCACCCGTAGTTCGTTCCAACTGGCCGCACAGCGGCTGGGCGCGGACGTGTTGAACTTCGATGCCTCCACCTCGTCCACGCGCAAGGGCGAAACCGCGCGTGACACGTTGAAAAATCTGGAGGCGATGGGTGTGCGCGGCTTCATCGTGCGCCATCCGGAGGACGGCGCAGTCGCGCAGCTTGCCGAAGCGGCGGGCGAGGGGACTGCGCTGATCAATGCCGGCGATGGCCGCAGTGCGCATCCGACCCAGGGCCTGCTCGACATGCTGACCCTGCGACATGCCAAGGGCGGCGATTTCTCCAAGCTCAAGTTGATCATCGTCGGCGACGTCAAACACTCGCGGGTGGCGCGCTCGGACCTGCATGCCCTGCGCACCTTGGGTGCTGGCGAGGTGCGCGTGTGCGGCCCGCAGACGCTGTTGCCGGACGACGATACCCTGCACGGCTGCGTGGTCGGCGATGACCTCGACGCCATGCTCGAAGGCGTGGACGCAGTGATGATGCTGCGGCTACAGCGCGAACGTATGGAGGAGGGCCTGGTGGCATCGCTGGAACAGTACCACGCCCAGTATGGCCTCACCGCCGAACGCTTGCGTCGCGCGTCCAAGGACGCCGTTGTGCTGCATCCGGGTCCGATCAATCGCGGCGTGGAGATCACCGACGAAGTCGCCGATGGCGCGCAATCGTGCGTGCTGCGCCAGGTCGCCAACGGTGTGGCGGTGCGCATGGCGGTGCTGGAGACACTGTTGGGTTGAGCGGTGTGGGCCATGAGGGGCGTGGCCGACTGCGGCGCTCGCCCCTTCCGGCATATCCGTGTCGGGCCGATTCGGCTTAGCATTGACGACGGTTCTGCCCACGGATGTCACCATGCACCACGATCTGCGTCGCGCCAGTTGCGCTGCGGTTTGCCTTTTCTGCCTCGCCTTCGCCCAAGCGCGTGCCGCTGCTCCGGTGTCGGCGTCGACCAGTGCATACGATCCGCTCGCTCTGTTCGCCCCGCTGCAATTGCCGCAACCAGCCACTGCCTACCGCAGCGGTAGTGGCGTTCCTGGGCCGCTGTATTGGCAGAATCGTGCCGACTACACCTTGCAGGTGACGTTGGAACCGGACACGCATACGCTCCGAGGCCAGGAAACCATCACCTACAGCAATCGCAGCCCGGATACGCTGGAGGTGCTGTGGCTGCAACTTGACCAGAACTTGTATCGCGCCGACGCACGTGCGCGCAGTCTTCATGCCGCGCGCGCCGACCGACCAGCCACCGACGGCGACCGCATTGCGAGAGTGGAACTGGAGCAGGACGGCAAGCGTGTGCCGGCGAAGTTCCTGGTCGACGACACCCGGATGCGGGTGGATTTGCCGCAGCCGCTGCGCAGCGGCAAGGCACTCAAACTGCACATCGACTATGCCTATACCGTGCCTGGTACCTGGGGCGGTCGCACGGCGGTCACCCCGACCCGCGATGGCGACATCTACGAAATCGCACAGTGGTATCCGCGCATGGCGGTGTACGACGATCTGCGCGGCTGGGACACGCAGCCCTACCTAAACGCTGAGTTTTATCTGGAATACGGCGATTTCGACTACGCGGTGACAGTGCCGTGGAACTACCTGGTTGCCGGCTCTGGCGAACTGGTGAATCCCACGCAGGTGTTGACTGCCACGCAGCGCCAACGGCTGGCCCAAGCCGCTGCCAGCGACCGTACCGTGACCATCCGTGGCGCTGACGAAATCGGCGACCCGGCCAGTCGCCCCAGCGCCAGCGGTACCCAGACTTGGCGCTTCCATATGGACCATACCCGCGATGTGGCATTTGCCGCCTCGCCGGCGTTCGTCTGGGATGCCGCGCGCATCAATCTGCCGCAGGGCCGGCACGCGCTGGCGATGTCGGTGTACCCGCGTCAGTCGGTCGGTGCCGATAAGTGGGGCCGTTCCACTGAATTTGTGAAAGCGTCGATCGAACATTTTTCGCAGTGGTATCCGTATCCGTGGCCGGTGGCGGTGAATCTCGGTGGACATGGCGCCGACATGGAATATCCCGGCATCGTCTTCGAGGACATGGATGATAGCGGCAAGCAGCTGTTCTGGATCACTGCTCATGAACTGGGACATGGCTGGTTCCCGATGATCGTCGGTTCCAACGAGCGTCGTCATGCGTTCATGGACGAAGGGTTCAACACCTTCATCGATGTCTATGCTTCCGACGCATTCAATCACGGCGAATACGCGCCTAAGCGCGACGGCGAATACGCGCCGAATGGCGGCAACCCGGTGGATGAAATCCTGCCACTGCTGGCCGATGCGCAGGCACCGACGTTACTCGCCCATGCCGATGCCACACGCGAGACCTATCGACATCCGGTGATCTATTTCAAGGCAGCTCTGGGTCTGGTGCTATTGCGCGAACAAATCCTCGGGCCGGCGCGCTTCGACCCGGCTTTCCGCAAGTACATCGCCACCTGGGCCTACAAGCATCCGACACCATCGGATTTCTTCCGACTGATGGAAAGCGAGTCCGGCGAGGATCTGTCCTGGTGGTGGCGCGGTTGGTACTTCAACAACTGGCAACTGGACATGGGCGTGCAAGCCGCCGCGTATGTCGACCACGATCCGGCCAAGGGCTTACTGGTAACCCTGCGCAGCCGGCAGAAGCTGGTGATGCCGGCGACGTTGCGTATCGATTTCGCCGATGGCCACCATCTGGACCAGCGTGTGCCGGTCGAAACCTGGATGCAGCAGACCGAGCCGCAGATTCGCGTGCCAAGCACGCAGAAAGTGCTTCACGTGACGCTCGATCCCGACCACGTGTTGCCTGACGCCGACCGTGGCGACAACCGTCTGGACAGGGTGAGCTGAGTCGGAGCGCACCGGTTGCACTGCATTGCGGTTGCTACAGCGCCGCCGCGCGAACGTGCTGCAGCAGTAAATTTGTTATCGCAACAAATGGCACGCTCTGTCCCGTGAATGTCGTTGTGCGCGCAGACTTACCTTATTGCCGAAATTCTGCGTGCCCCATCAGATTGCATGAGTGATCTGCGTTGCGTTTCCTCTTTCCTCATGAGGCAGGAATCAAAACGGATGCTCATTGGTTCGTCAAGAACCTGGGGTACTGGCCGTTACAGTCAAGCGAGCACTCAAACGGGATATCGCCGCTGTGGTGGGTACGAAGTGTGTTTTTGTCTTTCCTCCTCATCTTGTCTGACTGGGAGGCTGGCAGATGTGTCGCGTGATCCTTGATCGTGGCGCGTGCTCCTCCAACTTTCTCATTATTTGGTGATCTGATGATCCATTTCCTTCAGCGCTACAACGTCGGCACGCGCCTATCTTCGGCCTTCGGTGTGCTCATTTTGCTCTCCTGCGGTCTTGTCGTCGCCGGTTTGATCGCATTGGCTCAGGCGCGTGACCGGATGGATATGATCGTCAAGCGCAACATGACCATTCTCGATTACACCAGCACGATGCGCGGCTCAAGCTCGGCCATCGCCGTGCAACTGCGTAACGTCGTGCTGCCGACATCGAAGGAAGAAAACATCGGTTTCGCCAAGATCATCGAGCAACAGCGCGCCTCTTATATTGAAGCGCACGACAAGCTTTATAAGATTCCTGTGCTTGGTGAAACTGGTGCGCAGATGCGTCGGCAGATCGACCAAACCTACGAGCGCGCCGAGGCCGCCAACCAGAAAGTGTTCGATCTTGGCATGAACGACAAGCCTGACGAGGCGCTCAAGGAGTTGATGGCGAATGCAGCGCCTGCCACCCAGAAGTGGCAGGACGCTATCAACGCGTATGCCAAGCGGCAGCGCGACAACAACACCAATGCCTACGACGTCGCCAATAAGGCGATGAATAATGGCCGCATGCTACTGATCATGGGAGGTGTTGCCGTATTGGTAGTCAGCAGCCTGCTGGCGTGGTTGATCACCCGTAGTCTGACCGTGCCGCTGGGGCGCGCCACCCGTGCAGCCGAATCCATTGCCAGCGGTAATCTGGATAACGACGTGCGCACCGACGCCAAGGACGAGACCGGCCGGCTGTTGATCGCGATGGATGGAATGCAGCGGCAGTTGCGCAGACTGATCGGCGCACAGTTGGAGATGGCCAAACGCCACGATGCCGGTGAGGTCAGTCATCGTATCGATGCGCAGACGTTCCCCGGCGATTATGGGCGGATGGCGGCGGAAACCAATGCACTGGTGTCCTCGCACCTGGCGGTCAAGACCAAGCTGGCGCAGATCATGGGGCGCTATGCGATTGGCGATCTGAGTCAGGACATGGATCGCCTGCCCGGCGAGGAAGCGGTATTGAGCAAGACCATGGACGAGGTGAAGGCGAACCTGTCAGCGATGAATGGGCAGATCAAGCAATTGGCGCACTCGGCGGCGCATGGCGACTTCGCCGCGCGCGGTGATGCCGAGCGCTTCCAGTACGACTTCCGGTTGATGGTGGAGAGCCTCAATCAACTGATGTCCACGGCCGATGGCAATCTACAGTCCTTGTCGGCGCTGCTGCAGGCGATTGCGGCGGGCGATCTGACCGCGCGCATGCATGGCGAGTTCCACGGTGTGTTCGC